>JBDTPG010000179.1:0-5751 GCA_039932815.1 Caldimonas sp.
CCCTCAATTGACGTTGATGACGCGCAGCCCCATCAGCTTGCCGCCCACCTTGTCGAGGACCTGGATCGTCGTCTGGCGCGGCTTGAACCCCTGGGGCAACGGCAGGCTGCCGCGCACCGTGTCGTAGAGCCCGACCGAGATCGGCACCGGGGCCAGCACCACCGTGTCGGCGGCGCGACCGGAGGCGCCGGCGACGACGAGCTGCATCACGCCGCCGAACGGATGCGAGCCGGGGCGCTCCCGCGACAGCACGATGTTGTAGGCCAGCGCGTCGCCTTGCACCTCGAAGCGCGCGGCGCGCACGGCCACCGGCCCGTTGCGCGGATCCGGCGGAAGAGACGCGACCAGCGATGCGATGTCCTTGCGCAGCCGGTGCACGGTCTCGACCTGAGCGCCCGCTTCCGACGCCAGACGCTTGTTCTCGTCGAGCGTGCCGCGCAGGCGGTCGGCCGTCGCGGCGAGCTCCGCCTGCAGGCGCTTGCGTTCGGCATCGGCACGCTCGAACGAGTCGCGCAGCTCGGCCGAGGCCTTGGCGCCGAGACGCGGCGGCAGGTGGCGCTCCTGCACGTAGAGCACGGCGCCGATGCCGAGGCCGATGCCGAGCACGATGAGCAGCAGCCAGCGGGGCACGCCGCGCCGCGAGCGGCGCCGGCCGTAGGGATCGAAGGGAATAGGTTTGGAGGATCCGAGCATCGGGGAGGAGGAGGAGGGCTGAAGGCGGCGCGACGCGGGGGGCGCGGGCGGTTCGCCGTGGCGCGCGCAAGATGCCGCCGCGCAGAGGGCGCGGGGCGCGGGCCGGAAGGTTACCGCTGCGCGGTCGCAAGCGCCGCAACACCGAACATTTCCCGACCCTGCGGTGCGGATGCACCTGGGATGCTCTCCGATTCAGCCCTGTCGCACGGCGCCGAGCCCCGAAGAGATCCGCTTCACCGTCGCCAGGAGCGCCTCCCGCGCCGACGCAATACCGGTGCGGACGTCGCGCTGCCTCAGATAGGGGACCGTCAACGCTGCCACGGCCCCCCGGCCGTGATCGAAAATGGGAGCACACAGGTCGGTGACACCGGTTGTCGTGTCGCTGGGCGCCATGTAGAAGCCCTTGGCCGCGATGTCGGCGAGCCCATCGCGCATCCGCGCCGCCGACACGCCGCGACGGCCGCCGTTGGCGAGCAGCTCGGCGATCAGCTCGTCCTGCGTCGCGAGGGGCTGGAAGGCGGAGAGCACGCGCGACGACGCACGGTCGGGCCGGAACGGAAAATTCGCGCCGAGGCGCACGCCGAAGCCCATCGGCTCGGGGCTGTCGACCTGGGCGACGACGAGGATGCGACCCGCAAAGTGGATCACCAGGTGGTTCGACTGGCGACAGGCCTCGGCCAGCTCGCGCATCGCGGGCAGGGCCACATCGAGGAGCCGCTTCAACGGCGGGTGGAGATGGGCGAGTTCGAACAGCCGCATCGACAGGCGGTACATGCCGTCGGAATGGCGCGTCAGGTAGCCGCGTCGCGCCAGCACGCTCAGCATCCGGAAGAGCTCCGCCGTGGAGCGGCCCAGTCGCTGCGCGATCGCAGCCTGGGCCAGGCCGTCGTTCTCGGCCGCGAGCAGCTCGAGGATGTCGAGCCCTTTTTCCAGCGCCGGCGCCGTGTACGCGGCGTCGGCCGGCTCGGCAGCCGCCGGCGCGGCGGCAGGGACGGGGCGTCGCCTAGGGGAAACGACAAGGGGCACGCCCAAGTTTTACATGCGAAACTGGATTTCATCAATGAATCGATGTGCAAAGGGCTGAGTCCATGACCGCAGCCGATTCCAAGTCGAGACATCTGGCCGACGCCGAGGTGGCGTCATTCCGCGAGCGCGGCATCCTCCACCCCGTTCCCGCTCTGGCGCGGGAGGATGCCGCCCAGCTGCAGGCTCGCTTCAGCGATCGGGCCGCTTTCCTCAAGGGCCGAAACAACCAGAAGCCGCATCTGCTCTTCACCTGGCTCGATGCGCTCGTGCGCGATCCACGGATCCTCGATGCCGTGGAATCGCTGCATGGCCCGAACCTCTTCTGCTGGGCCTCCCAGTTTTTCGCCAAGCCGGCCGGCGACACGGCCTACGTGAGCTGGCACCAGGACGCCACCTACTGGGGACTGTCGTCGCCCGACGTCGTCACCGCGTGGGTGGCATTGACGCCGAGCACGCCGGAGTCCGGCTGCATGCAGGTCGTGCCCGGCACGCATCACGCCCAGGTGGCGCACGAAGACCGGTTCGACGACGCCAATCTGCTGTCGCGCGGCCAGGAGGTCGCGGTGAAGGTCGATCCGGCAACGGTGGTCGACGTCGTGCTCCAGCCCGGCGAGATGTCGCTCCATCACGTGCTGCTCTTTCACGGCTCGCAGCCGAATCGCGCCACGTGGCCGCGCATCGGGTTCGCGATCCGCTACCTTCCGACGCACGTGCGCCAGCTCTCGCCGATTCGCGACAGCGCCCTCCTCGTGCGCGGCCACGACGACTACGGCCACTTCGAGCACGAGCGTGCGCCGGAGAGCGATCTGCACCCCGACGCCGTGACGCAGCACGGCGCGGTCATCGACCGGCAGCTGCGCATCCTCTATGCCGGCGCGCAGGCCCGTGGCAAGCTCAACCCGCTTCTTCAGGAGACGACACCATGAACATCATCAAGGCCTGCGTGGCCGCCGCGGCCCTGGCCGTGGCCGCCGCTGCCTCGGCGCAGGACATCAAGATCCGCTTTGCCCATTCGCTCTCGCCGAGCGAGCCGGCCCACCAGGCGGCGGAATTCTTCGCCAGGAACGTGGCCGCGCGCACCAACGGCAAGGTCCAGATCACCGTCTTCCCGGCGGAGCAGCTCGGCCCGGGCAAGGACGTGAACGAGATGATCCGCCAGGGCGCCAACGTGATGAACATCACCGACCCCGGCTACCTCTCCGACTTCGTCCCGGACGTCGGCGTGCTCAACGGCCCCTACCTCATCAAGACGCCCCAGGACTACGAGAAGCTGCTCGCCTCGAACTGGTTCAAGGGCATCGAGACGAAGCTCGAGGCCGCCGGCTTCAAGCTCATCATGGCCAACGGCTTCTTCGGCCAGCGCGAGCTGATCGCCGACAAGCCGGTGAGAAAGCCCGAAGACATGGCCGGGATGACGGTGCGCGTGCCGCCGAACACGATGTGGATCGAGACCTTCAAGGCGATGGGTGCGCGGCCGACGACCGTGCAGTGGTCGGAGGTCTACAACGCCTTGCAGCAGAACGTCGTCCAGGGCGCCGAAGCGCCGCTCGGCTCGCTCTGGGGATCCAAGCTTCAGGAGACGCGCAAGTACATCTCGATGACGGGGCACTTCACGGCCTTCGTGATGTGGCCGATCAACACGGCCTTCTTCAACAAGCTCCCCAAGGACGTGCAGCAGGTGCTGCTCGAGGAAGGCAGAAAGGCCGGCGCGGAGATGACCCGTCTGACGCTCGCCAGCCAGGACGACTACATGGCGAAGTTCAAGGCGGCTGGCGTCACCTTTGTCACCGACGTCGACGTGCCGGCATTTCAGAAGGCGACCGCCAGTGTCTACACCGCGTTTCCGAAGTGGACTCCGGGCCTGCGCGAGACGGTGCTCGCCAACCTGAAATGACCGCCGAGCCGGCCGCGGCCGCCGGCTCCCGAACCGGTCCGCTCGCCTGGTTCGAGGAGATCATCGCCGGCACCGCGCTCGTCGTCGTCGTCCTCTCCGCTTGCTGGGGCGTCGTCACCCGCTACGTGACGGCGCAGCCGGCCGCCTGGAGCGGCGAGGTCGCAGCGATCGCCTTCGCGTGGCTGGTCTTCGTGGGCGCGGCGGCGGGCTTCAAGTACGGCATGCACGTGGCGATCGACATGGTCGTCGCCTTGCTCCCCACCGGGCCGCGTCGCTGGCTGATGGCCGCCGCCGACATCCTCGTGCTCGCCTTCCTGGCAACGCTGTTCGTGCTCGCGATCGAGTTCTCGATCAACGCCTGGGGCGATCCGACGTCGGTCCTGCGCCTGCCGCGCACGGTGACCTATGCGTCGGTCGTGGTCGGCAGCCTGTGCATGGTGCTGCGCTACGCCCGAACCGCATGGCGCCGCTGGCACGGACTGCCTGGCGCCTGGCTGCAGGTCCCTGGGCCGGCCGACGCCGCCCTTTGACGTGACCGCCTGACGTGGAGTACCTGCCGGCGCTGCTGATGTTCGTGCTGTTCGCGATCGACATCCCGATCGCCATCGCCATCGCCATCGCCGCCCTGTCCTTCTTCTTCTTCGCCGATGGTCTGCCGCTGCGCGTGTTCGTGCAGAAGTTCGTGCAGGTCACCGACTCGTTCCCGCTGCTGGCGGTGCCGTTCTTCATCTGTGCCGGTTCGATCATGAACCACGCCGGCATCACCAGGCGCCTGCTCAATCTGGCGGACGCGCTCGTCGGCCACTGGGTCGGGGGGCTGGCGCAGGCGAACGTCGTGCTGGCGACGCTCATGGGCGGGTTGTCGGCGTCGGCCAACGCCGACGCGGCGATGCAGGCGAAGATGCTCGGCCCCGAGATGGTCCGGCGCGGCTACTCGGCCGGCTTCGCCGCTGCCATCACGGCCTGTGCCGCCGTGATCACGCCGATCATCCCGCCGGGCATCGGCCTCATCATCTACGGCTACCTCGCCGACGTTTCCGTCGGCCGCCTCTTCATCGGCGGCATCGTTCCCGGCGTCCTGCTCTGCGCCGGCCTGATGCTCGCCGTCCACATGGTGTCGAGGCGGCGCGGCTACCTGCCGACGCGGCCCCGGCGCGTGCCGGCGCGCGAGCTCGGCAAGGCTGTGGTCGACGGCGCGGGCGCGCTCTCCATCGTCGCCTTCATCCTGCTCGGCATCCGCTACGGCATCTTCACGCCGACCGAAGCCGGGGCGATGACGGTGGTCTATGCGGCGCTGATCGGCGCCTTCTGGCACCGGGAGCTCAAGTGGCCCGCGGTGCCGGCGATCGTCGTCGAGACCGTGCTCGCGACCTCCGCCGTGATGATCATCATCTGCGCGGCCAGCGCGTTCGGCTTCTACATGTCGTGGCAGCGCATCCCCGCGCGCGGCGCCGAGTTCCTGATCCACCTCACCCAGCAGCCCTGGTTGCTGCTGCTGCTGATCAACATCGGGCTCATCGTCGTCGGCATGCTGATCGAGGGCACGGCGGCGCTCATCCTGCTCACGCCGATCCTGGTGCCGGCGGTGAGCAAGCTGGGCATCGACCCGCTTCACTTCGGGCTGGTCATCGTCGTCAACCTGACGATCGGCGGCGTCACGCCGCCCGTCGGCACGATGATGTTCACGACCTGCTCGATCATGCGCGTGAAGATCGAGACCTTCGTCAAGGAAGGCTGGAGCTTCATGCTGGTGATGTTCATCGTCCTGATGCTCATCACCTACGTGCCGTCGCTCGTCACCTGGCTGCCGACGCGGCTGATGGGCCCCTAGCCGGGAGCGCGACCGCCATGGAATTCAGAGCCGCGGTGCTGTCCCGGGTCGGCGCGCCGCTGACGATCGAGCGCGTCACGCTCGCGCCGCTGCGGCCGAACGACGTTCTCATCCGGAATCGGGCCAGCGGCCTGTGCCACACGGACCTCGAAGTCATCGACGGCAGCCTCGCCTACCCGATGCCGATCGTGCTCGGCCACGAAGGCGCGGGCATCGTCGAGGCGATCGGCTCCGCGGTCACGCAGGTGCGGCCCGGCGACCACGTCGTCGCCTCGTGGAACCCGCATTGCGGCCACTGCTTCTATTG
>JBDTPG010000180.1:0-5719 GCA_039932815.1 Caldimonas sp.
GTGTTGCCGATGCCGTACCACATGCAGGCGATGCCGGCACCGCGGCGCCGCGGCGAGCCTTGCGCAGCGGCGCTCTCGTTGGCGCGCTGCGCCGCGGCCGACGCATCACGCCACGCCGGCCGCAACGCCTCGAGACACTCGCGCAGGCCGACGCTCGCGGCCAGCGTCTGGCCGGTCGGCGTGGTGTCGCCGGCGACGAGCGCATTGCGGTGGCGGAATTCGAGCGCGTCGCTGCCCGTTCGCGCGGCGAGCTCGTCGATCAGCAGCTCGCCGAGCAGGGTCGACTGCGGCACGCCGAAGCCGCGGAACGCGCCGGCGACGCTGTTGTGGGTGAGCACCGCGCGCGTCAGCGCGCGCACGTTGGCGATCCGGTACGGGCCGCTCGCGTGGATCGGCACCCGGTTGGCGACCGTCGGCCCCCACGACGAATAGGCGCCGGTGTTGAAGTCGCCGGCGAAATCGTAGGCGACGAGACGGCCTTCGCTGTCGCACGCCATGCTCGCCTGCATCACCGCCGGGTGGCGCTTGGTGCTCGACTGCATCGACTCCGGCCGTTCGTACACGAGGCGCACGGCGCGGCCGAGCTTCCAGGCAGCGACGGCGAGCAAGGGCTGCACCGAGAGGTCGAGCTTGCCGCCGAAGCCGCCGCCGATCGCCGACGGCACGATGTGCACCTGCTCGACGCCGACCTTGAGGACGCTGGCGATCTCGTCGCGGTCCATGTAGGGCGTCTGCGTGCAGGCGAAGATTCGCACCCGGCGCAGCGGCGCGCCGCCCGCATCGGTGCCGGCGACGATCTCGGCGGTGCCGGCTTCCGGCTCGAGGTAGGCGTGCTCGACGTGACGCGTCTCGAACGAGGCGCTCGCGCGGTGCGGCGCGGTGGCGAGCGCGGCCTCGACGTCGCCGCGCACGACGCGGCCGCGGCAGAGCACGTTGTCGGGGTAGCGCGCGTGCATCGGCGTGCCGCGCTCGGCCGCGGCAAGCGCGTCGGCGCTGTGCTCGCAAGCGGCGAGCGGCGCGTAGCCGATCGGCAGCTCGGCGTCGTCGATCGCGGCGACGGTCGCCGCGTCGCCGACGATCGCCAGCACCGCTTCGCCGCGGAAGCGCACGACGCCGTCGGCGAGCACCGGCTGGTCGCGCAGATCGGGAAAGATCGCGAACGCATTGAAGGGAACGTCGGCCGCGCTGACGACGTCGACGATGCCGGGCCAGCGCGCGCGCAGCGGCGCGAGATCGCCAACGGTGAAGGCGGCGTGGGCGTGCGGCGAGCGGACGATGCGCATCGTCAGCACCGGCTCGGCGCCGTGCGGCCAGGCATCGGCGCCGAATCGCTCGGCGCCGGTCACTTTCGCGGGAGCATCGAGCCGCGCGACGCGCGCGCCGACCGCTTGCCCGGCGGCCGCGATCGCTGCGTCGGCGACCCGATCGCCGGCGACGGCGAGCACGGCCTCGACGATCTTGCGGTAGCCGGTACAGCGGCAGAGCACGCCGGCGAGCGCGTCGCACACCTCGGCTTCGCTCGGCTTCGGGTTGGCGCGCAGCAGCGCGGTCGCGCTCATCAGCATGCCCGGCGTGCAGATGCCGCACTGCGCTGCGCCGTGGGCGACGAAGGCGCGCTGCAGCGTCGAGAACGCGCCGTCGGCGCCGGCGAGCCCTTCCACGGTCGTGACGGCGCGGCCGGCGCATTGGCCGACGCCGACGATGCACGAGCACACCTGCTCGCCGTCGAGGAGCACGGTGCAGGCACCGCAATCGCCGGCGTGGCAGCCGATCTTGGTGCCCGTGAGCCCCAGCTCGTCGCGCAACGCGTCGGCGAGGCGCCGCGTCGGGTCGCCAGCGAGCTCGCGCACGCTGCCGTTAACGTCGACGCGGACGATCTGGATCGCGGGCAAGTCGCGCGCGGTCATGGCGCGGTGGCGATGCTGAGCAGCGCACGGCGCAGCAGCGTCCGGGTGGCGTCGAGGCGATAGGCCGCGCTCGCGCGCAGGTCGTCGATCGGCGCCAGGGGAATCAGATCGGCAGCGCCGAGCAAGGCGGCGAGATCGCTCGACACCGGTGCGCCGGCGAGGCGCGCCTCGAGCGCCGGCAGGCGGCGCGCGACCGCGGAGCAGCTGCCGACCGAGACCCCGGCCGCCTCGACGCAGCCGCGCTGGTCGACGTCGACGACGACCGCCACGGTCGTCACCGCGATCGTCAGGTAGCGCCGGCCGCCGAGCTTGGCGAACGCCGAGCGGGCGCGCGCGCCGCGCGCAGGAACGCGCAGGGCGACGACGAGCTCGTCGGCGGCGCGCGCGGTGCGCCGGTTGCCGAGAACGAACTGCTCGATCGGCAGGACCCGCTCGCCGCGCTCGCCGCGCAGGACGACGCTCGCGCCGAGCGCCATCAGCACCGGCGTGCCGTCGGCAGCGGGCGACGCGTTGCAGACGTTGCCCGCGACGGTGCCGGTGTTCTGGATCTGGACGCCTCCGACTTCGCGCGCCGCGGCCTTCAATGCGTCGAACAGCGGCGGCAGATCGGCGCGAACGACGTCGCTCCAGGTCGTCGTCGCGCCAATGGTCCAGCAGGTGCCCTCGCGGAGGATCCCGCGCAACTCGGCGATGCCGGTGATGTCGAGCAGCGGTGTGGCGATCGGCTTGCCGACGTGCGCCGCGTAGAGATCGGTGCCGCCGGCGAGCACCGCGAACGAACCCGTCGCCAGCTGCCGCGAGGCTTCGGCGATCGATGCGGGGCGCTCGAAACGTTGCTGCATGGGTGCGAGCCTGTGCTGTGCCGCGAACCGGGGGTGAATGAAGTGTTTACTTCATTGCCGAGTCAATCTAACATGCCCCGGCCTGTTTGCAAAGGCCTGCTCCGAACGCTCGAAGACATCGATGCCCGCCGTCCGTGACCCGGTCCAGACCCAGCGGCGCATCCTGCGCGCGGCGCGCAACGAGTTCATGCGCCACGGCTACAGCGGCGCGCGCGTCGAGCGCATCTCGAGCGCGGCGCGCTCGAGCGACCGCATGATCTACTACTACTTCGCGAGCAAGGAAGCGCTCTACCTGGCGGTGCTCGAGGGCGTCTACACCGACCTCGGCGAGGCCGAGAGCGCCCTCACCCTCGACCCGCGCCGGCCGCTCGAGGCGCTCGACAAACTGATCGCCTTCACCTGGCGCTACTACATCGAGCACCCGGAGTTCGTCGCCTTGCTGAGCAACGAGAACCTGCAGCGGGGGCGCCACATCACCAAGTCGGTGAAGGTCAAGCTGCTGTCGCGGCCGGTGCTCGACATTTTGGGGACAATACTGGCCGAGGGCGAGCGCCAGAAGGTGTTCAGGCGCGACCTCGACGTCAAGAAGGTCTACCTGACGCTCGCCGCCCTCGGGTATTTCTACCTCTCCAACCGGTACACGCTGTCGAGCTTCCTCGGCGTCGACCTGATGCGGCCGGGCGAGTGCGACGCCTGGCTCGCCGAGATCCGGCGCGTCGTGATGGCGGCGGTGTGCGCGCCGGCGGCGCAGGCGAAGGCAAACAAACTGAAAGCGGTGAATGGCGGCTTACGAGCTTGAGAAGGTCCTGACGGTCCACCACTGGAACGAATCGCTGTTCACGTTCACATGCACGCGCGGCAAGAGCTTGCGCTTCGAGAGCGGCCATTTCGTCATGGTCGGGATCGTCGTCGACGGCAAGCCGCTGATGCGGGCCTATTCGATCGCGAGCGCGCATTACGCCGAGCACCTCGAGTTCTTCAGCATCAAGGTGGCGAATGGGCCGCTCACGTCGCGCCTGCAGCACATTCAGGTCGGCGACGATGTGCTGGTCGGCAGAAAGCCCACCGGGACCCTCGTCCTCACCGACCTCCTGCCGGGCAAGAACCTCTACCTATTCGCGACCGGCACGGGCCTAGCGCCTTTCATGAGCATCATCCGCGACCCGGACACCTACGAGCGGTTCGAGAAGATCATCCTCGTCCACGGCGTCCGCAAGATCGACGAGCTCGCCTACGCCGACCTCATCGCCCACGACCTTCCGCGCCACGACGTCCTCGGCGAGATGGTGCGCGACCAGCTCGTCTACTACCCGACGGTGACGCGCGAGCCCTTCAAGCACCAGGGTCGGCTCACCGACCTCATCGCCAGCGGCAAGCTCTGCCGCGACATCGCCTTCCCGCAGATCGACCCGAAGACGGACCGGGCGATGATCTGCGGCGGCCCGGCGATGCTGAAGGACATGCGCGGCGTCCTCGACGCCGCCGGCTTCACGATCTCGGGAGGGATCGGTCAGGCCGGCGACTATGTGATCGAGCGGGCGTTCGTCGAGAAATAGCCCGAGGCGGTCGGAGTCGCTGGAGCGCGCGAATGCGCCGCGGTCCCGCGGCACGAAGACGATCGGATGCTCAGGGCGCAAAGAGTCAGTGTGGTCGACCCCGCCGAACCCCTGTAAAGCCGCGGTCGGGCAGCGGACTCTCACGCTGTGCAATCAACTCGGACGGCATGCTCGATGCGGGCGGGATCACTCGGAGCGCGGTATGCACGTCACGGCAGTCGATTCACAGGTGGGATTGACGCTGGTCAATCGCGGGCGCCCCTTATGTGCGTCAGCGCACAGATTGCAGCTTCCAAAGCTAGTGCAATGACATCAGCGACACGCTTCGACAGCGTCGTGGCTAGAAGCCAGACACGTGGAAGCGAATCATCCAATTCATTCAGCACGAGGAATTTCAATCATGTCAACGAAGACGCCGACAAAGCGCGAGGAATACACCGCGAAGATGAAACTTCAACTCGACAACCTGAACGCCAAGATGGACGCGTTGGAAGCCAAGACCAAGGAAGCAAAGGCGGATGCTCGCGAGAAGTACAAGGTCGAAGTGAGCAAGCTGCGGCATCAGTCCGAACTGGCCGTCGCCAAGCTCAACGAGATCACGGCTGCAGGGGAAGACTCCTGGGAAAAGATGGTCGTTGAAATGGAAAAGGTCAAGGACGCCTTCACCAGTTCGTTCCACTACTTTCAGTCCAAGTTCTGAGCTGGTCGGCGGGCTGAGCCGTCGGGTATCGCGGGGGCACCCGCCGCCGGGGCGATTGCAGACAACGTCTGATGAATAGGGAGAAATGAAATGAGTCTAGGAACAATTCTGCTGATAGTTCTGGTGCTGATGCTGATCGGCGTCGTTCCATCCTGGCCGCACAGCAGGAGTTGGGGTTACGCGCCCAGCGGCATTCTTGGGGTGGTCTTGATCGTCGTTGTCGTACTGCTGCTGATGGGCAGGCTGTAGCTTGCCGAATTGACGACCCGGGCTGTCGGTGGATTTCCTGCCGCAGGCGTGGGTCGTGGCCACAAGTAGTTGAACGACGGCGGCAGCGACTGCCAGGTGGTGCTCCTCGGCGGGTTGGCCGTCGAGGACGAATGTAGATTGATCATTCATGCGGAGAAATTGCCATGACACAACTGAAGCGCTTTTCCACTTTCATCCTGATGCTCGTTCTGGCGTCGTTCGTGGGCTGCGCGTCCACGGCCAAGCAGGAAGGGACCGGTGAGTATTTCGACGACACGGCGATCACGGCGAAGGTCAAGTCGGCCGTGTTGGGCGAGCCGACGCTCAAATCCGCGGAGATCAACGTCGAAACCTTCAAGGGCGTTGTGCAACTGAGCGGCTTCGTCAGCTCGCAAGCGAACATCAACAAGGCGGCTGAAGTCGCGCGCGGCGTTTCCGGAGTCAAGTCGGTCAAGAACGACATGA
>JBDTPG010000181.1:0-5692 GCA_039932815.1 Caldimonas sp.
GGACGTCGACGTCGACGTCCCGCGCGACGCGCTGGTCGTCTTCTCGGGCGTCTCGGGCTCGGGCAAATCGTCGCTCGCCTTCGACACGCTGTACGCCGAGGCGCAGCGCCCCTACTTGGAAACGGCTTCGCCGTATGCGCGCCGACCGATCGACCAGGTCGCGTCGTCTACGTTGTCGACGAGCCGACGGGCGCGCTTCATCCGAACATCGCCGAGGTGCTGCGCATGACGGTCGACGATGCCTGCGCCTTCTTCGCCGACGACCCGCCGATGTCGACAAGCTGATGACGCAGCTGCAGGGCCTGGTCGACGCCGGCAACACGGTGATCGTGGTCGACCACGAGGAGCGCGTGATCACGGCGAGCGACTGGGTGATCGAAGTCGGACCGGGGGCCGGCAGCGAGGGCGGCACCATCGTCCGCGCCGGCCGGTCGCAAATCACGGCCTGACCGCCTTTCGACGCTTCGGCCTCAAGGGTCGAGGAGGCCCGCCGATATCCCGGAACCTCATCGACCGGAGCCGTGATGAAGCGCCTGCTCGCCCTCGTCCTCTGCGCATTCGCCGTCGGCGCTGCCGTCTCGTCCTGCGGTGGCGGCGACTTCGACGCCACCACCGACAAGCTGACCATCGTCGGCGCCGGCAGCTGATCCCGGGAGGCAAGACGATGAAGCCACTCAGATTCGCCCTCGCCGCCGCCACACTCGTCTCGACGAGCGCCCTGGCTCTCGACGCAAGCTCGCTCAAGCTCCAGGTCTACTCGGTGATGCTGTCGACGAGCGCCCAGTGCACCAGCCCGGTCACCGTGTTCTCGAGCGCGGCCGCGACCGAAGTCGACTTCCTGGCGACGCCGACGCTCGGCAGCGGCAACCCGCCCGACGCGACCTACAACTGCGTCATCATCAAGATGTCGGACCTGATCAAGTTCACGCCGAGCAGCACCTCGGGGCTGTGCACGGCCGGCACGCAGTACACGGCCGATGTCTGTCGCAGCGACAACGGCGGCACGACGCAGGCGCCCGACGCCGTCGGCGCGCCGAACGCCTGCACCGGCACCGATGCGGCGCCGGTCTCGGACATCGTCTATCTCTACCTGACGACGAACGCGTCGGCCGGCACCGGCGGCAGCACGTTCATGCAGCCGACCGGCGCTGCGAGCACCAACGGCCTCAACCTGACCTCGGCGCTCACGATCGCCGGTGCGGCCAAGTCGAAGTTCATCGTCAACGCGACCGGCAAGGTCGGCGACGACGGCGTCAGCTGCGGCATGAACCCGCCGGTGTTCGGCTTCCAGAAGCTGCCGTAACCCGACGCGCGCCGCCTACCTTCCGTAGGTCGCGGTGAACGAGGCCTTGCCGAGCAGCGCCGGGCCGACGCCCTTGTTGATCACGAAGCTGTACAGCGCCGCAGTGCCGGTCTTCGGGATGCCGCCCGCCGCGGCGACCTTGTCGACCGCCAGCGCGTAGAGCGTGAACACATAGCGGTGCGGCCGGTCGCCCTGCGGCGGACACGGCCCGCCGTAGTTGCCGTTGCCGCCGGTGGCGCCGGTGTCGACGAAGTCGGTGTTGCCGCCGTACGCGCCCGCCGGCAGCGACACCGCGGCGTTGCCCGCCCCTTGCGCCAATCCGGTCGTCGTCGGGGACATGTCGTAGACGGCCCAGTGCCAGAAGCCGCTGCCGGTCGGCGCATCGGGGTCGTGCACCTGCAGCGCGAGCGACTTCGTTCCCGCCGGCACGTTGCTCCAGACCAGCGCCGGCGAGGTGTTGGCGCCGGTACAGCCGAAGCCGTTGAGGATGAATCGGGTCGGGATCACGTTGCCCGGCAGGTCCGGGCTCGACAGCGTGAACGCGGGTGCTTGCGCCTGCGCATCGCCGGCCGTCGTGCCGATGAACGCGAGGGCGACCGCCCCCAGTGCGAAGGCCAGCAAGGAAGGCTTCAGTTTCATGCGTGTCTCCAGGGCTCGTCGTGGTGATGCGTTCGGCGCGCCGACGCGCGGCGCGCTTGGGACCGGCAGGTTGTGCCGTTCGAGCAAAAGTATCGGCGGGCGGCGGCGCGGTGGCAACCGCACCGGCGCCAAGCTGGGGTAGAAAGAGGGCTTGGCGCGCGACAGCAATCTCCCTTCCTTGCGCGACAGCGCGGCGCGACCGACCGCGCCGCGCCGGTCTTGGCCCGTGGTGGCCCTGTTCGGCGCCATCATCGCCTTGCAGCTCGTCGTCGCCGCGGTCAGCATCGACGTGCTCTCGTCCGTGCGCGCCTACGTGACCGGCGAGAGCCTGTACTCCAAGGGGCAGAAAGACGCGCAGATCTATCTGCTCGACTACGCTGAATACCACAAGGAGGACGACTACCGGCGCTTCCAGCAGTCGCTCGCCGTCCCCCTGGGCGATCGCTTCGCGCGCGAAGCGCTGCAGCGGCCGAATCCCGACCTGGCGCTGGCACGCGAGGGCTTCCTTCAAGGCGGCAACCACCCCGACGACATCGCCGGCCTGATCCGCCTGTTCCGCTGGTTCCACGACATCCCGTTCATGGCCGACGCCATCACGACGTGGACCGACGGCGACCTTGTCATCCAGCAGATGCGCGAGCTGGCCGAGCGTTCGCGGGAGAAGGTGCTGCGCGGCGAGGTCGATGCAGCGTCGGGCTCGGAAATGCGGGCGCAGGCGCTGCACCTGAACAGCCGGCTGACCCAACTCGAGAGCAAGTTCTCCGCCCAGCTCGGCGAGGCGTCGCGGCAGACGCAGAGGCTCCTTCTGGTCGTGAACGCGGCGCTGGCGGCGCTGCTCGCGGCCACCGGCGTCGCCTTCGTGCGCCGGGCCGCGCGCGTCCAGGCGCTCACCGAGGACCAAGTGAGGGATCGGCAGGAGTCGCTCCAGGGCCTGCTCGATTCGGCCGCGGAGGGACTGTTCGGCGTCGATCCCGGCGGCAAGTGCACCTTCATCAACCGCGCCGCGCTGCAGATGCTCGGCTACGACCGTGAAAGCGAGCTGCTCGGCCGGGAGATCTACGATCTCGTCCAGCCGTCGCTGGCGGGAGGGGGGTCCGCTGCCGGCGCGATGCGCCAGGCCAACACCGAGCACCAGGAAGTCCACATCGCCGACGCGATGTTCAGGCGCCGCGACGCAACGTCGTTCCCGGTCGAGTACTGGTCCCATCCGGTCGCCCAGGGCGGCCGCGTCCACGGCGCCGTGGCGACGTTCTTCGACATCAGCGCGCGCCTGACGATGCAGGCCGCCGTGCGCCAGGGCGAGCTTCGCATCGTCAAGCTCGTCGACGCGGTGACCGACGGCGTCATCACGATCGACAGCGAGAACCGCATCGTCGTCTTCAACCGCGCCGCGGAGACCCTCTTCGGCGTCGCCGCGAGCGATGCCATCGGCGGCCCGATCGATCGCTTCATTCCCTTTCGTCCGGAGCGGCGCAGCGACGCCGCGACGAACCGGTTCGTCAACGGCGACCACGCCACCAAGCCCCCGGGCGCGCTGCACGAGCTGATCGGCAAGCGCGCGAACGGCGACGAGTTCCCGCTCGAGGCATCGCTGTCCCGGCTCGAAACCGACCGCGGCGTTCTCATGACCGTCGTCATGCGCGACGTCACCGAGCTGCACCTGTCGCGCGCCGAGCGCCAGGCGCGGTCGGCGCTCGAGGCCGCCAATCGCGCCAAGACCGAGTTCCTGTCGCGCATGAGCCACGAGCTGCGCACCCCCCTCAACGCCGTGCTCGGCTTCGCCCAGCTGCTTCGCCTCGATGCGGTGCGCCCGCCCACCATCGAGCAGCTCGGCCGGATCCAGCACATCGAGAACGCCGGCGCCCATCTCCTGGCGCTGGTCAACGACGTCCTCGATCTGTCGCGCGTTGAATCCGGACAGATGATGGTTTCGATCGAGGCCGTCGACCTCGGCGACGCGGTGGCCGATGCGCTGGCGATGGTGTCCCCGCTGGCGGCGGCGGCGGACGTCCGCTTGCGCGTCTCGAACCCGGCCACCGGCACTCTCGACGTCGAGGACATGCGCAACGCAGGCGCCCGGCATCCGGTCTGGGTCCTCGCCGACAAGGTGCGGATGCGACAGGTGCTCGTCAATCTGCTCAGCAACGCGGTCAAGTACAACCGCATCGGTGGCAGCGTCACCGTGAGCTTCGAGGGCAGCGGCGCGACCGGATCGGCCCGCATCGAGGACAGCGGCCTCGGCATGACCTCGGAGAAGCTGGAACGCCTGTTCGAGCCCTTCAACCGGCTCGGCGCCGAGAGATCGAACATCGAGGGCACCGGCATCGGCCTCGTCCTGAGCCGCCGCCTGGTCGAGCTGATGGAGGGCGACCTGATGATCTCCAGCACGCTCGGCTACGGCACGGTCGCCACCCTGGTCCTCAAGGCCACCGAAGCGCCCTCGACCACGCTCCGCGCGCAGGCACCGCCGAGCCAGCATGGCCCCCTGGGCGGGACCTTGCGTGTGCTCTATGCCGAGGACGACGAGGTCAACGTCGAGCTGATCCGTCAGGTCGTCGCCCTTCGACCGACGGTCGACCTGAGCGTCGCCACGAACGGCGCTCGCGCGCTCGAGATGGCGCGCCGCGATCCGCCCGACCTGATGCTGGTCGACATGAATCTCGGCGACATGACCGGGCTCGAGCTGGCCAGCGCCCTGCTGGAAAGCCCGCAGACGGCGGGCCTCAGGCTGGTGGCGCTCTCGGCGGACGCCCTGCCGGAGCAGATCAGCGCCACTCTCGCGGCAGGCTTCGAGAGCTACCTCACCAAGCCGGTCGACTTTCGCAAGTTCCTCGACGTTCTCGACAGCCACCTCAGCGCCGAAGTCTGAACCCGAGCCTCGACCCGTCACGCGGGCCGTGGTATACCGCGGCGACCGCTCGCTTGCTCACCCTCCGTGGAGAACGCGCATGACGCATGAGTTCCGTCGCACCGGTGAGCTGAAGGACATCGCGAGCTATCCCGCCTGGCTGCAACGGGTCGTCGGCGAAACCGGCCGCGACAAGATGCGTGTCGTCGATCACGAGCTGTTCTCGCTGATGCGCGACGCCAAGCTGCCGGCGCCGGCGATGCAGAGGTTCCTGAAGGGCATCTGGCCGACGATCGAGCAGTTCCCGCAGTTCATGTCGATGAACCTCAAGAAGGTCAGCCACGGCGCGAGCGCCGGCGAGGACCTGGCGCGGCGCTACCTGATGCACAACATCCGCGTCGAGCAGAAGCACGCGGAGTACTGGGTCGAGTGGGCGCGGTCCGTCGACCTGACCGTCGCCGATCTGCGCGAGGGCGACGACATCGAGGGCCTGTCGGCCCTCGCCCACTGGTGTTGGTACGTCTGCGATCGCGCCAGCCTGGCGGTGGGCGTCGCGGCGACCAACTACGCCGTCGAGGGCGCGACCGGCGAATGGTCCTGCGTGGTCTGCGCGACGCCGACCTATGCCGCGTCGCTGCCCGCTCACCTGCGCGGCCCTTCCATGCGCTGGCTGCGCGTCCATGCCGAGTACGACGACACCCATCCGTGGGAAGCGCTCGAGATCGTCGCCACCCTGCTCGGCCATGCGCCGCCCAAGCAGGAAGTCGAGCGCGTCCGCCAGTCGATCAGGACGAGCTACATCTACATGGAGATGGCGCTCGATCATGCGATGGCGGCGCTGATGCATGGCAGCTTCGACGAGACCGCGTCGAACGCATCGACGCTCGGCGCGCTCGACGCGG
>JBDTPG010000182.1:0-5632 GCA_039932815.1 Caldimonas sp.
GGTCGACGCCCGGCTTGCTGAGCGAATCGATCTCCCTGGCGAGCGCCCGCACGCGGCTCGCCTCCGCCTTGCCGGGCTTGGGCAGGCCGATCGACTGCGGCGTGCGCAGCTCGTCGGCGTAGCGCAGGACCTCGGCGCGCAGCAGCCCGTTCTCGGCGAGGATGGCCACCAGGTACTCGTGGCCGCGCATCACGAAGCTGCCGATCCCCGCCTTGCCGGTCTTGGCCATCGTCTGCGCGAGCAGCGCGTACGCCTTGCCGGCGCGCTCGTCGGGCGCGAGGAGGTAGGGGCGATCGAAGAAGAACGGCGGGATGGCGTCGAGCGGCACGAAGCGCTCGAGGTCGATGTCGCGCGACTTCTCCGGCGCGGCCGAGGCGAACTCCTCGTCGCTGATCACGACCATCTTGCCGGCCGCGGTCTCGTAGCCGCGCACGAGATCGTCGTTGTCGAGGACCTTCTCGCCCTTGGGGCACCAGTAGCGGCGGCCGAGCGGATGGCCTTCCTCGTCGACCAGCTTCATCGACTTCCGGCGCGGCACCACCGCCGCGAAGAGGTCGACCGGGATGCTGACCAGGCCGAACGTGATCGTTCCCGACCAGAACGGGCGGACGGGCGCCGCGGGCTGCTTCGCCTCAGGCAACTTTCTTCCCCTTCGACGCCGCCAGGCTGGCGCGCAGGCTCTCGGCGAGATCGCTCGTCGCCTCCTTCGGCTTGGCCGTGACGAGGCGCAGCCTGGTCCCCTTGGCCTTGGCCTCGATCAGCTTGTGGAGGCGCTCCCGGTATTCGTTCTGCCACGCCTCGGGCTCGAACGCGCCGGTGATCGACTCGACCAGCTGCTCGGCGAGCTTGACCTCGGCATCGGACGGCGTGCGCGCCTTGTCGGGCTCGACGGAAGGCACCGCGAGCACCTGCTCGGCGCGGCGCAGCGTCGTCATGCGAAGGTAGCCGTCCTCGGCCGACAGCGCGCCGAGATAGGTCTTGTCGCGCATCACCCAGCGTGCGATGCCGAGACGGTCCTTGCCGCCCAGGGCTTCGGCGAGCGCGAAATAGGCGCCGTCGTCTTCGTCGGGGCCGAGCACGTAGGGGCGATCGAACCACGGGTCGCCGAGCGCGTCGCGCGGCACGAAGCGCAGGACGCGAATGGCCCGGTCGGCTTCGGGATCGAGCGTCTCGAGCTCGCTCGCCTCCAGGATCACCGCGCGCCGGTCGTCGAGCGGAAACGCCTTGCGCTGCGATTCCTTCGCCACCTCGCAGCCGTTGTCCTTGCGCACGATGCGCTGCTCGACCGGCGACAGGTCCTTGCCGTGGAGCAGGTGAAAGTGCACGGCCTGGTCCTGGATGGCCGAGTACATCTTCACCGGCACCTCCTGCCCGCCGAGCACGAGGTGACCTTTCCAGATGGCGCGTGCGCTCATGATGCGTGCGCTTTGGCAAACGAGGAGCCCGGAGGAGCGTCGATGATGAGCCCGAGGTCCGATGCAATACTGCGCCGGTGATCCTGGCCTGGATGCTCGCCTACTTCGCCACCGGCGCCTTCATCGGCTTTCTCGCCGGGCTGCTCGGCATCGGCGGCGGCATGACGCTGGTGCCGGTGCTGGCGGCGATGTTCACGGCGCAGCAGCTCGCTCCCGACCACACGGTGCATCTGGCGCTCGGCACCGGCATGGCCTCGATCATGTTCACCTCCAGCGCCAGCGTGCGAACGCATCACCGCCTCGGCGGCGTCGACTGGTCGCTCGTGCGCCGGATGGGGCCGGGCATGGTCGCGGGCACGTTGCTGGCGACGGCGTTGTCGGCGTGGGTGCCGCAGCGCGCGCTCGCGCTGGCCTTCGCCGCCATCGTCTTCGCGGGTGCCACCCAGATCCTGCTCGGCCGCAAGCCCTCGGCCGCGCGAACGCTGCCCGGCACGCGCGCGCTGGTCGCGATCGGCGTCGCGATCGGCGTCGTGTGCGGTCTGGTGTCGGCGGGCGGCGCGTTCATGACCGTCCCCTTCATGCTCTTCTGCGGCGTCGCGATGACCACGGCGATCGGCACCGGCGCGGCGCTCGGCGTGCCGGTGGCCATCGTCGGCACCGTCGGCTATGTCTTCAGCGGGCGCCACGTCGCCGACCTGCCGCCGCTGGCGCTCGGCTTCGTCCATGGCCCGGCCCTGCTCGGCATCGTCGCCGGCAGCATGCTCACCGCCGGCGCGGGTGCGCGCGCCGCGCACCGCATGCCGGTCGCGACGCTGCGCCGCGTCTTCGCCGGGCTGCTCTACGTCCTCGCGACGAAGATGCTGTGGACCTACGCGTGACGCGTCGCGCATCGCCCGGTCGAGACGGTTGCGTCGCTACACTGCCGAATCAAGACGAGCGAGGAGACTCCATGCGAACACCCAACCTGACCCCGGCCGCGCTGGCCATCGCTGCCTTGGCTTTCGCCCTTCCCGCGCACGCCGGCAAGACGCTCGATGCCGTCAAGGCGCGCGGCCAGCTCGTCTGCGGCGTCAATACCTCCGGGCCGGGGTTTTCGAACGCAGACAGCCAGGGCCGCTGGACCGGGCTCGACGTCGACTTCTGCCGCGCCGTCGCCGCCGCCGTGCTGAGCGACGCGACGAAGGTGAAGTTCGTTCCGCTCAACTCGCAGCAGCGCTTCACGTCGCTGCAGAGCGGCGAGATCGACGTCCTCTCGCGCAACAGCACCTGGACGCTGACCCGCGACGCCTCGCTCGGTGTCGTCTTCGCCGGCATCAACTACTTCGACGGCCAGGGCTTCATGGTGCCGAAGAAGCTGAAGATCGACAGCGCCAAGAAGATGAACGGCGCGACGGTGTGCGTGCAGGCGGGAACGACGAGCGAGAAGAACGTCGCCGACTACTTCGGCGCCAACGCGATGAAGTACAAGCCGGTCGTCTTCGACACCGCCGAGGCGATCACCAGCGCCTTCTTCGCCGGCCGCTGCCAGGTCTACACGACCGACATGAGCGACCTCGCCGGCGCGCGCACCAAGGCGCCCAACGCCGACGACTACGTGATCCTGCCGCAGGTGATCTCGAAGGAGCCGCTCGGCCCGTCCGTGCGTCGCGGCGACGACGAGTGGTTCCAGATCGTGCGCTGGACGCTCTACGCGATGATCGACGCGGAAGAGAACGGCCTCACCCAGGCCAACGTCGACCAGCAGAAGACGAGCAACAAGGATCCCGGCGTGCAGCGCTTCCTCGGCGTCTCCGAGGACACCGGCAAGCTGCTCGGCCTCGACGCCGCCTGGGCCTACCGCGTCGTCAAGCAGGTCGGCAACTACGGCGAGAGCTTCGAGCGCAACCTCGGCCCGAAGACGCCCGTCGCCCTGCCGCGCGGCGTCAACAACCTGTGGACCAAGGGCGGCCTGATGTACGCGCCGCCGATCCGCTGAGCGCAGCGGCGCCGCCGGTCGGCGACGCCGCCTGGCGCGCGCGCCGCCGCGCCGAACGAACGCGCGCCTGGATCGTCCAGGGATCGCTCGCGCTGATCCTCGTCGCCGTCGTCGTCGGCCTGGCGCACAACGTCGGCGCCAACCTCGAAGCGCGCCAGATCAAGTCGGGCTTCGGCTTCCTGCGCGATCCCGCCGGCTTCAACATCGGCGAGCTGCTGTTCGAGTACACGGCGAGCGACAGCTACCTGCGCGCGTTCGCGGTCGGCATGGCCAACACGCTGCGCGTCGCGCTCGCCGGCATCGTGCTGGCGAGCCTGCTCGGCGTCGGTGTCGGCCTGATGCGGCTGTCGCACCATCCCCTCGTCCAGCGCGTCGGCGCCGCCTATGTCGAGGTGTTCCGCAACACGCCGCTCGTGATCCAGCTGCTCGCGATCTACCTGCTGGTCACCGAGCTGCTGCCGGAGTCGTCGGCGGCGTGGTCGGCCGGCGGTCTCGCGCTGTTGTCGAAGGAAGGGCTGCAGATCGCGGTGCCGGAGCACGGCGGGCTCGCCGTGCTGAGCGCGCTGATCGCGTTCGCGGTAGCTGCCGTGCTCGGCGGGCAAGCGGCCCGACGCTGGCTCGACGTCGGCGCCGGCCTGGTCGCGCTGGCGAGCGGCCTGGTCGCCGCAGCGCTCGCGTGGCTCGCGGTCGGCTTCGTCGTCGGCTGGTCGAAGCCGGTGCTCGACGGGTTCCTGATCAGCGGCGGCGCGGCGCTGACGCCGGAGTTCCTCGCACTCTGGGTCGGCCTGTCGCTGTTCACTTCGGCGTCGATCGCCGAGCTGGTTCGCGCCGGCGCCGAAGCGGTTCCGGCCGGGCAGTGGCACGCGGCGCTCGCGCTCGGCATGACACGCGGCCGCGCCATCGCCGGCGTGATCTTTCCGCAGGCGCTGCGCCTCGCGATCCCGCCGCTCGCGAGCCAGTACATGAACCTGATCAAGAACTCGTCGCTCGCGGTCGTGATCGGCTACCCGGACCTGGTCTCGATCGGCAACACCTCGATCAACCAGAACGGCCAGGCGCTCGAGGTCATCGTCATCATCATGGCGGTGTACCTGAGCCTGAACCTGGTCGTCGCGGTGATCATGGGCGCGGTCAACCGGCGCGTCACGCGCGCGCCGCGCTAGCGCGCTCCGCACACGATGAACGCGCCCGGTTCGCTCGCTCCGCGACGCGCCGGCCTCGCCGCGCAGGCGCGCGCACGGCTGTTCTCCAGCCCCGGCGCAAGCGCGGTCACGGTCGCGCTCGCCGGCCTGTTCGCCTGGGCCGGCTGGCACCTCGTCGACTGGGGCGTGCTGCGCGCCGTCGCCGCGCCCGACTACGCGGCATGCAAGGCGGCGCAGCACGGCGCGTGCTGGGGCTTCGTCGCCGAGAAGTGGCGCCTGATCCTGTTCGGCCGCTATCCGTTCGAGCAGCAGTGGCGGCCTGCGCTCGCGACGGGCGCGGTGCTGGCGATGCTGGTCGCGAGCGCCTGGCCCGCGCTGTGGTCGCGCCGCGGCGCGAACGCGCTCGCTGCCGGCTGGATCGTCGCGTTCGCGCTCTTCTTCACGCTGATGTTCGGCGGCGCCTTCGGCCTCGAACCGGTCGGCACCGACCGCTGGGGCGGGCTGCCGCTGACGGTGATCCTGACGCTGATCGGCATCACCGCGTCGGCACCGATCGGCATCGCCCTGGCGCTCGCGCGGCGCTCGTCGCTGGCGCTGCTGCGCTCGCTCGCCGTCGCCTACATCGAGCTGGTGCGCGGCGTGCCGCTGATCACCGTGCTGTTCGTCGCGACCTTCATCCTGCCGCTGCTGCTGCCGACCGGCTGGCGCCTCGATCCGTTCTGGCGCGTCGTCATCGGCCTGGTCCTGTTCCAGGCCGCGTACATGGCCGAGACCGTGCGCGGCGGCCTGCAGAGCGTGAGCAAGTCCCAACACGAGGCCGCCATCTCGCTCGGCCTGCGTTGGTGGCAGGTGCAGCGCACGGTGATCCTGCCGCAGGCGCTGGTCGCCGTCATCCCGGCGTTCGTCAACAACCTGCTCTCGACCTTCATGGACACGTCGCTGGTCGCCGTCGTCTCGATGTACGACCTGACCGGATCGCTGCGCCTCGCGCTCGGTGACCCGCGCTGGCGCGAATTCTTCATCGAGGGCTACGTGTTCGTCGCCGCGATCTACTTCGGCGGCGGATTCGTCATGTCGCGCTACAGCCAGTGGCTCGAGCG
>JBDTPG010000183.1:0-5599 GCA_039932815.1 Caldimonas sp.
GCTCCCGCCCCTGGCGCTCGCCGCCGACGTCGACCTCGCCCGCTTCATGGGCGACTGGTACGTGATCGCGGCGATCCCGACCGTCTTCGAGCGCAACGCCTACGGCCCGATGGACAGCTACGCGCTCGCCGCCGACGGCAGCGTCGCGACGACCTACTCGTACAACGACGGCGCCTTCGACGGCCCGCGCAAGCAGATGGGGTCGCGTGGCTTCGTGGTCGCCGGCACCGGCAATGCGGTCTGGGGGCAGCAGTACATCTGGCCGATCAAGGCCGACTACCGCATCTCCTACGTCGCCGCCGACTACTCGCAGGTCGTCGTCGCGCGGGAGAAGCGCGACTACGTCTGGATCATGGCGCGCACGCCGACGATCGCCGCGGCCGACCTCGACCGGCTCACCGCCTTCGTCGCCGGCCAGGGCTACGACGCGAGCCGCCTGCAGCGCATGCCGCAGGCGCCCCTTCGCTGAGACCGGAGACCCGCATGAACCTCAAGCCGGCGCTGATCGCCTACGCCGCCACCGCGGTGGTCTTCCTCGCCCTCGACGCGGTCTGGCTGACGACCATGGCCGACCGGCTGTACCGGTCCGAGCTCGGCGGCCTGATGCTCGATCGCCCCGAGATGGCGCCGGCGGCGGCGTTCTACCTGCTCTATGTCGTCGGCGTCGTCGTCTTCGCCGTGTTGCCGGGGCTCGAGAGCGGGCGCTGGACGACGGCGCTCGGCCTGGGCGCGCTGCTCGGCCTCGTCGCCTACGCCGCCTACGACCTGACCAACCAGGCGACGCTGCGCGGCTGGTCGTGGCGCGTGACGCTGGCCGATCTGTGCTGGGGCAGCTTCGTCACCGCGGTCGCGGCGGCGGCGGGCTGCCGCGTCACGGCGTGGCTGACCGGCACGGCATCGACGGCCTGAGCCCGCGCCGCCTCCGGCTACATGCCGACGAGCGATCCCAGCACGCGCGCGATCCTGCCGTCGAAGGCGACGCGGCCCTCGACCGAGGCGAGGCAGATGCACTCACCGCCCGGCTCGACGACGGGCTGGTGATGGATGCTGCCGTCGGCTTCGTCGAAGTCGCCGGCATCGAAGCGCTCGCGGCCGTCGTGGAACGCGCCGTGCAGGACCTGTGTGAGCTCGATGCCGGCGTGGCTGTGCGCCGGCAGGCACTTGCCGGCGGCGATGCGCAGCAGGAAGACGTTGGCGGCACGGTCGTCGGCCAGGGTCACGCGGCTCCAGCGCATCCCCGGCCCGAGCCAGCGCCAGGCGGTCGCCGTGCTGCCGCGCAGGCTGCGCGGCCAGGCCATGCCGGCGGGCAGGCTGGCGAGAAAGCGAGTCGCGGCGCGCGAAGGCGGCGGCGCCGCAGGGCGCACCCCGGTCACGGGCGGCGCATCGATTCGCGCCAGCGTGCGCGCCAGCGCCTCGGGCGCGAGCACGGCGGGCTCGGCCGCCTCGAGCAACGCGCCGCCGATGGCGTCGAGCTCGCGCAGGCGCGCCTGGCAGTGCGGGCAGCGCTCGACGTGGGCGGCCGCGACGACGGCCGGCCCGCGCGCGAGCGAGGCGGCGGCCAGCGCCGTCAGCAGGGCATCGTCGGGATGGTGGCGGATCATGGTTGCCGGGCGTCGATCAGGCGACGCAGGTTGATCATGGCAAGCCGGATGCGCGACTTGACCGTGCCGAGCGGGATGCGCAGGTCGCGGGCGATCTCCGCGTGCGCCGCTTCGGCGAAGTACGAGAGCTGAAGGACGCGCGCCTGCTCCGGCGCGAGCTGTCGCAACGCAGCGCGGACGATCAGCTCGCGTTGGCGCGCGCCGAGGCTGTCCTCGGGCGATTCGGCCGGGTCGGCGTGCTCCTCGAGGGCGATCGCGCCGCCGTCGTCGTCGCCTTCCAGGCCGGCGCTGCCGGCGCGCCGGTGGCGGTCGATGCGCAGGTTGCGCGCGATGGTGAAGACCCAGGTCGAGACGCCGGCACGCGCCGGGTCGAAGCTCGCCGCCTTGCGCCAGAGCTGGACCATCGCTTCCTGCGCCAGCTCTTCGGCGCTCGCGGCCGGCGTGCCGCCGCGCATCAGGTAGGTCGTGACGCGCGGTGCGAAATGCTTGAACAGGATCGCGAAGGCCTGGCGGTCGCCGTTCTCCGCGACCGACCGCACCAGATCGTTCATCTCCTCGCTCGTCGGCATCGCTCCCCGGCCTCGCTGCGGCGTCACCACGGTCAGCCTCGGCGCGCCGGTCGCAGCCGGCGCAGGGGCAGTGACTCGGCGCGCGATGTCCATCCCGCTTCTACGACACCTCGCGCGGATTGGATCACAGCGGGTGCGGCGCGGTGATCCAAACCCGACCGCGCCGCGTACAAGTCCCGAGCGCCCGAAACCCGCCCGCGCGAGAGGCGGCCCTGCGGCGCCGGCGAGGTATCCACGATGACGACTGCCGTCCCGGCCGAGAACGACCCCGCGACCTCGCTCGACGTCGCCGTCGTCGGCGCCGGTATCTCCGGCCTCGCCGCCGCGTGGTTGCTTGCGAAGCGCCATCGCGTCACCCTCTACGAAGCCGATGCCCGGCTCGGCGGCCACAGCCACACGGTCGACGTCGCGGTGCGCGGCACGCCGGTCGCCGTCGACACCGGCTTCATCGTCTACAACGAGCCGGCCTACCCCAACCTGACCGCCTTGTTCGCGCACCTCGGCGTCGCGACGCAGGCCTCGGAGATGTCGTTCGCCGTCAGCCTCGACGGCGGCGCGCTCGAGTACTCGGGCAGCGACCTGCGCGGCCTGTTCGCGCAGCGCGGCAACCTCGTCAACCTGCGCTTCTGGTCGATGCTGCGCGACCTCGTCCGCTTCTATCGCAACGCGCCGCTCGATGCCGCGCGCGCCGGCCTGCAGCCGCTCGACGACTACCTCGACGAGAAGGGCTACGGGCGCGCCTTTCGCGAGGACCATCTGTACCCGATGGCGGCGGCGATCTGGTCGACGCCGGCGTCCCGGATCGGCCGCTATCCGACCGAGGCGTTCGTTCGCTTCTGCGAGAACCACGGGCTGCTGACGCTGAGCGATCGGCCGGCCTGGCGCACCGTCACCGGCGGCAGCCGCGAGTACGTGAAGAAGCTCGCCGCCGCGCTCGGCGACGGCGTGCGCATGTCGCGCGCCGCCCTCGCCGTGCGCCGTGACGAGCGCGGCGTGTCGATCAAGACCGGCGACGGCGAACGGCGCCACGACCACGTCGTCATCGCCTGTCACGCCGACCAGGCGCTGCGCCTCCTGCCCGAGGCGAGCAACGCGGAACGTGCCCTGCTCGGCGCGTTCGCGTACAGCCGCAACCTCGCGGTGCTGCACAGCGACCCGGCGCTGATGCCGCGCCGGCGCGCCGTGTGGTCGAGCTGGAACTACGGCGCCGATCGCGGCCGCCCGGAGGCCTTGTCGGTGACGTACTGGATGAATCGCCTGCAGGGCATCGACGAGCGCCTGCCGCTGTTCCTGACGCTCAATCCGAGCCGCGAGCCGCGCTCCGACCTGCTGCACCGCACCGAGGTCTACGAGCATCCGCTCTTCGACGCGGCCGCGATCCGCGCGCAAGACGAACTCTGGTCGCTGCAGGGCCATCGGCGCACCTGGTTCTGCGGCGCCTACTTCGGTGCCGGCTTCCACGAGGACGGGCTGCAGGCCGGGCTCGCCGTCGCCGAGGCGCTCGGCGGCGTGCGCCGGCCGTGGACCGTCGCCGGCGAGTCGGCACGCATCCGTCTGCACGGCGCGCTCGCGGCCGCGGCGCCGGCGTCGGTGTCGGCATGAACGGCGCCTGCGCGCTCTACGCCGGTTCGGTGATGCACCAGCGCCTGCGGCCGGCGCGGCACAGGCTTCGCTATCGCATGTTCTCGCTCCTCGTCGATCTCGACGAGCTGCCGTCGCTGGCGAAGCGCCTGCGCCTGTTCTCGCTCAATCGCTTCAACCTCTTCAGCCTGCACGAGCGCGACTACGGCGACATCGCGAGCCGCGGCGAGCGCGGCGATGGCTTGCGCGCCTATGTCGATCGCCAGCTGCGCGAGGCGGGGCTGCCCGCCGCCGCGGCCGTGCGCCTGCTGACGATGCCGCGCATCCTCGGCTACGCCTTCAATCCGCTCAGCGTCTACTTCTGCCACGGCGCCGATGGCGGCGTGCACGCCGTGATCTACGAGGTCAACAACACCTTCGGCGAGCGGCACAGCTACCTGATCGCCGTCGAGGCGGGCGAGCGCCATGGCGCGCGCATCGTCCAGCGCTGCGCCAAGGAGTTCCGCGTCTCGCCGTTCCTCGCCCTGGACCTCGGCTACGTCTTTCGCGTCGAGCCGCCGCACCCGGAGCGCGCCGCGCTGAGCATCGGCGTCGTCGCGAACGACCGCGACGGTGCGCTCGTCCATGCGCGCTTCGACGCGCGCCGGCGCCGTCTCGACGACGCCGGGCTGGCGCGCGTCTTCTTCAGCCATCCACTGCTGACGCTGAAGGTCATCGGCGCGATCCACTGGGAGGCGCTTCGCCTCGTCCTCAAGGGCGTTCGCCTGCAGCCCAAGCCCGCCGCGCCCGCGGCGCCGCTCACCATCGTCACGACGTCCGAGCCATGACCGCACGCCACCCCGCCGCCACCGCCGCCACGCTGTCCGACCCCGACGACGCGGACCGCGGGTCGGCGACGCGAGCGATCGCCGCGCTGCTCGCGTGGCCGCTGCGCCGACTGCTGGAGCGCCTGCTGCGCGACATCGCCTGCGGCTCCATCGACGTCGCTCTGCCCGACGGACAGCGCCTCGCCGGCCGCGGTGCGGCGCCGGGCCCGCACGCGGCGATCGCGTTGCTGCGCTGGCGCAGCCTCTGGCGCCTGGCGCTCGGCGGCGACATCGGCCTGGCGGAGTCGTACCGCGACGGCGACTGGACGTCGCCGGACCTGACCGCACTGCTCGAGTTCGGCATCCGCAACGAATCGGGCTGGGGCGACACGCTCGACGCTTCCGGTCCGGCGCGCTGGCTGAGCTGCGCACTCCACGCGCTGCGCGCCAACACGCGCCGCGGCAGCCGCCACAACATCGCCTACCACTACGACCTGGGCAACGACTTCTACCGCCTGTGGCTCGATCCCGAGCTGATCTACTCGAGCGCGATCTATCGCGACCCGACGCAATCGCTCGAGCAGGCGCAGGCCGCCAAGCTGGAGCGCGTCGCGGCGCTGCTCGGTCTCGATTCGCTGCCCGCCGACGGCACCGTGCTCGAGGTCGGCTGCGGCTGGGGCGCACTGGCGCTGCATCTCGCGCGCAGCCATCCGGCGCGGCTCGTGGGCCTGACGCTCTCCGCCGAGCAGCTGCGCCACGCGCAGCGCCGCCTCGACGACGAGGGCGTCGCCGCGCGGGTCGATCTGCGCCTGCAGGACTACCGCGACGTGAGGGGCGAGTTCGATCGCATCGTCTCGATCGAGATGCTCGAGGCCGTCGGCGAGCGCTACTGGCCGGTCTACTTCGAGACGCTGCGCGATCGCCTTCGACCGGGCGGACGCGCCGTGATCCAGGTGATCACCATCGCCGACGCGCACTTCGACAAGTACCGGCGCGGCGCCGACTTCATCCAGCGCTTCATCTTTCCCGGCGGCATGCTGCC
>JBDTPG010000184.1:0-5588 GCA_039932815.1 Caldimonas sp.
GCCTCGTCCTGGCCGAGGACGACGTAGAACTCCGCCTGCTGCTCGAGGTCGATGAGCTCTTCCATCGACGGCGACGCGCTCCGGCCCGGCGGTGCGCTGGCGCCGTTGGCCGAGGCGCCCGCCTCCACCCGGCGCGCGTAGCTCGATTGGGGTGCGAGCACGGTCGTCACTTCGAGGCCGCCGATCGTTGCCGGCGCCGTCACCGGCAGAATGCCGCGCGCGCTCTCGCTCCATTGCGATGGATGCTGGCTGACCGCCGGCGCCTGCGCGACCGCTCCTGACGGCGCGGTCGGTGTGGCGCGCGCTTCGGCGGCTGCCGCACGGCGCTGCTGGTCGGCCTGCGCGTCGAACCAGCGGGCCCGCCGACGCTGGCGCGGGCGAAGCGCCCAGAAGGCGACCGAGAGCAGGAGGAAGAGAACCATCGCCGCCGCAAGCGTGTAGACCAGGCCGTTCGCGTAGCGATCGCCTTCGGCCTGGCGCAGACGGGCCTGGAGCGCGCCGAGGGTCTTTTGCTGGGACTGCGACTCGTTGCGCAAGCGCGCCATCCCGGCCTCGAGATCCTGGATCCGCGCCCGTTCGTTCGCCAACGCCAGCGCTGCCGACGCCGAGTCGGCGGCGGCGAGCGACGACAGCGCGGCCATGTCGGCGGCAGGGGACATCGTCGCTGTCGCCAGGCGCGTCGACGGTGCCGAGGCAGCGACGTGTGCCGGTGGTATCGCGACAGCCGGGGCGGCATCCAGTCGCAGGCGCGGCGTGGCGCGCGCGACCGCGGTCGCCCCGCCGCCTCTCAGTTCCGGCCGCGCCGGCTTGCGGACGCCGGCGACCCGGGCAGGCTGGACCACGCCATCGCGAGCGATCTGCGCTGCGGCGAAGCGATGACCCGGCACGACGCGACGCGCACCGCGGCGCGGCGCGCGGGGGGCACCGTCGTCGCCGCCGCGGCTTTGCGCGGCGGAGCGCTGGCGCGACGCATCGGCGGCGCGGACGATGTCGAGCAAGGTCGCGACCTGCGGATCGATCCGCTGCGGCGCGAGCGACTCGTCCGGCTCCGCGCTCGCCAGCCGCAGCATCGGCGGATCGACGAAAGCGACGAAGCGGCGCGACATCTGCGAACGGCAACCGACGGTCACGTTGACCGTGACGACCGGCTCGTCGACGACGACTCGCGTCGTCACCCGCACACGGCTCTCGCCGGCACTGCGCGGCGCCTCCAGCGTGACGCGCACGTTCTCCCGGGCGACGCGGTTGTCGCCGATCAGGACGTCGGCGAAGACGCATTCGCGCGCCAGCGTCTCGTCCCCGTCGAGCGCGAGGTGGGCGATGAAATCGAGCGGCTGGCCGAGCGAGGTGGCGGTGACGGTACGACCGAAGCTCAGCGCGAAAGCGGGCGGTGCCGACAGCATCAGGAACGCAGTGCCGAGGATGAAAAGGGGCGAGGCTCTGCGCATCGAGACGAGGGAAAAAGCGATCGAATCACTCTAGCACCCAGGGTCTTCGCGACAGCCCTCGGGAGGCCTCGGCGCGACGGCCCTGCGTGACACAATTCCTCGAATGAAGATCGCGTGCCTCTTCCCGTCGCCGACCTCACCCGGAATCGCCCGGCGATGCCCTCCGAGCTGTTGACCGAGCGACGCGGCACGACCCTCGTGCTGACGATCAGCGATCCGGCGACGCGCAACACGCTGTCGGCGCAGGTCATCGCCGCGGCGATCGAGGCACTCGGCGTCGCCGAGGCCGATCCGGAGGTTCGCTGCGTCGTCCTGCAAGGCGCTGGCGCCAACTTCTGCGCCGGCGGCAACGTGCTCGGCCTGGCCGAGCGTCGCGCCGCGGGCGAAGCGGCGCAGCGGCGCATGCTCGATCACCTGCACCACTGGGTCGAGACGATGGCGAGCTACCCGAAGCCGATCGTCGCCGCGGTCGAAGGGGCGGCGGCCGGCGCCGGCTTCTCGCTCGCGCTGGCCTGCGACCTGATCGTCGCCGCCGACGATGCCCGCTTCGTCATGTCGTACGCCAAGCTCGGCGTCTCGCCCGATGGCGGCGCGACCGCACGGCTGACCGAGGCGCTGCCGCCCGCGCTGGTCAAGCGGATGCTGTGGCTGGCCGAGCCGGCCTCGACGGCGACCCTTCACCACCACGGCCTGGTGACGATGGTGAGCCTGCCCGGCAGCGCCCTCGCCGACGCCTTGATCCTCGCCGAGCGGCTCGCCGCGCTCGCCCCCGGCGCGATCGCCAGCGTCAAGGATCTGGTCGCGCAGGCAGCGAGGCGAACGCTGGCCGAACAGCTCGCCGCCGAGCGAGACTGCTTCCTGGTCAACCTGTTCGGCGCCGACGGCGGCGAGGGCCTGCGCGCGTTCGTCGAGAAGCGCGCGCCGCGCTTTTCTTGAGCGGCCGCGGCGCGGCACTGTCACCTCAGGGACCGGCCTTGCACCCTCCCGTTCTTACAATCGACGAGCAGTCGAACATCGAATCGGGATCGTGGTTTTCCAGACTCTCACCGCCCTTGCGCGAAGCGATCCTCGGCCGCGCAACGGTGCGGCGCGTCGAGGATGGCGCCCTGCTGTCGGCGCGCGGCGCGCCGGCCGAGGAATGGTGCGGCGTGGCGCGCGGCGCGGTGCGGGTGAGCTCGGTCTCGCTCTCCGGCAAGCAGGTGACCCTCACCTACGTCGAGCCCGGCACGTGGTTCGGCGACATCGCCCTCTTCGACGGCATGCCGCGCACCCACGACGCCAATGCGCACGGCGCGACCACGCTGCTCGTCGTTCGCAAGCCCGACTTCAAGGAGTTGCTGTCGCTCCATGTCGAGTTGTACGAGGCCTTGCTTCGCCTCAATTGTCGGCGCCTGCGCCTGCTCTTCGACACCGTCGAGGACCTGAACACCCTGCCGCTCTCGGCGCGCCTCGCCAAGCAGATCCTGCTGCTGGCGCGCAGCTACGGCGTCCAGCAGGGCGACGAGATCCGGGTGGGCCTGCAACTTGCGCAGGAAGACATCGCCCAGCTCCTCGGCGCATCGCGCCAGCGCGTCAACCAGGAGCTGAAGGGCTTCGAGCGCGAGGGTGCGGTGCGGATCGAGCCGACCCGGCTGGTCGTGCTGTCGAAGGAAAAGCTGCTGGCCATCGCCAACCGCTGAATCGGGGTCGGCGGGGATTGCAGCGCCCGCCGCCGGCGCCTCCAATCTGCCCCATGACCCAACCCGAAGCCAATACCGGCACCAAGCCGGTCGCCGAGCAGCACGCCTTCGACCTCGCCGCCCTGGAGCGCTACCTGGTCGAGCGCCTGCCCGGCTTCGCCGGCCCGCTCGTCGTCGAGCAGTTCAAGGGCGGCCAGTCGAATCCGACCTACAAGCTGCTGACGCCGGCCCGCGCCTATGTCATGCGCTCCAAGCCGGGACCGGCGTCGAAGCTGCTGCCCTCGGCCCACGCCGTCGACCGCGAGTTCACGGTGATGCGCGGGCTCGCCGACACGGCCGTGCCGGTGCCGCGCATGCACGTCCTCTGCGAAGACGAAAGCATCATCGGCCGCGCCTTCTACGTGATGGAGTTCATCGCCGGACGCGTCCTGTGGGACCAGGCGCTGCCGGCGTTCGACCGCTCCGGCCGGGCGGCGATCTACGACGAGATGAATCGCGTCATCGCCGCCCTCCATGCGGTCGATCCGGCAAGCGTGGGCCTGGCCGGCTACGGCAAGCCCGGCAACTACTTCGAGCGCCAGATCGGGCGCTGGACCAAGCAGTACCTGGCCTCGATCACCGAGCCGATCGAGGCGATGGAGCGACTGATCGAATGGCTGCCGACGCACATGCCGGCGAGCGCGCGCGACGACAGCCAGGTGTCGATCGTCCACGGCGACTACCGGCTCGACAACCTCGTCTTCGCCGCCGAGAGCCCGAGCATCGTCGCCGTCCTCGACTGGGAGCTGTCGACGCTCGGCCATCCGCTCGCCGACTTCAGCTACCACTGCATGTCGTGGCACATCGCTCCCGGCGGCGCGCACGCGTCGCGCGGCATCGGTGGCCTCGACCACGCTGCCCTCGGCATCCCGACCGAGCGCGAATACGTCCATCGCTACTGCGAGCGCACCGGCAGGATCGGGAAGGGAAAGGATGCCGACGCGGTCATGGCCGACTGGAACTTCTACCTCGCCTACAACCTGTTCCGGATCGCCGGCATCCTGCAAGGCATCGCCAAGCGCGTCGAGGCCGGCACGGCCTCGAGCGCGCAGGCACGCCAGTCGGCGGCGGGCGCGCGGCCGCTCGCGGAGATGGGCTGGCGCATCGCCCAGCAGAGCTGAGGCGCCGCCGCGCCGCCTCGTCCTTCAGTCACCACGAAAGAACATCATGGAATTCGAGTACTCCCCCCGCACGAAGGAACTACAGGCGCAGCTTCTTCGTTTCATGGACGAGCACATCTACCCGGCCGAGCAGCGCTATGAGCAAGAGATCGAGGCCAATACCAAGGCCGGCAAGCGCTGGACTCCGCTGCAGACGATCGAGTCGCTGAAACCGAAGGCGCGCGAACAAGGCCTCTGGAATCTCTTCCTGCCGCCGACGGCAGGCGGCAAGGGGTCGAAGGAGAGCGGCCGCGCCTTCGGCCTCTCGAACGGCGACTACGCGCCGCTCGCCGAGATCATGGGCCGCGTGCCCTGGTCTTCCGAAGTCTTCAACTGCTCGGCGCCCGATACCGGCAACATGGAAACCATCGAGCGCTACGGCTCACCGGCGCTGAAGGAGCGCTGGCTGCAGCCGCTTCTCGACGGCAAGATCAGGAGCGCGTTCGCGATGACCGAGCCCGGGGTGGCATCGTCGGACGCCACCAACATCGAGGCGCGCATCGAGCGCCAGGGCGACGACTACGTCATCAACGGCCGCAAGTGGTGGACCAGCGGCGCCGGCGATCCCCGCTGCAAGATCTACGTCTTCATGGGCAAGACCGATCCCGAGGGGCCGCGCCACTCGCAGCAGTCGATGGTCCTGGTGCCGGCCGAGACCAAGGGCATCACCGTCGTCAGGCCGCTCAGCGTGTTCGGCTACGACGACGCGCCGCACGGCCACATGGAAGTGCTGTTCGAGAATGTCCGCGTGCCGGTCGACAACATACTGCTCGGCGAAGGCCGCGGCTTCGAGATCGCGCAAGGCCGTCTCGGCCCGGGACGCATCCATCACTGCATGCGCCTGATCGGCCTGGCCGAGCGCTCGCTCGAGCTGATGTGCAAGCGCGCGTCGAGCCGGGTCGCCTTCGGCCGCACCGTCGCCGAGCAAGGCGTCACCCGCGAGCGTATTGCCGAGTCGCGCTGCCGGATCGACATGGCGCGCCTGTTGACGCTGAAGGCGGCGTGGATGATGGACGTCGCCGGCAACAAGGCGGCCAAGGCCGAGATCGCGATGATCAAGGTGGTGGCGCCGAACATGGCGTGCCAGGTGATCGACTGGGCGATGCAGGTACACGGCGGCGGCGGCGTGTCGGACGACTTCCCGCTCGCCGGGTTCTATGCCGGCGCACGCACCCTGCGCTTCGCCGATGGCCCGGACGAAGTCCACCGCAACGCGATCGCGAAGATCGAGCTAGGAAGGCACGCATAGCGCGCATTCCTAG
>JBDTPG010000185.1:0-5574 GCA_039932815.1 Caldimonas sp.
CGCCGATCAGCTCCCAATCGGCGAACATGGCGCCCGGACGCTCGCCGCGGTCGTCGAGGATGGCGTCGATGCCGGCGTCTTCGAGCGACGCGTGGAGCGCGTCGGCCGCGTCGCGCACCGCCGGCGAGCGGTCGTAGCCGATCGGGCAGACGACGACCGCGAACGGGGCGATCGCCGCCGGGAAGATCATTCCGCGCGCGTCGTGGTTCTGCTCGATCGCGGCGCCGACGATGCGCGTGATGCCGATGCCGTAGCAGCCCATCTGCAACAGCTGCGGCTGCCCCTTCTCGTCGAGGAAGGTCGCGCTCATGCTCTGGCTGTAGTAGGAACCGAGCAGGAAGACGTGGCCGACCTCGATGCCGCGCTGGATCGCGAGGACGCCGTGGCCGTCGGGCGACGGGTCGCCGGCGACCGCGTTGCGGATGTCGGCCACCGCCTCGGGCTCGGCGAGGTCGCGGCCCCAGTTGACGCCGGTGTAGTGAAAGCCTTCCTCGTTGGTGCCCGAGACGAAGTCGCTCATCGCCGCGACCGATCGATCGACCACCAGGCGCACCGGCCTCTTGGCACCGATCGGACCGAGGTAGCCGGGCTTGCAGGCGAACGCCGACTCGATCTCGGCGGCGGTCGCGAAGCGAAAGCCTCGCTCGAGCCCAGGCACCTTGCCGGCCTTGATCTCGTTGAGCGAGTGGTCGCCGCGAACGAGCAGCAACCAGATCGTCGGCTCGCGCGCCGCGGCGGCGTCGTCGGCCGGGTCGGTCGCGAGCACCAGCGACTTCACCGTCTGCGCCAGCGGCAGGCCGAGGAAGGCGGCGACGTCTTCGCACGTGCTCTTGCCTGGCGTCGGCGTCTTCGCAAGCGCCGCCGTCGGCGCGCGCCTCGGCCCGGCTGGCGCGACGGCTTCGGCGAGTTCGATGTTGGCCGCGTACTCCGACTCCGGGCTGTAGACGATCGCGTCCTCGCCGGTGTCGGCGATGACCTGAAACTCGTGCGAGCGGATGCCGCCGATCGTTCCGTTGTCGGCGGCGACGGCGCGAAAGACCAGGCCCATGCGCTCGAAGATTCGAACGTAGGCGGCGTACATCCTGTCGTAGCTCGCCCGCGCGGCGTCGAGGTCGCGATCGAACGAGTAGGCGTCCTTCATCGTGAACTCGCGCCCGCGCATCAGGCCGAAGCGCGGCCGACGCTCGTCTCGAAACTTGGTCTGAATGTGATAGAAATTCTTCGGCAGGGCGCGATAGCTGCGCAGCTCCTGGCGCGCGATGTCGGTGATGACCTCCTCGCTCGTCGGCTGAATGACGAAGTCGCGCTCGTGGCGGTCCTTGACGCGCATCAGCTCGGGCCCGTATTTCTGGAACCGCCCCGACTCCTGCCAGAGCTCGGCCGGCTGCACGACAGGCATCAGCAGCTCGACCGCACCGGCGCGATTCATCTCTTCGCGCACGATGTTCTCGATCTTGCGGATGACGCGCAGGCCCATCGGCATGTACGTATAGATGCCGGCCGACAGGCGCTTGATGAAGCCGGCGCGAACCATCAGCTGGTGGCTCACGACCTCGGCGTCGGCAGGCGCTTCCTTGAGGGTCGAAACGAAGAACTGGCTGGCTCTCATCGGCGTGGCGTTGGCGCGTGATGCGCTCGCGAGGCGCCGGGAAAACGGCGAGCGCCGGTCGGCAAGCGGTGCGAGGGTTTGAAACGCGTCATGCCGGTGCAATAATCGGTCAACGCAAGAATCGAGGTTGATTATGCTCGACCGTGATGGGTTCAGACCCAACGTCGGCATCGTCCTGCTCAACCCGAAGAACCAGGTGTTCTGGGGCAAAAGGATACGGACCCACTCCTGGCAGTTCCCGCAAGGGGGCATCAATTACGGCGAGACGCCTGAGCAGGCGATGTTCCGCGAGCTCCACGAGGAAGTGGGGCTCACTCCGGACCATGTCCGTGTCGTCGCACGAACGCGCGACTGGCTGCGCTACGAGGTACCGACGCACTTCATCCGGCGCGATGCGCGCGGCCATTACCGCGGTCAGAAGCAGATCTGGTTCCTGCTCCAGCTGACCGGCCGCGACAGCGACATGAACCTGCGCGCGACCGATCATCCGGAGTTCGACGCCTGGCGCTGGAACGAGTACTGGATTCCGCTCGATCTCGTGATCGAGTTCAAGCGCGACGTCTATCAGATGGCGCTTACCGAGCTCGCGCGGTTCCTGCCGCGCGGGGCTCAGCACAACCGCTATCTGCGCTCGGGCCTGCGCCCCCATCATCGCGAGGACGCGGCCGAGCACTACCGGCGAGCGGACGGCGTCGCGGCAGCCCACCCTGGCGGACGCGCCACGTTCACGTCGCCGGCGGCGCTCGATGCCGGCCTGCCGACCGCGCCCGCCGACCTGCTCGAGCCGTCGGTGAAGGACCTGCCGCTGACCAAGGATCCGATGGGCTGACCTGCGTCCTCAGGCGAGGACCAGGTTGTCGCGATGGATCAGCTCGGGCTCGCCGGTGAACCCGAGCAGCTTGCCGATTTCGGATGAGGGCTTCCTCGCGATCAGCCTGGCTTCGGCGCTGCCGTAGTTGCTGAGGCCGCGACCGATCTCCTCGCCGCTCGCCCGACGCACGGCGATGACGTCGCCGCGATGGAAATCGCCCTCGACGCTGACGACGCCGATCGGCAGCAGGCTCTTGCCACCGTCGCGCACCTTCGCGGCGGCACCTTCGTCGACGACGACGGCGCCGCGCAGCTGCAGGTGATCGCTCATCCAGAGCTTCCTCGCGATGACCTTGGCCGTCGTCGCGGCGAGCGCGGTGCCGATGCTCTCGCCGGCAGCGAGCCGCAGCAGCACGTCGCGCTCACGTCCCGAGGCGATCACCGTGCTCGCGCCGCTGCGCGCCGCGCGCTTGGCGGCGAGGATCTTGGTCAGCATGCCGCCGCGGCCGAGCGCCGAGCCGGCGCCACCGGCCATCAGCTCGAGCGCGGGGTCGCCGGCCGCGCCGCTCTCGACGAGCCGCGCCGCGGGGTCGCGACGCGGATCGGCGGAGAAGAGGCCCGCCTGGTCGGTGAGGATGATGAGTGCGTCGGCGTCGAGCAGGTTGGTGACGAGGGCGCCGAGCGTGTCGTTGTCGCCAAACTTGATCTCGTCGTTGACGACGGTGTCGTTCTCGTTGACGACCGGCACGACGCCGAGCCCCAGCAGCGTGACGAGCGTCGAGCGCGCATTCAGGTAACGCTCGCGATCGGCCAGGTCGGCGTGGGTGAGGAGCACCTGCGCACTGCCGATGCCATGGCTGCGCAGCGCCGACTCGTAGGCTTGCGCGAGACCCATCTGGCCGACCGCGGCGGCAGCCTGCAGCTCGTGCACGCCGCGCGGCCGCGCTGGCCAGCCGAGCCGTTTCATTCCTTCGACGATCGCCCCGCTCGAAACCATCACCAGCTCGCGCCCCTGGCGCATCAGCTCAGCCATCTGGCGGCACCAGTCGCCGACCGCGTTCGGGTCGACGCCGCGACCTTCGTTGGTAACCAGGCTCGAGCCGACCTTGACGACGATCCGGCGCGCGTTGCGCAAGACCTCGCTCATCTCGGGCCGTCGGCGTCGACGGGGTCGAAGCGGGGATCGCGTTCTTCGGCGGCGGGACGGACCTGCGCGGCGACGTGGTCGTAGACGGCGCGAACGAGACCCTCGCAGCCCTCCCGGGTCAGTGCCGAGATCGAGAAGACCGGGCCCTTCCAGCGCAGTCGCTTGATGAACGACTTGAGCCGCTCCGCGCGCTCGTCGGCCGGCACCATGTCGAGCTTGTTGAGGACGATCCAGCGCGGCTTGGCGGCCAGTGCCGGGTCGTATTTCTCGAGCTCGGCGACGATCGCTCGCACCTGCTCGACCGGATCGGCTTCATCGAACGGCGCGAAGTCGACGAGGTGCAGGAGCAGGCGCGTGCGCTGCAGATGGCGCAGGAATTGGTGGCCCAGGCCGGCGCCTTCGGCGGCGCCCTCGATCAGGCCGGGAATGTCGGCGACGACGAAGCTCTGCTCCGGCGCGACGCGGACGACGCCGAGATTCGGATGCAGCGTCGTGAACGGGTAGTCGGCGATCTTCGGGCGCGCGTTGGAGATCGCTGCGATCAGCGTCGACTTGCCGGCGTTGGGCATGCCGAGCAGGCCGACATCGGCCAGCACGCGCAGCTCGAGCCTGAGCTTCTTGTGCTCGCCCGGCCATCCGGGCGTCTTCTGGCGTGGCGCGCGGTTCGTACTGCTCTTGAAGTGGAGGTTGCCGAAGCCGCCGTCGCCGCCCTTGGCGATCAGCACTTTCTCGTCGGGCTCGAGCAGCTCGGCGATCTTCTCGCCGGTTTCGGCGTCGCTGATGATCGTTCCGACCGGCATGCGCATGACGATGTCGTCGGCCGCCGCGCCGTACTGGTCCGAGCCGCGACCGCTCTCGCCGTTGCGCGCCTCATGGCGGCGGGCATAGCGGAAATCGATCAGGGTGTTGAGGTTGCGATCCGCGACCGCCCAGACGCTGCCGCCGCGGCCGCCGTCGCCGCCGTTCGGGCCGCCGAACGGAATGAATTTCTCGCGCCGAAAGCTCATGCAGCCGTTGCCGCCGTCACCGGCGACGACGTCGATGGTCGCTTCGTCGACGAATCTCACGGCGGGGAGTCCACGTCGCGGCGGCGGTCCGTGCCGTCGTCGCCGCGCGACCGGCGGCGGCCTCGATCGGGGCGCACCAGCGACATCACGCCGACGGCGATGAGGATCACCGGCCACCACTGGCGCAGCCAGCCCAACGGAAGCAGGTCGAAGTTGTTCGCCAGCAGGAGAGCGCCGACGATGACTAGGATGATGCCGCTCCAGCTCATGCGTAGCCTCGCTCGAAGATGGGGACGCTCATGGTAGTTCAGCGGTGCTCACAGGAGCGACGAAGAGGCCCCGGCCAGACGGCAAAAAGCCCCGGCGCGCGGGGCTTTCGGCTCGGAGCAAGCGCGTCGCGTCAGCTGCTCTTCACGGCCACCGTCTGGCGGTTGCGCGGGCCTTTGACGGCATAGGTCACTTCGCCGTCGACGAGCGCGAACAGCGTGTGGTCGCGGCCGATGCCGACGTTCGGGCCGGCATGGAACTTGGTGCCACGTTGGCGAACGATGATCGAGCCGGCCGGAACGACCTGGCCGCCGAACACCTTCACGCCGAGCATCTTCGGCTGCGAGTCGCGACCGTTGCGCGTCGAGCCGCCGCCCTTTTTTTGTGCCATTTGATAACTCCTGGACGCCGGCCCGGATCAGGCCGCGTTGACCGCGCTGATGCGGATTTCGGTGAACGACTGTCGATGGCCCTGGCGCTTCTGATAGTGCTTGCGCTTGTGCATCTTGAAGATACGCACCTTCGGATGACGACCATGCGAAACGATGCTGGCGACGACGCTGGCGCCGGCGACGAGCGGCGCGCCGAGGACGAGGTCGGCGCCGCTGCCGACCGCGACGACCTGGTCGAGCGTCACGTCGGCGCCGACATCGGCGACCAAGCGTTCGACCTTGAGCGTTTCACCGGCGGCGACCCGGTATTGCTTGCCGCCGGTTTTGATGACCGCGTACATC
>JBDTPG010000186.1:0-5566 GCA_039932815.1 Caldimonas sp.
TTCGGATCGGGGAGGATGTCCCGCTTGGGGACTTCGCGACGACGAGGCATTTACTCTTCCTTCTGCTTCAGTTGGCGGCCGCTTCGCGAACGCCGGGGCGGCCACGGGACCGCCCACTTACTCGACGGCCCGAGGACCGCCATAAAACCCGAACCCGGCACGAAGCCGGGCATCGAGTCGAACTTGGGGCGCAGGCCCCGCTTGCGGAAGGCCGTTAGGCCTTCTTCGGGCGCTTGGCGCCGTATTTGGAGCGCGACTGCTTGCGGTCTTTGACGCCTTGCAGGTCGAGCGAACCGCGCACGATGTGATAGCGCACACCCGGCAGATCCTTGACGCGGCCGCCGCGCACGAGCACGACGCTGTGCTCCTGCAGGTTGTGGCCTTCGCCGCCGATGTACGAAATGATCTCGAACCCGTTCGTCAGGCGCACCTTGGCGACCTTGCGAAGCGCCGAGTTCGGCTTCTTCGGCGTCGTGGTGTAGACGCGCGTGCAGACGCCGCGGCGCTGAGGGCCACCCTGCAGGGCCGGCGACTTCGACTTGACGGTCTCGGTTTCGCGGCCATGGCGGACGAGCTGGTTGATCGTGGGCATAGAACTCGATTCGTAGCGAGGCATCGCCTCTGAAGTCTGGGCAAGCTTGCGAGCCGGAACGTGGAGCCACCGACCGCAGGCCCGGGGCGAAACTCCCTTCGTCAGAAGGAGGCGTTCCTCGAACCGGGCCCCACGCCGGGCCTGGAAAGCCGGACGCAGAAAAGCCGATGATTGTATGCCGAGCCGACAGGGCCCGCAAGGCACGGCCTTGCAGCGCCGCGAGGGCCGGGCCGTCGCCACTTTCCGGCGGGCAGCCGCGCAAGCCCTTGCCATCGCGCTCGCCAACGCGCCATGATGAGGTGTCCCAGCCATCCAGACGCCGATGACCTGTGCCCGATGCCAGGCCGAGATCCCTGCCGGCGCCCGCTTCTGCGCCGCCTGCGGCGCCCCCGTCGGTGCGGCCTGCCCCAGGTGCGGCAGCCCGGTCGTCCTCGGCCAGCGCTTTTGCACGGGTTGCGGCAGCGATGTCGCTGCCGACGCGGGCGCCGCCCCGGCCGGCCCGGCCGACGAAGGCGAGCGGCGCCAGGCCACCGTCATGTTTTCCGACCTGAGCGGGTACACGGCGCTCAACGAATCTTTCGATCCCGAGGAAGTCGAAGCGCTGATGGCGCGCATCAAGGCCGACGCCAGCGCCGTCATCGAGCGCCACGGCGGTACGGTGAACCAGTTCGTCGGCGACGAGATCATGGCCTTGTTCGGCGTCCCGCTCGCCCGCCGCGACGACGCCCGCCACGCGGTCGCCGCGGCGCTCGAGTTGCACACGGTCGTCGACGCCTACCTGGCGACGCTCGATCCCGGTTTCACGAACTCCCTGTCGATGCACACCGGCATCGCCACCGGACTGGTGGTCTCCCGCCGCAGCGACGCGCGCGCCGGCGATTTCGCGCTGACCGGCGATGCCGTCAACACCGCGGCCCGTCTGCGCAGCGCAGCGGCGCCACGCGAAGTGGTGGTGAGCGCGACGACCTGGCAGCAGGTCGCCGATGCCTTCGACGCCGAAACCACGACGCCGATGGCGCTGAAGGGGAAGGACCAGCCGCTTGTCGCCTATCGCATCCGCGGGGTGCGCCCGGCGCCGGCCGAGGGGAGTACGCCGCTGGTCGGACGCGACGAGGAACTGAACGACTTCCGCGCGCTGGCCGAAGCCTGTGCCCAGCGCCGGCGCAGCCGCGTCGTCATCGTCCGCGGCGATCCCGGCGTCGGCAAGTCACGCCTCGTCGCCGAGTTCGTTGCCGTCGCCCGCGATCTCGGCTTTTCCAGCCACGCCGCGTCGGTGCTCGACTTCGGCGCGGAGACCGGCCGCGACGCGGTACGCAGCCTCGCGCGCAGCATGCTCGGCCTCGACATCGCGGCCGACGAAGACGCAAGGCGCGCGGCGATCGAGCGCGAAAGCGCGATCCGTCCCCTCGCCGCGGAGCGGCTGCTCTTCCTGCACGACCTCCTCGGCGTCGCGCCGCCCGGCGAGCTGCGCGCGCTTGCCGCGGCGATGAGCACGGCAGCGCGCGAGCAAGGCTCGCTGCACGCGCTTTGCGACATCGCCGCTTCGGCCGGCGGCGCCGCGCCGCTCCTCCTCGTCGTCGAGGACATCCACTGGGCCGACGCCTGGACCCTCGACCGCCTCGCCGCGCTGGCCGGTCTCGCCGCGCGCCAACCCCTGCTGCTGGTGATGACGACCCGCTTCGCCGGCGACCCGAGCGCGGGCGCCTGGCGGATGGCGCTGCACGGCGCGCCGCTCATCGGCATCGATCTCGGCCCGCTGACCGCGCTCGACTCGCACCGCCTCGCCGGGCTCTCGTCCACCATGCCAGCGGCGCTTGTCGCGAGCTGTGTCGAGCGCGCCGAAGGCAACCCGCTCTTCTTGCTCCAGTTGCTCCTCGATGTCGGTGACGCCGCGCAGACGAGCCTGCCGGGCTCGATCCAGGCGCTCGTTCACACCCGCATGGATCGTCTCGCGGCCGACGACAAGGCCGCCCTGCAGGCCGCGTCGGTGCTCGGCCAGCGCTTCACGATCGAAGCCCTGCGCCATCTCCTCGACCGCGCCGGCTACGACAACCGGCCGCTGGTCGAGAACTTCCTCGTGCGCCACGACGGCGGCGAGCTCATGTTCTGCCATGCGCTCATCCGCGACGGCGCGTACGCGTCGTTGCTGCACAAGCGCCGGCGCGCGCTGCACGCGCGCGCGGCGGAGTGGTTCGCCTCGCGCGATGGCGTGCTCGCGGCGGAGCACTTCGACCGCGCCGATGATCCGCGCGCCGCTGCCGCCTACCTCGACGCGAGCGTCGCCCTGGCCGATCAGTTCCGTCACGCCGCCGCGCTGGCGCTGGTCGAGCGCGGGTTGGCCCTTGCGGCCGTCCGGGAGACGCGCTTCGCGCTCCTGATGGCGCGGGGCCGCCTCCTCGTCGAGCTCGGCCGGTCCGGCGACGCCATCGACGCCGCTCGCGCCGCGCTCGAAGCGGCATCGATCCCCGGCGAGCGCGCACAAGCGCTGATCGCCATGGCGGCTGGCATGCGCCTCAACGACCGCATCGCCGAGGGGCTCGCGACCCTCGACGAGGCCGAGCCGCTCGCCATTGCGACGGCGCTGCCGCTCGAGCTCTCGCGCCTGCACCACCTGCGCGGCAACCTGCTGTTCCCGCTCGGTCGCGACGACGACTGCGTCCGCGAGCATGGACTCGCGCTGCGCCATGCGCGCGATGCCGGCTCGCTGCAGGCCGAAGCGGCCGCCCTCGGCGGGCTCGGCGACGGCTACTACCTGCAAGGCCGCATGCGCTCGGCCAACCAGCAATTTCGCGACTGCGTGGCGCTGGCGCGCAAGCACGGATTCGGCAAGCTCGAGGTCGCGAACCTGTCGATGATCGGCTGGACCGCGATCCATCTGACGGAGATCGCCACGTCGATCGCGATCGGCCGCGAGGCGATCGAACTGGCGATGCGGGCCTCGCAGCCCCGCGCCGAGCTGATGGGCCGGACCCTCGTTGCCTGGTGCCAGGGGCTGATCCGCGGCGAGCTCGACGAGGCCGGGCGCGAGAACGCTGCCGCACTCAGGCTCGCGCGAGCGCTGGGCGCCAGGCGCTTCGAGGCGCAGATCCTCGGTGTCGATGCCATTTGCGCACTGCGCCGCGGCGATCGCGACCGGGCCCGTGTGATCGCGGCAGAGGCGATCGCCATTTGTCGCGAGCACGGCATGGGCCACATCGGGCCCTGGTTGCACGGCGTGAACGCTCAGGCCGAGAGCGATCCGCAGGCGCGTCTCCTCTGGCTCGAGCAAGGCGAACGGCAGCTCGCGCTGGGTTGCGTCAGCCACAACCACGTGCAGCTGCGCGAGCTCGCCATCGACGCGCTCCTCGAGCTCGGCGACGGCGCAGGCGTCGAGCGCGAGTGCGGACGGATCCGCGCCTACACCGCCAACGAGTCGTTGCCGATGAGCGAGTTCGTCGTCGCCCGCGGCCTGGCGCTCGCGCGCTTCGTCCGCGGCGAGCGCGGCGCGGACTTGCTGGCCGAACTGCGCCGCTTGCGATCGGCCGGCGCGGAGCAGGAGATGAACACCTTCCTGCCATCGCTCGACGCGGCGATCGCCGCGTTCGACGCCCCCGCCACGGCGATTTCCGCGCCTTGACGTCGCTCGCCGAGACGCTCGCGTCCGCGGCCGTCGGCGGCACGCCGCGGATCGTCCTCGACACCAACGCGGTGCTCGACTGGCTGTACTTCAGCGACCCGCGCTGCTCGACGCTGGCCGAAGCGGTGACGGCGCAGCGCGTGCGCTGGATGGCGAGCGAATCGATGCGCGACGAGATCGAGCATGTGCTGAGCCGCGGCAGCCTCGGCGCGAAGTGGCCCGACGGCGCAGCCTCGGTGCGCGAGGGCTGGCAGCGCTGGGCGACGACCGTCGCTGCCGATGCGCCGCCGGCGCCGCTCGCGCTGCGCTGCAGCGACGTCGACGATCAGAAATTCGTCGATCTCGCCCTCGCGGTGCGCGCGGTCGCACTTCTGAGCGCCGACCGCGCCGTGCTGCGACTGGCTCGGCACGCGCGCGCGTGGGGCCTCTCGATCATGACCGTCGAGCGATGGTCGATCGGTCGAACGTCATAGCGCGCCTGGGCCGACCCCAGCGCCAAAAGAAAGGGCAGCCCGCAGGCTGCCCTTTCGATCGCACGGCCCGAAGGCCGGAGGCGCTTACTCGGTCGCTGCCGCTGCCGCTGCCGCGGCGGCGTCGGTCGCCGCATCGACCTGCTGCATCTGTACCGCCGCAAGCTCCTCGGCTTCCTGGACGGCGATGGCGCGGCGCTCGGCGTCGTCCATCGCTTCCTTGGCCTTGCGCGCCTCGTGGAACGCCATCCCCGTTCCAGCCGGAATGAGCCGGCCGACGATGACGTTTTCCTTGAGACCGCGCAGCTCGTCGCGCTTGCCCATGATCGCCGCCTCGGTGAGCACCCGCGTCGTCTCCTGGAACGACGCCGCCGAGATGAAGCTGTCGGTCGACAGCGACGCCTTGGTGATGCCGAGCAGGACGTCGATGTGCGTCGCGGGCAGCTTGCCCTCGGCCAGCATCTTGTCGTTCTTGCCGAGCAGCTCCGAGCGCTCGACCTGCTCGCCGAGGATGTAGCTCGTGTCGCCCGGGTTCGAGATCTGCACGCGCCGCAGCATCTGGCGAACGATCACCTCGATGTGCTTGTCGTTGATCTTGACGCCCTGGAGGCGGTACACGTCCTGCACCTCGTCGACGATGTAGCGCGCGAGCTCTTCCATGCCCAGGAGGCGCAGGATGTCCTGCGGATCGGCCGGCCCGTCGACGATCGACTCGCCCTTGTTGACCACCTGGCCCTCGTGGACCACGATGTTCTTCTCCTTCAGGACGAGCTCCTCGTAGACCTTGCCTTCCGGGTCGGTGATCTGCAGCCGCACCTTGCCCTTGGTCTCCTTGCCGAACGAGACCGTTCCGGTCATCTCGGCGAGCGTGCCCTTGTCCTTCGGCGT
>JBDTPG010000187.1:0-5525 GCA_039932815.1 Caldimonas sp.
TGATCGGCGCGATCGGCAACTGGGTGATCGAGGACGCGTGCCGGCAGAGCCGCCAGTGGCGCGAGAAGGGCGTCCGCATGCGCGTCGCCATCAACCTCTCGGCGCACCAGATGCGCCAGGACGACATCGTCGAGCGGATCACCGACGCGCTGCAGGCGCACAAGATCCATCCGTCGCTGCTGACGTGCGAGATCACCGAGTCGGCGGCGATGGAGGACACCAAGACGACGCAGACGACCTTCCGCCGCCTCGGCGAGCTCGGCACGCACCTGTCGATCGACGATTTCGGCACCGGGTACTCGAGCCTCAGCTACCTGCGCAAGCTCCCGGCCGAGGAGCTGAAGATCGATCGCAGCTTCATCCAGGACCTCGAGCACAGCGCCGATGCGCGCGCCGTCGTCGACGCGGTCATCAAGCTGGCCCACGCGCTCGGCCTGAAGGTCGTCGCCGAAGGCGTCGAGAACCAGCGCCAGCAGCATGTGCTGGTGCAGATGGGCTGCGACGAGCTGCAGGGCTTCCTCTTCGCCAAGCCGATGTCGGCGCGGGCCCTGATGCTCTGGGCGGTCAACGATCGCTCCGAAGGCGCTTCGGTCTTCAAGCCGTCGCTGTTCGACGAGACCCGCCAGTCCGACGGCGTCGAGGCGGTCCGGCGCGCCTGAACCGGGCGTCAGGGCGACGCGGGAGGCCCTCCGCACGCGTCATTCGTCGGCCACCGAAGCGGCTCATCCCGCCGGGAACGCGCTTCGTCGCAAGCCGCTGGGAAGGCGCACCGGCGCTGCCTACATTCACGTCCAGCGCATCACGGATGCGCCAGTTCACCAGGAGCCCACCATGTCCGACAACCTCTTCTCCGCCGTCCTGACCTTCAGCCTTCTGGCCGCCGGTACCGCAGCGGTCGGTGCGGAAATGATGGGCACGCGCCCCACCGTCAAGGCGACCGCAGTCTGCTCGCTGCCGGCGGTGACCGTAATCGGCAAGCGCATCGCCGCCAGCGACGCCGTGACGTTGCCGACCGTCGTGGTCACCGGCCGCCGCCAGGCCGTCACCCAAGTCGCGGTCGACGACACCGGCCGCGAGTCGCGCGTCCAGTAAGACCCGTTTACCCCGGGCGCCCCCCGCGCCTTTTCGACGGCCGCCCTCGGGCGGCCGTTTTTCTTTGCGGCGGCCGGGTCCTAGGCGCCGCTGCGCTGCAGCTTGGCCGACATCGCCTGCTCGAGCGTGTCGGCGCTGTCGGCGAGGTGGGCTTTCGTCTCCTCGCTGAAGCCGGGCCGCTGGCTCGCGCCACGGATGCGCTCGAGAAGCAGGCGCGCCTGCGCCCTCACCGTGCTGCGCGTGTCGGCGCGGCTCGACGAGCCGGGGCGGATCAGCTGCGCGGCGATGCGGTTGACGTGATCGCGCTGCACCTCGCGACGAAGCGGCGCGATGTCGCCGCTCTTGCCGTCGAGCTCGCTCCACACCGCCTGGGTGAGCCGCGAGTACAGCTCGGGCATGCGCAGCGCCCGGCCGGCGCCCGACGGCGCCTTCTCGCTGCTCTCGAGCAAGCGCGTCGCGACCGTGTCGCTCATCATCACGGCGAGCAGCGAGCGCTGCAGGCCGAGCACCTGTCCCGACGGCGAATAGTCGGTCTGGGTCGAACCCTCGCCGCCGAAGATGGCGTCAGTCCGCTCGGCGAAGTCGGCGCCGAGCTTCCTCTGCAACGCCGGCGAGACGCGAAAGCTGTCCGCCGAGAGCAGGCTGCCGGCGATGAGATCGAGCGCCTCGCGCTGCTCGGCGACCGGGACCGGCGTCAACGGATCGCGGCCGGTGCCGGGCGCGTCGCGGACGGTGCGCACGCCGCCGATCTGGCGCGAGAGCACGTTCGCCGCGCGGGCGACGTCGCGCAGCGCGTAGCTGACCGAGCGCTTGAGGACGTTGTAGTCCTGGTCGGGGCGAAGCGTCCGCGTTTCCTGGCGCTTCAGCAGTTCCTGCGCGATCGCGATCCGCTTCTTGGCGAAGGCGATGACGTCGCCGCCGAGGTCGAACTGCAGCGTCTCCGGATCGACACCGATGAAGTTGTCCTCGTCGGTGCCGTAAGCGAGCAGCGGCTCGGCGCTGCGGCCGGCGATCTTCTCGAGCGCGGCCCGCTCGTCGGCGGCCGACAGGCCCGAGGGCAGCGGTTTGTAGGCGTACTCGATCGCCCAGTAGTCGTACGGCCCCAGGGTGTCGTTGAACGGCGTGCCGTAGCGCTCGCGCGCCTCCTCCGCGCTGTTCAGGTTGATCGGCGCGTATTCCATCACCGACCCGGTGATGCCGTTGGCGCGCGTGAATGCGGGGTCGGCGAGCTGCTGCTGGGTGTAGACGCGCGACGAGCGGAAGTTGTGGCGCAGGCCGAGCGTGTGGCCGACCTCGTGCATCGTCACGTCCTTCAGGTAGCCCTCGACGAACGCCTCGGCCTCCGGGCTGCCGGGCTCGAGATCGCCGCGCGCTTCCAGCACGTCGACGCCGTACGTCATCTGCTCGGCAGCCATCTCGTTGTAGGTGCACACCCGCCCCGACATCAGAAGCGCGAGCTCCTGCGGCGTCGGATCGGCGTCGCGGAACGGGTTGTCGACACCGGTGGCCGAGAGGATCTGCGAGCGCGCGGCGCGGATGTTGCGCGACGACAGGCTCTCGAGGCCGATGTCGGCGTCGAGGATCTCGCCGCTACGCGGATCGACGTGGCTCGGGCCGATTGCGCCGAACAAAGGCGACGCGTTGGTCATCCAGCGGATCGACGAGCGGCCGAAGTCGAGGGTGTCGAAGTCGGCGTTCTCGGGCTGGACCTCGACCCGGATCGCGTCCTTGAAGCCGATCTTCTCGAACGCCTTGTTCCACTCGAGGACGCCGGCGGTGATCACCGCGCGGTACTTGAACGGCACCGTGCGGTCGATCCAGAACACGATCGGCTTGACCGGCTCGGAGAGCGCCGCGGAAGGATCCTTCTTCTCGAGTCGCCAGCGGTTGACGAAGCGCTGGCGCGGCGTCCGCTGCAGGTCGTTGCTGAAGTCGAAGCGTCCACTCTCGAAGTAGCCGACGCGCGGATCGGCATGGCGCCCGTGCATCGGCTCCGCGGGCAGCGGGGCGAGCGAATAGGCGATGGTCAGGAACATGCTGCGCGGATCGGGCAGCGATTTCGGCGCCGACGGCTGCGGCATGCCGGGGGGCGAGCCCGGCTGCGGCACCGAGATCGACGCCGTCGCGTAGTGGCCGAGGACCTCGAGGACGAGGGCGTCGGCGGTCGGCCGGACCTGGGTGATCGCCGAATTGCGCGCATCGAAAGCGTAGCCCTGGCGGTAGGCGCGCTGCAGGTCCATGCCGAAACCGAGCAGGTCGGCGAGGAAGAGCGTGTTGGCTTCGACGAGCACCGACTTGCGCTCGGGCTCGGGCAGGCTCAGCACCGGCGCGCTCGCCAGCAGGCTGGGCGAATAGCCGGCCTCGATCGCGCGCGCTTCCGGCGTTCCGGGCCTGGCGATGTAGCCGACGTTCCTCCAGATCAGCTGCACCTGGTTGTGGATCCGGCGGAATTCGACGACGCCGCTGTCCTGCATCATGCCGCCGTAGAAGCCGCGCTCGCCGATGCCGGTCTTCAGCTTCGGCGAGAGGAAGAAGAGGCGATTGAAGTCGTCAGGCTTCAACTCGAGCCAGACCTTGTCGTCCTTCTGCCAGACGGTGAGGATGCCGTCGCTGCGGCGCGCATCCTTGATGACTTCGGCGAACGGCTTCAGCCCGCCCGGCGCCACCGCGACCGGAGGCGCCCCCGGCGGGCGCAGCCCCGAGGCGGCGCCACCCGGGCCGAGCGCCGCAGTGGGCGCGGAGGCCGCAGGCCCCGGGGCGCCGGGGGCGCTGGCCGTGTTGGCGGTTTGCAGGGTCGTGCAGCCGGCCAGCGCGGCGCCGGCGGCGACGAGCAGGGCGAGCGCGCGGATCGGCGCGAAGCGGGGGGTGGGCATGCGTGCAGTCCTCGGCGGAAAAGGCGAGAGGCTCGTTCGATGGTAAGACGGACGCGGAGTTCGCGAAACGGGCGTAATTCGCATTCGCGCCGGGTCGCGCCGATCAGTGCATCGGCCGGAAGCGCAGGCGCTTGGGCTTGGCGCCCTCTTCGCCGAGGCGCTTCTTCTTGTCGGCTTCGTACTCCTGGTAGTTGCCGTCGAAGAAGGTCCACTTCGAGTCGCCCTCGGCGGCCAGGATGTGGGTGGCGATGCGGTCGAGGAACCAGCGGTCGTGGCTGATCACCATGATCGAGCCGGCGAATTCGAGCAGCGCGTCTTCCAGGGCGCGCAGCGTCTCGACGTCGAGGTCGTTCGAGGGCTCGTCGAGCATCAGGACGTTGGCGCCGGCGATCAGCGTCTTCGCCAGGTGGAGCCGGCCGCGCTCGCCACCCGAGAGGTTGCCGACCAGCTTCTGCTGGTCGTTGCCCTTGAAGTTGAACTTGCCGAGGTAGGCGCGGCTCGGCATCACGAACTTGCCGACCACCAGATTGTCGAGCCCGCCAGAGACGTCCTGCCAGACGGTCTTGTCGTTCTCGAGCTCCTCGCGGCTCTGCTCGACGAACGCCATCTTCACGGTCGAGCCGATCTTGACCGTGCCGCTGTCGGGCTGCTCCTTGCCGGCGATCATGCGAAAGAGGGTCGACTTGCCGGCGCCGTTCGGGCCGATGATGCCGACGATCGCGCCGGCCGGCACCTTGAAGCTGAGGTCGTCGATGAGGAGGCGATCGCCGAAGCTCTTGCTGACGTTCTGGAACTCGATCACCTCGTGGCCGAGCCGCTCGGCGACCGGGATGAAGATCTCGTTGGTCTCGTTGCGCTTCTGGTATTCGACGTCGGAAAGCTCCTCGAAGCGCGCCAGCCGCGCCTTGCTCTTGGCCTGGCGCCCCTTCGGGTTCTGGCGCACCCACTCGAGCTCCTTCTTCATCGCCTTGGTGCGCGCGTCCTCGGTCTTCTGCTCCTGCTCGAGGCGGGCTTCCTTCTGCTCGAGCCACGTCGAGTAGTTGCCCTTGTACGGAATGCCCGCGCCGCGGTCGAGCTCGAGGATCCACTCGGCGGCGTTGTCGAGGAAGTAGCGATCGTGGGTGATCGCGACGACGGTGCCCGGGAAGCGCAGCAGGAACTGCTCGAGCCAGTCGACCGACTCGGCGTCGAGGTGGTTGGTGGGCTCGTCGAGGAGCAGCATGTCGGGCTTGGAGAGCAGCATGCGGCAGAGCGCAACGCGGCGCTTCTCGCCGCCTGACAGCTTGCCGACGACCGCATCCCAGGGCGCCAGGCGCAGCGCGTCGGCGGCGATCTCGAGCTGCTGGTCGGTGTTCTCGCTGCCCGACGAGGCGATGACCGCCTCGAGCTCGGCCTGCTCGGCGGCCAGCTTGTCGAAATCGGCGTCGGGCTCGCCGTACTCGGCGTAGACCTCGTCGAGGCGCTTCTTCGCGGCTAGCGCGCCGCCGATCCCTTCCTCAACCGCTTCGCGAACCGTCTGGTCCGGGTTCATCACCGGCTCCTGCGGCAGGTAGCCGATCT
>JBDTPG010000188.1:0-5519 GCA_039932815.1 Caldimonas sp.
GACCTTGCCTTGGGTGGTCTCGGCTTCGAAGTCGGGGGCGATGTCGTTGATGCGCAGGGACATGGGGAGCTCCTCGTGGTGTGCGGTCGCGCTCCTGGCGCGGGGGGAACAAGTATGCGCGCAGCGCGCCCGGGCACGGCGCTAGCGGACTGGCGCGCCGGCCTCGTACCAGCGGCCCAGGGCGGCGCGCTCGCCGTCGGTGATCCGGGTGGCGTTGTTCATCGGCATCAGCTTGAGCACGACCGCCTGCTGGTAGACCTCCTGCGCATGAGCGCGGATCTCGGCCGCGGAATCGAGGCGCACGTTCTTGTTGGCGAGCACGGCGTTGTGGCAGACGCTGCAGCGCTGCTGCACGATCGCCTCGACCTCGGCGAAGGTCGGCGCCGCCGCCTGTGCCGTCGCCACCGGCGACGCGGGCAGCAGCACGCCGACCGTCGCGACGACGATCAGCGCGCCGGCGATCGCGTAGCGCCACGGCACCGGCCGGTGCTCGACCAGCGCCTTGTGACGCAGCACGAACGAGACGCGAATGAGCGCGCCCGCCAGCATCAGCACGACCAGCACGAGCCAGTTGTTCTTCGCACCGAAGACGAAGCCGTAGTGGTTGCTGATCATCGTGAAGACGACCGGCAGCGTGAAGTAGGTGTTGTGGACGCTGCGCTGCTTGCCGCGCTGGCCGTGCACCGGATCGACCGGCCGGCCCTCGCGAAGCGCGGCGACGACCTTGCGCTGGCCCGGAATGATCCAGTGCGCGACGTTGGCCGTCATCGCCGTCGCCATGACCGCGCCGACGATCAGGAACGCGGCGCGGCCGGCGAACAGGTGGCAGGCCAGCCACGCCGCCAGCACGACCAGACCGACGACCAGCGCACCGACGATCAGGTCGCCGCGCGGCCCGCTGCCGAACAGCCGGCACGCGGCGTCGTAGGCGAGCCAGAAGACGGCGAAGAACGCGAGCGCGGTCCCGACCGCCGCCGCCGGGGACCAGTCGAACACCGTCTTGTCGATCAGGAAGGTGCCGGCGTTGAAGAGGTAGAGGACGGCGAAGAGCGCGAAGCCGGTGAGCCAGGTCGAGTAGCTCTCCCACATCGACCAGTGCAGCTGCTCCGGCAGGCGCTCGGGCGCGACCGGGTACTTCTGCTGGTGATAGAAGCCGCCGCCGTGCACCGCCCACAGCTCGCCGCCGACGCCCTTGGCGCGATCGGCGTCGTCCTTCGGCGGCGTCAGGCTGCTGTCGAGGCCGACGAAGTAGAACGACGCGCCGATCCAGGCGATGCCGGTGATGACGTGCGCAAAGCGCAGGAGGACGTTGGCCCAGTCGAGCAGATACGCGTCCATTGCGCGCCCGGTCTCAGCTGCCGCGGTAGGTCGAGTACGACCAGGGGCTGACGAGCAGCGGCACGTGATAGTGATCGTCGGCCGAGGCGATGCCGAAGTCGAGCGGCACGTCGCCGAGGAAAGGCGGATCGGCGAGCTCGGCGCCGCGCGCGGCGAAGTAGGCGGCGACGGAGAAGACGAGCCGATACCGGCCGGGCCGGTGCTCGGCGCCCTCGAGCAGCGGCGCATCGGCGCGGCCGTCGTCGTTGAGGACCATCGTCTTCAGCTCGCGCGAGACGCCGTCGTCGATGCGAAAGAACGAGACCCGCATGCCGGCGGCCGGACAACCGTTGGCGGTGTCGAGGACGTGCGTCGTGAGCTTTCCCATCGGGCCTTCCGTGTCCCGCGGTGGTCCGCCGGCGCTGCGCAAAAGTGTATCGTCGCCAGCACTCGATGAATGCTCCCGCTTCCGTCTATCCGCGCGATCTGCGCGGCCACGGCGCCGATCCGCCGCATGCGCGCTGGCCCGACGGCGCGCGCATCGCCGTCCAGTTCGTCCTCAACTACGAGGAAGGCGGCGAGAACAGCGTCCTGCACGGCGACGCCGCGTCGGAGACCTTCCTGTCCGAGCTGGTGACCGCGCAGGCGTACGAGAGCCGCCACATGACGATGGAGTCGATGTACGAGTACGGCTCGCGCGCCGGCGTCTGGCGCATCCTGCGCGAGTTCGATGCGAGGAAGCTGCCGCTGACCGTGTTCGGCGTCGCCATGGCGCTCGAGCGCTATCCCGAGCTGGTCGGCGAGTTCATGCGGCGCGGCCACGAGATCGCCAGCCACGGCTTGCGCTGGATCCATTACCAGCACCTGCCCGAGGCGAGCGAGCGGCGCCACGTCGACATCGCGACGCGGGTGCTGAAGGAGCTCACGGGCGGCGCCTGGCCGCTCGGCTGGTACACCGGCCGCGACAGCCCGAACACGCGCCGGCTCGTCGTCGAGCACGGCGGCTATGAATACGACAGCGACTACTACGGCGACGACCTGCCGTTCTGGAGCGAGGTCGCGAAGGGCGACGGCACCACCGTGCCGCATCTCGTCGTGCCGTACTCGCTCGACACCAACGACATGCGCTTCGTCCAGGCGCAGGGCTTCAACACCGGCGAGCACTTCTTCGCCTACCTGCGCGATGCCTTCGACGCGCTGTACGCGGAAGGCGATCCGGCCGGCATCGACCGACCGAAGATGATGTCGATCGGAATGCACTGCCGCCTGCTCGGCAAGCCGGGCCGGATCGGCGCGCTGAGCCGCTTCCTCGACCACGTGCAGTCGCACGATCGGGTCTGGATCGCGCGGCGCATCGACATCGCCCGCCACTGGCGCGCGGTTCATCCTTTCGCCGCTGCAGGTGCCGCCGGTGGCGCGAGAGTTGCGTGACGGTGCTTCCCTCCCCTGGCTTCAAGGAACGACCATGAGCTTTCGATTGAATCGCCGCGATTGCCTTCGTGCCGGCGCTGCCGGCGCCGCCACCCTCGCCTGGCCGGCCTGGGCCGCCTACCCCGACAAGCCGATCCGGATCGTCGTCACCTTCGCCGCCGGCGGCGCGAGCGACATCGTCGCCCGGGTGGTCGGCGAGCATCTCGCCAAGAAGCTCGGCCAGGCCGTGATCGTCGACAACCGTCCCGGCGCCGGCGGCAGCGTGGGCGGGCTCGCCGTCGTCCAGTCGCCGCCGGACGGCTACACGCTGATGCTCTCGAACTCGACGCCGATCTCGATCGGCCCGTTCGTGCTCGAGAAGCAGCCCTACGACCCGGTCGCCGACTTCACCCACATCGCCTCGATCGGCTCGGCGCCGTGCGTCGTCATGGCCAATCCGGCCGCCGGCATCAACACCATCGTCGATCTCGAGAACGCGGCGAAGAAGTCCGGGAACCTGCAGTTCGGCTCGGGCGGGCCGGCGTCGATCGGCCACATCTACGGCGAGATGATGAGCCGCGCCCTCGGCATCAAGATGACACACGTCCCGTACCGCGGCGGCGCGCCGATGACGACCGACCTGATCTCGGGCGTGATCCCGGTCGGCATCGACGTCATCACGGCCTTCGTGCCGTTCTTCAAGACCGGCCAGATCAAGCCGCTCGCCGTCACGTCGGCGCAACGCTCGCCGCTCGCGCCCGACGTGCCCACGGTCGGCGAATCGGGCCACGGCCGGCTGGTGCTCGACAACTTCTTCGGCCTCACGGGCCCGGCGAAGATGCCGGCCGACCTGGTCGCGCGCCTCAACGCCGCGACCAACGAAGTGCTGGCGATGCCCGACATCAGGAAGCGCCTGCTCGAGCTCGGCGTGACGGCGACGCCGTCGACGCCGGCCGAGTTCACGGCGTTCGTTCGCAATCAGGTCACCGCGTTGCAGCCGGTCGTGAAGTCGGTACGGGTCACGCTCTGACCCAGCCCACCAGCGACATGACGACCATGGACGGCGAAGTCCTCACCCTGGCGCGCCTGAACCGCGCTTCTCACAAGGACTTCGTCGACCTGCTCGCCGGCACCTACGAGCACTCGCCGTGGGTGAGCGAGCGCGCCTGGCCGCGCGGACCGTACGCGTCGCTGGCGCAGCTGAAGCGCGCGCTGGTCGAAGTCGTCACCGAAGCCGAGCGCGACGAGCAGCTCGCCCTGCTGCGCTCGCACCCGGAGCTCGCCGGCAAGTCCATGAGCGACGGCACGCTCACGGCAGAGTCGAGCCGCGAGCAGGGCAAGGTCGGCCTCACCGCGTGCACCCCCGAGGAGCTGGCGCGGATCGCGCGCCTCAATGCCGCCTACCGCGATCGCTTCGGCTTCCCGTTCATGCTCTCGGTGCGCGGCCCGCGCGGCAGCGGTCTCACCAAGGCGCAGATCCTCGCGACCTTCGAGCGCCGGCTCGAGAACCATCCCGACTTCGAGCTCGCCGAGGCGCTGCGCAACGTGCACCGCGTCGCCGAGCTGCGCCTCGACGACCGCTTCGCCTTCCGGCCGTTGCTCGGCGAGCAGGCGTGGGATTGCGCCGAGCTGCTGGCGCGCCATTCCGATCCCGGCTTCGCCGAGCAGGGCCAGCTCACCGTCACCTACCTCACCGACGCGCACCGTGCCGCCGCCGCGCAGCTCGTTCGCTGGATGCGCGAGTGCGGCTTCGACGACGTCCGGGTCGACGCCGTCGGCAACGTCGTCGGCAAGTACCGCGCGGCGGCGCCGGGCGCGAAGACGCTGCTGTCCGGATCCCACTACGACACCGTGAGAAACGGCGGTCGCTACGACGGCCGGCTCGGCATCATCGTGCCGATGATCTGCGTGCGCGAGCTGAGCCGGGCCGGCAGGCGCCTGCCGTTCGGCCTCGAGGTCGTCGCCTTCGCCGAGGAGGAAGGGCAGCGCTACAAGGCGACCTTCCTCGGCTCGGGCGCGCTCGTCGGCCAGTTCGATCCGCGCTGGCTCGACCAGGTCGACGTCGACGGCGTGTCGATGCGCGACGCGATGCGCCACGCTGGCCTTGCGGCGACGCCCGCGGCGATCAAGCGGCTCAAGCGCAAGCCCGCCGACTACCTCGGCTTCGTCGAAGTGCACATCGAGCAGGGACCGGTGCTCAACGAGCTCGGCCTGCCGCTCGGCGTCGTCACCTCGATCAACGGCGGCGTCCGCTTCGCCGGCGAGGTGCGCGGCATGGCGAGCCACGCCGGAACGACGCCGATGACGAGCCGGCGCGACGCCGCCGCGGCGGTGGCCGAGCTCGCGGTCTTTCTCGAAAAGCGCGCGCAAGCGGCGCCCCATCTGGTCGGCACGATGGGCATGCTCGAAGTTCCCGACGGATCGACCAACGTCGTCCCCGGTCGCTGCCGCTTCACGCTCGACATCCGCGCCACCACCGACCCGGTGCGCGATGCCTGCGTCGACGACGTGCTCGCCGCGGCCGCCGGGATCTGCGACCGGCGCGGCCTCTCGTTCATCCTCGAGGAGACGATGCGCGTCGCCGCCTCGCCGTCGGCGCCGGAGTGGCAGGCGCGCTGGGAGAACGCCGTCGTCGCCCTCGGCCTGCCCGTGCACCGCATGCCGAGCGGCGCCGGCCACGACGCGATGAAGATCGGCGAGGTCATGCCGCAGGCGATGCTCTTCGTTCGCGGCGAGAACGCCGGCATCAGCCACAACCCGCTCGAATCGAGCACCGCCGACGACATGCAGCT
>JBDTPG010000189.1:0-5514 GCA_039932815.1 Caldimonas sp.
AGGCCGTCAAGGGCCTGTCGAGCCTGATGGAGCCGTTCATCATCGTCATCCTGGGAACCCTGATCGGCGGCATCGTCGTCTCCATGTACCTGCCGATCTTCAAGCTGGGTCAGGTTGTGTAGGGCACGATGCCCTTCGCCGAGGTCTTCCTCTCCCCGCTCGTCCTGGCCCTGTTCGGGCTGTGCATCGGCAGCTTCCTGAACGTCGTCATCCATCGCCTGCCGCTCATGCTCGAGCGGGGCTGGAAGATGGAAAGCGCCGACCTGCTCGGCGTCGCCCACGAGGAAGCGCCGGCGCTCACGCTGTCGACGCCGCGCTCGCGTTGCCCGTCCTGCGGCCATGCCATCGCGTGGTACGAGAACATTCCTCTCGCCAGCTGGATCTGGCTGCGTGCGCGATGCTCGGCGTGCAAGGCGCCGATCTCGGCCCGCTACCCGCTGATCGAGCTCGCCACCGCCCTGCTCTTCGCGCTGGTCGGCTGGCACTTCGGCGCCCAACCGGTCGCCTTGCTGTGGTGCTTCTTCTGTGCCGTCCTGGTCACACTCTCCGGCATCGACTGGGACACCACCCTGCTCCCGGACAACCTGACGCTGCCGCTGCTCTGGGCGGGCGTCGCGAGTGCCGCGCTCGGCTGGACGATCGCCCTGCCCGATGCGGTCTGGGGCGCCATCGTCGGCTACCTCTCGCTCTGGTCGGTCTACTGGCTGTTCAAGCTCACGACCGGCAAGGAAGGCATGGGCTTCGGCGACTTCAAGCTCCTCGCCGCGCTGGGCGCGTGGCTGGGCTGGAAGATGATCCTGCCGATCGTCCTCGGCGCTTCGGTGATCGGTGCGATCGTCGGCATCCTGATGAAGATGTCCTCCGCGTTGCGCGAAGGCCGCTACGTGCCGTTCGGCCCGTTTCTCGCCGGCGCCGGCCTGGTCGTCCTCTTCGCCGGGCCGGAGCGGGTTCTCGGCTGGATGCGCTGGGCCTAGGGCGACCGAGATTTCTCTCACTGGCATGACCGCCTTGCGCATCGGGCTCACGGGCGGCATCGGCAGCGGCAAGAGCACGGTCGGGGCGATGCTCGCCGGCCTCGGCGCCGCGGTCATCGACACCGACCTCATCGCGCGGCGGTTGACGATGCCGGGCGGTGCCGCCATCGAAGCCATCCGCACCGCGTTCGGGACCGAGTTCATCGGCACCGACGGCGGCCTCGATCGGCCGCGCATGCGCCGTGCCGCGTTCGACGACGTCGGGACGCGAACCCGGCTCGAAGCAATCCTTCATCCGCTGATCGGCGTCGAGGTCGAGCGCGAGGCGGCGCTCGCCGCTGCCACCGCCGCGGCGCTCGTCTTCGACGTGCCGTTGCTGGTGGAGTCCGACCGGTGGCGCAGCCGCGTCGATGCCGTCTGGCTCGTCGATTGCGACGAGGCCTTGCAGGTCGAGCGCGTCGCCGCACGCCCCGGCTGGACCGAAGAGGCGGCACGCGCGGTGATCGCCCAGCAGGCGCCACGCGCAGCGCGACGTGCCGCCGCCGATGCGGTGATCCACAACGAGGGCCTCTCGCTTGCCGAGCTCGCCGGCGAAGTCCACGCCCTCTGGCGGTCAGGGATCCCGACGCGGACCTGACGCGCGGTCCGGCCGGGTTCGCTATGGAACAATCCGCGCGGCCACCGGTCTGACGGCGGTCTTTCCAACCGCGGCCTACGACCTGCCCTCCCCTTGATCGTCTACGAGTACCCGTTGAACGAGAGCATCCGCACGATGCTCCGACTCGAGCATCTGTTCGACAGGCTCGGCCAGCTGATCGAGCGCGATGCGCCGGTCGATCACCATCACGCGCTCGGCACGATCTTCGAGATCATGGACGTCGGCTCGCGCGCCGATCTCAAGTCGGACCTGCTGAAGGAGCTCGAGAAGCATCGCCTGCAGCTGCACGGCTATCGCGGCAACCCCGCGATCTCGGAGGCTGCGCTCGAGGGCATGCTGGGCCGCATCGATGGTGCGTTCGCGCGCCTCAACCAGCTCGCGGGCAAGGCCGGTGCCGCGCTCACCGCCAACGAATGGCTGATGAGCATCAGGAGTCGGATCAGCATTCCCGGCGGCACCTGCGAGTTCGACCTGCCGGGCTACTACGCCTGGCAGCAGCTCGCGCCGGCGCGCAGGCGCGCCGACCTGCTGCAGTGGGTCGCCACGCTGATGCCGCTCGCCGAAGCGCTGCAGGTCCTGCTCGGGCTGCTGCGCGACTCGGGCACGGCGCAGCACGTCGTCGCCGTCGGTGGCCAGTACTCGCAAAGCTTGCCCGCCGGGCGCGTCTACCAGCTGATGCGGGTGCGGATCGACCAGGCGCTGCAGCTCGTTCCCGAGATCAGTGGCCATCGACTGATGATGCTCGTGCGCCTGATGCGCCAGGAGGCCGACGGCCGGCTGCGCCCGAGCGACGCGGAGACCGGTTTCGAGCTGACGCTGTGCGCGTGAGCGTCGGGACTGCGATGACCGACGCGCCGTTTCGTTCCCGAATGGTCCGCTGCCCGACCTGTGGCGGCCAGGCCGTCTACGCGCTCAGCAATCCGTGCCGGCCCTTCTGCAGCCCACGGTGCAGGAACAACGACTTCGGCGCCTGGGCGAGCGAGGCCTACGGCGTAGAGGCCAAGCCGAGCGAGGACAACGACCCGGACGCCGATCCGGTGACCTGAGGCGCGGCGGCGTTCCGGGCGCCCGAGACGGACCCGCATCGACCACGGGCGGTCAGCGCGTCAGCCAGAAGTCGGCGAACCCCGGCAGATCGTCGTGCACGGACCGGGCGAGCGCGAGCTCCAGCCCTTCGTTCGGGCTGCCGTTGGGCGCGCGCAGGACGAGGGCGGTGTGGACATGGCCGGGGACACCGCGCATGTAGGGCAGGTAGTCGTCGACGAATGCTTCGGGATCGAGCACGGCGATCGCATCCGCCTTCGGGCTGCGCTCGCCGGGGGCGTTGCCGGTGGCGACGACCCGCTCGATCGGAAAGCCGTGGTCGCGCAGGTTGCGCAGGCGCGCCGCCTCATGCTCCGTGTCTAGCGCCGAGACGCAGACCAGGTCGAAGCCGGCGTCGTGGAGCCGATGACAGGCGGCGAGGGCCCCTTCGATCGCCGGCACCGACGACCAGAACTGCTCGTCGAAATGGCGGCGGAAGTGGGCGCGGCGCTCGTCGTCGAGGCGGTCGACCTGCCAGCGATCGATCGGCCAGTAGGCGAGCGGGTCGCGCTCGGCCGGCGCGCTGCCGAAGGCGCGCGCCCAGGCGCCGGCATAGCCGAGGTGGAAATCGAGGAGGACGCCGTCGGCGTCGAGAGCGATCAGGGGACGGGCCATGGCAAGGGACTCTATCGGGGCGTCGCAAGGTCTGCTGTCGCAACCCGGACGGCATCGCCCCTTGAAACCGTCCCCTTCCTGCCCCATAATTGACTTGCTAGCACTCGCTCCCGGTGAGTGCTAATACATCGAAGTGGCCGGCGCATTCCCCTCAGCGCCCGGTCGCTCCCTCATCCGCAAGGATCCGAACCCCTCAAGGAGATGCCATGAACCTTCGTCCGTTGGCCGATCGCGTGATCGTCAAGCGCGTGGAGCAGGAAACCAAGACCGCCTCGGGAATCGTCATCCCCGACAACGCCGCCGAGAAGCCCGATCAGGGCGAAGTCCTGTCGGTGGGACCCGGCAAGCGCAACGAGCGCGGCGACATCGTTTCCATGAACGTCAAGAAGGGCGATCGCGTCCTCTTCGGCAAGTACAGCGGCCAGACCGTCAAGGTCGATGGCGACGAGCTCCTGGTGATGCGCGAGGAAGACCTCTTCGCCGTCGTCGAGAAGTAAGCAAGGCAACGGAGAAAAGAAATGGCAGCAAAAGACGTTTCATTCGGCGGCGACGCCCGCGCGCGCATGGTCGAGGGTGTGAACATCCTCGCCAACGCGGTCAAGGTCACCCTCGGCCCGAAGGGCCGCAACGTGGTGCTCGAGCGCTCCTTCGGTGGCCCGACGGTCACCAAGGACGGGGTTTCGGTCGCCAAGGAGATCGAACTCAAGGACAGGCTCCAGAACATGGGCGCCCAGATGGTCAAGGAAGTCGCATCCAAGACCAGCGACATCGCCGGCGACGGCACGACGACGGCGACGGTGCTCGCGCAGGCGATCGTCCGCGAAGGCATGAAGTACGTCGCCGCGGGCATGAACCCGATGGACCTGAAGCGCGGCATCGACAAGGCCGTCACGGCGCTCGTCGAGGAGCTGAAGAAGCAATCGAAACCGACGACGACCTCGAAGGAAATCGCCCAGGTCGGAACGATCTCGGCGAACAGCGACGAGGAAGTCGGCCGCATCATCGCCGACGCGATGGACAAGGTCGGCAAGGAAGGCGTCATCACCGTCGAGGACGGCAAATCGCTCGCCTCCGAGCTCGAAGTCGTCGAGGGCATGCAGTTCGACCGCGGCTATCTCTCGCCCTACTTCATCAACAACCCCGACAAGCAGACGGCGGTGCTCGACAATCCTTTCGTGCTGCTGTTCGACAAGAAGATCAGCAACATCCGCGACCTTCTGCCGACGCTCGAGCAGGTGGCCAAGTCGGGCCGGCCGCTCCTGATCGTCGCCGAGGAGGTCGAAGGCGAAGCGCTGGCGACCCTCGTCGTCAACACGCTGCGCGGCATCCTCAAGGTCGTCGCCGTCAAGGCGCCGGGCTTCGGTGATCGTCGCAAGGCGATGCTCGAGGACATCGCGATCCTGACCGGCGGCAAGGTCATCGCCGAGGAAGTCGGCCTGACGCTCGAGAAGGTGCAGCTGGCCGACCTCGGCCAGGCCAAGCGCGTCGAAGTCGCCAAGGAAAACACGACCATCATCGACGGCGCCGGCGCCGCGGCCGACATCGAGGCGCGCGTCAAGCAGGTGCGCGTCCAGATCGAGGAAGCGACCAGCGACTACGACAAGGAAAAGCTCCAGGAGCGCGTGGCCAAGCTGGCCGGCGGCGTGGCGCTGATCAAGGTCGGGGCCGCGACCGAGACCGAGATGAAGGAGAAGAAGGCGCGGGTCGAAGACGCCCTGCACGCGACGCGTGCCGCGGTGGAAGAAGGCATCGTCGCCGGCGGCGGCGTGGCGTTCCTGCGTGCCAAGCAGGCCATCGGCACGATCAAGGGCGACAACGCCGATCAGGAAGCCGGCATCAAGCTGATCATGCGCGCGATCGAAGAGCCGATCCGCATCATCGTCCAGAACGCCGGTGACGAGCCGAGCGTGGTCGTCGCAGCCGTCCTCGGCGGCAAGGGCAACTACGGCTTCAATGCGCAGAACGGCCAATACGGCGACATGATCGAGATGGGGATCCTCGACCCGACCAAGGTCACGCGCACGGCGTTGCAGAACGCGGCCTCGGTCGCTTCGCTGATGCTCACGACCGAAGCCATGATCTCCGAAGCGCCGAAGGAAGAGTCCGCCGGCGGCGGCGGCGGCATGGGCGGCGGCATGGGCGGCATGGGTGGCATGGGCGGGATGGACATGTAAGCACCTGGCC
>JBDTPG010000190.1:0-5476 GCA_039932815.1 Caldimonas sp.
GACGAGAAGTGGCCGCCGGTCTGCGACACCATCTGGACGACGAACTCGCGCAGCTCGGTCGCGAGCAGCTTCAGCTCGGCGCGCGACAGGCGGCGGATGTCGGCGGGGACGTGGATCTGGTCGAGCAGCTTGGTCATTTCGGATCAGGACTCTCTTGCGACGACGCGGTCGGCGAGCTCGCGCAGCTGCTCGGTATCGCCGATGCCGCTGCCGTCGAGGGCGGCGTGGGCCGCACGGCGCAGCGCCTCGGCGTGGGCGTGGGCGGCGTCGAGGCCGAGCACGGTGACGTACGTCGGCTTGTTGTTGTCGATGTCCTTGCCGGCCGTCTTGCCGAGGGTCGCCGAGGCCTGCGTGACGTCGAGGATGTCGTCGACGACCTGGAAGGCGAGGCCGACCGCGCCGCCGTAATCGGCGAGCGCGCGCCACTCGCGCGAGGTCGTCGTGCCGCAGGCGGCCCCCATCAGGACGCTGGCGCGCAGGAGAGCGCCGGTCTTCCTGCGGTGCATGTCCGAGAGGGCCTGCTCGTCGAGCTGGTGGCCGACGCTCGCCAGGTCGATCGCCTGCCCGCCGGCCATGCCGCCGCCGCCGGCGGCGCGCGCCAGCAGGCCGCACAGGCGCGCCTGCAAGGCCGGCGCGACGCTGTCGTCGGTGGGCGTCAGCACCTCGAAGGCAAGCGCCTGCATGGCGTCGCCGGCGAGCATCGCCTGGGCGACGCCGAAGCGCACGTGCACCGTCGGCTTGCCGCGGCGCAGGACGTCGTCGTCCATGCACGGCAGGTCGTCATGGACGAGCGAATAGGCGTGGATCAGCTCGACCGCACAGGCGGCGCGAAGCGCGGCCGGGCGCTCCCCGTGGACCGCGTCGGCGGCAGCCAGCACGAGCAGCGGGCGCAGCCGCTTGCCGCCGTCGAGGACGCCATAGCGCATGGCATCGCCGAGGCCGGCCGGCGCATCGTCGGGAACGCAGGCGTCGAGCGCCGCCTCGACCGCGTCGAGCTGGGCCAGGGCCCAGGTGTCGAAGCCGTCGCGCTTCATGGCGCCCCCACGCTCGCTTCACCCACTGCCCCCTGCGGCGGTGCGGCCGGGCCTGGGACGGCCCGGCGCCCGGCCGTGGCTCGCTTCGAGGCGTTCATGTGGGCCACGGCCGGAGCTGGCCGTCCTCGAGCACCCTGACCTGCTGCTCGACCGCCTCGAGGCGGGAGCGGCAGAACTGGAGCAGCTCGGTGCCGCGGCGATAGCTGGCGAGCAGGCCTTCGAGCGGGAGCTGGCCGCCTTCCATCGACGCGACCAGCGACTCGAGCTCGGTCAACGCCACCTCGTAGCTGGCGGGCACCGCCGGCGCCGGGTCGGGACGGGAATCGGTCGTCATTCAGGCTGCAGAAAAACGACGATTGTAGTCAGCCGAGAGGGCCCCACATGACCCCGGCAGCGGCACCGACGTCCGTGTCGACCGCCGGCATTTCCACGGGCGTCGAACGGTCGTCGTGCCGAAGGTGCTGGGTACAATCCGCGACCCTTCGGCCGGCATGGCGGCGGTGCCCGCCATCCGTCAGGCCCGCGTTCTGCCAGACGCACCTTTGGAGGCTCCCCAACGTCATGTCCGACCTGCGCGTCACCCCCGAAGCGCTCGCCCCGGCGCAGTCGCCGCTTCCGGTCGGCAGCTACTTCGACCCGGCCCTCTACCAACGCGAACACGACCGCCTGTTCGCGCACGGCCCCCGCTACATCGGCCATGCGCTCGCCGTCCCGGAGGTCGGCGACTACTACGCGCTGCCGCAGGAGGGCGAAGGGCGTACCCTCGTGCGCACGCCCGAGGGGCTGCAACTGGTCTCCAACGTCTGCCGGCATCGCCAGGCGGTGATGCTGCGCGGCCGCGGCAATACCGGCTCGAACATCGTCTGCCCCCTGCACCGCTGGACCTACGACCTCGGCGGCCAGCTGATCGGTGCGCCGCATTTCGCCGACGATCCCTGCCGCGACCTCGCCAACTTCCCGGTCCAGACCTGGAACGGCATGGTCTTCGACGTGCCTCGCGCCGCCGGCGCGGGCGGGCGCAACGTGGCCGCCGAGCTCGCCCGAATCGGTCCGTCGCGCGACCTCGACTTCACCGGCTACGTCTTCGACAGCGTCAAGCTGCACGAGTGCGACTACAACTGGAAGACCTTCATCGAGGTCTACCTCGAGGACTACCACGTCGCTCCGTTTCACCCGGGCCTCGGCCAGTTCGTCACCTGCGAGGACCTGCGCTGGGAGTTCGGCCCGCATCATTCGGTGCAGACGGTGGGCCCGAAGAACGAGCTCGCCAAGCCGGGATCGCCGGCCTATCGCAAATGGCACGACGCCGTGCTCGCCTACCGCGAAGGGCGCTACCCGGACGTGGTGCCGCGCCACGGCGCGATCTGGCTGACCTACTACCCGGCGACGATGGTCGAGTGGTACCCGCACGTACTGGTCGTCTCGACGCTGGTCCCGAAGGGGCCGCAGAAGACGCTCAACATCGTCGAGTTCTACTACCCCGAGGACATCCACGCCTTCGAGCGTGAGTTCGTCGAGGCCGAGCAGGCGGCGTACTGGGAGACCTGCGCCGAAGACGACGAGATCGCCCTGCGCATGGATGCCGGCCGGCGCGCCCTGTTCGAGCGCGGCGAAGACGACTTCGGCCCGTATCAGAGCCCGATGGAAGACGGCATGCAGCAGTTCCACGAGTGGTACCAGAAGGCGATGCGTTGAGATGCCGGTGAGCGGCGCGCGAGGCGCTGCGTGAGGGTGTCGCCGGCTTGGCTCATCGTCGGCGCGAGCTTCCTGTTCGCGACGATGGGCGTCTGCGTCAAGCTCGCCGCGGCCGAGTACCCGACCGGCGAGATCGTCTTCTATCGCAGCCTCACCGGCGCGATCCTGATGCTGACGCTTGCGCGCTGGCAGCGCGGTACGGTCGCGACGAGCGTGCCGTCGATGCACTTCTGGCGCAGCGTGGCGGGCGTCGTCTCGCTCGTCCTCTGGTTCTATGCCCTCGGCGGCCTGCCGCTCGCCACCGCCATGACGCTCAACTACATGTCGTCGGTGTGGATGGCGCTGTTCCTGGTCGGCGGCGCGGTCGCGGTCGGCACGTCGCGCGTCGACGGCCGCCTGATCGCGACCGTGCTGGTCGGCTTCGCCGGAGTCGCCCTGATCCTGCGGCCGACGATCGAGGAGCAGCAACTCTGGCACGGCCTGATGGGCCTGCTCTCGGGCGTGATCGCCGCCACCGCCTACCTGCAGGTGACGGCGCTCGGCCGGATCGGCGAGCCCGAGTACCGGATCGTCTTCTACTTCTCGGTCGGCGGCGTCGCCGCGGGTGCGCTGACGCTGCTCTGGACCGGCGGCTTTCATTCCCACACCTGGCGCGGTGCCGGGCTGCTGCTGGCCGTCGGCGTGCTCGCGACGGCGGCCCAGCTGATGATGACGCGCGCCTACAGCACCGGGCGAACGCTGGTCAACGCCAGCCTGCAATATCTCGGCATCGCCTGGTCGTTCGGCTACGGCGTCCTTCTCTTCGACGACCGCGTGACGGCGCTCGCTCTCTCGGGCATGCTCCTCATCGTCGCCGCCGGCGTGTCGGCGACGCTGCTGCGCAGCCGCAGCAGCGCCACCTCGCTCAACGCCATCGCCGATCCGCCGAACACGATATGACACCGACCTTCACGACCCTCATCAGCGCCGCCGAGCTGCAGGCCCTCCTCGCCACGACGTCCAAGCCGGTCGTCCTCGACGCCAGCTTCGATCTCGCCGACACCGATTCCGGCGCGCGGCGCTTCGCCACGTCGCACCTGCCGGGGTCGCACTACGTGCACCTCGATCGCGATCTCAGCGGCGCCAAGACCGGGCGCAACGGCCGGCATCCGCTGCCCGATCGAAGCGCCTTCGCACGAACCGTCGCCGCGCTCGCCATCGCGCCCGAAACCCAGGTGGTCGCCGTCGACGCGCACGGCGGCGTCTACGCGGCGCGGCTGTGGTGGATGCTGCGCTGGCTCGGCCACCGCAACGTCGCCGTCCTCGATGGCGGCCTCCCCGCCTGGCAGCGCGCCGGCGGTACCCTCGTCGACGAGCCCTCGCCGGCGCCCGTGCCGACTCCCTCGCCCTACCCGGATCGCGCCTCGCTCGCGCCGAGCATAGACGCCGGCGGCGTGGCGGCGCGGCCGCCGCGCCGTGCCCTCGTCGACGCGCGCAGCGGCGAGCGCTTTCGCGGCGAAGCCGAGCCCATCGACCCGGTGGCCGGCCACATCCCCGGCGCGCTCAACCGCTTCCACAAGGAGAACCTGGGCGACGGCGGCGTCTTCAAGGCGCCGACGCGGTTGCGCGAAGAATTCGCCGCCCTTCTCGGCGACCGCACTCCGGACGAGGTGATCCATTCCTGCGGCTCGGGCGTGACCGCGTGTCACAACCTGCTGGCGATGGAGCACGCCGGCCTGGCCGGGTCGCTGCTCTACCCGGGCTCCTGGAGCGAATGGTCGGCCGACCCGGCCCGGCCGATCGCCCGCGGCTGACTCCGGGAAGCCCCGGGGCGCGGCCCGATGACGGCGCCCCGCTCCGATGCGAAGATCGCGCCGCGTCCCTGATCCCGGAGGTCACGATGTTCAAGCGAATCCTCGTTCCCACCGACGGCTCCGAGCTCAGCGGCCGAGCCGTCGCGACGGCGATCGGCCTGGCCAGGACCCTCGGCGCCGAGATCTTCACCCTCTGTGTCAAGGAGCCGTTCCCCTACGGCGCCGTCGCCGAGATGCAGCCGACGCCGCCGCAGGAATTCTTCGACGCCCAGGAACGGACCGCGACACGGCATGTGCGCTCGGTGGTCGAGGCGTGCGACGCCGCCGGCATCGTCTGCCACGCCCAGACCGTCGAGGGGCTGCAACCGTGGGAGGCGATCGTCGCCCACGCCGCCGAGCAGCGCTGCGACCTGCTCGTGATGGGCTCGCACGGGCGCAGCGGCCTGGCCTCGCTCTTCCTCGGCAGCGAGACGCACGACGTCCTGAAGCACACGACGGTGCCGGTGCTCGTCGTCCGCTGACCCGCGTTCGCCGCTAGCGAAGCTGGCTCATCGCCAGCACCACGATCGCCAGTCCCGAGCCGAGCCAGAACAGCTGGGCGGCGGTCTCCTTCAGCGTCAGCCGGTGCTGCAGCTGCGGGATCAGGTCGGCGACGGCGACGTAGATGAAGCTGCTCGCGGCGACGACCAGCAGGTACGGAAAGTACGACTGCCACGGTCCGACGATGAAGTAGCCGACGATGCCGCCCAGGACCGCGGCAAGGCCCGACAGGGCGTTGAAGAACAAGGCCCGCGCCCGCGAGAAGCCGGCATTGAGCAGGACGATGTAGTCGCCGACTTCCTGCGGGATCTCGTGCGCGACGATCGCCAGCGACGTCGCGACGCCGAGGCGAGTGTCGGCGAGGAAGGCGGCGGCGATGATGATGCCGTCGCAGAAGTTGTGGATGCTGTCGCC
>JBDTPG010000191.1:0-5410 GCA_039932815.1 Caldimonas sp.
AGCGGATCATGCGCACCGGCACCGTCGCCAGCACCGACAACCGCAACTGGGAGCTCCTCCCCTCGCGGAACGCGCTCAGCACGCCCGAGCGCCGATTCAGCCAGAGCCGCGCGATTGCACTCGACATGGAGAGCGCGACGATCGCCGCCAACGGCTTTCGCTTCCGCGTTCCGTACGGAACGCTGCTCTGCGTCAGCGACAAGCCGCTGCACGGCGAGATCAAGCTGCCGGGGATGGCGAACCACTTCTACCGCGAGCGCGTCGACCAGCACCTGCGCATCGGCGTGCGCGCGATCGAGCTGCTGCGTGCGGCGGGCGTCGACCAGTTGCACAGCCGAAAGCTGCGCAGCTTTGCCGAGGTAGCGTTCCAGTAGCAACGGGCGTCGCCGCCGCGACGTTGCAGCGCCGAAACGAAATCGCCGCACCGGGCTCGATGCGCCCGAATTCGCTTGCGCCGATTCGCGGGCGCGTCCTAAGATGCCGCCAAGTCGAGCCCGCGCGGCTCGCCGACACCCTGCGTTCCACCGCACCAGGAGCCTTCATGTTCAGCATCGACGCGTCGATCAGCGCGCCGTCCCGCCTTTCGGCAGGCCGCGTCGCTGCGCCGTCGAACCTCATGGGTGCCCAGGGAGCACCGCCCGGATAAGCCGCATCGAACGTCTTCAGGAAGACGTCCTCAACGGCCCGGGTTGCAGCACTGCACCGGGCCGTTTTGCTTTCTTGCCCGCTTGTTCCACCACCGAGGAGATGTCATGCGAAACCACACCCCGATGCTCCCGTCGCGCGATCAGATCGCCGTTGCGGCACCTGTGATGAAACAACCCATCCCCTGAGCGAAGGCGGCTTAGCCGACTTCGCTCGACGAAGGAATCGACATGTCTGCCCTGAAGAAAGACCTCCCTTGGCACGCCCCGGCGGCCCATCCCCTCGGCGAAGCCGGGCGGCGCCTGGGGGCCGGCTTGCTGCTCGTGGCGAGCGCTGCACTCGCGCGCCGTGCGGCAGCGCTGTCCCCTCGCGCCTCGGGCGCCGCGGCGCGACCGTCCGAGCCGCGCTTCGAGTTCCATGCCGAAGCGGGCGCGCCGGAAGGCGCGCTGTACGTCGACGGCCAGCTGGTCGGCCACTTGCCCGGCGTCAGGCGCCTGTGATGGCGCCGTTGGGGTGCATCAGCGCATCGCGAGAGGCGCCTTTCGCTTCGGCGGCGGGAATGCCGCGTCGAGCTCGGCGAGGTCGGCCGGCGTGAGCGTCAATGCCGACGCGGCGAGGTTCTCGCGAAGATGCGCCTCGCTCGCGGCTTTGGGGATCGCCATCACACCGTTCTGGCGGACCAGCCAGGCCAGGGCGAGCTGCGCCGGTGTCGTGCCGCGCTTCTTCGCGAGCGAGCGAAGAGCCGCGTTGCGCGCCAGGCTGCCTTGATCGATGGGCGAATAGGCCATCGTCACCAGGCCCTGCTCCTGAAGCCACGGCACGAGGCCAAAGGCCGCGCCGCGCTCGCTCAGCGAGTAGTAGATCTGGTTGGTCGCGCAGCGCTCGCCGCCGCGCACCCGCGTCAGCTCGGCCATATCTTCGACGTCGAAATTGCTGACGCCCCAGTGTCGAATGCGGCCGCGCGAGCGCAGGCTCTCGAAGGCATCGACCGTCTCCTGCAGCGGCACGCTGCCGCGCCAATGCAAGAGGTATGCGTCGAGGTGATCGAGGCCGAGGCGGGCGAGGCTGCGCTCGCAGGCGGCGGCCGCTCCGCGCGCCGTGGCGTTGTGCGGATAGACCTTGCTGACGATGAAGACGTCGTCGCGCGTCAGCGCTCCGCCGCGCAGCGCGCCGGACAAGGCGGCGCCGACCACCTCCTCGGCGCCGCCTTCGCCGTACATTTCGGCGGTGTCTATCACCCGCCAGCCCATGTCGAGGGCGCCGCGGACGGCCGCCACCTCGCTCGGCCGGCGTGCGGCATCCTCGCCCATCCGCCAGGTACCGAGGCCGAGCGACGAAAGCTGCACATTGCCGGGGAATGTGACCATGAAAGATCCCGTGATCGAGGGCAAGATGGCGATCATCCTATGACGACGATGTTTGCCGTCGGCCGCAGCGATCTGCGCAGCACGCATTGGCGCGACACCGCGCCGGTTCCGCTCGCGTCCGGCGAGGCGCGCCTGCGCATCGATCTGTTCGCCCTCACCGCGAACAACGTCACCTACGGCGCATTCGGCGAAGCGATGCACTACTGGGATTTCTTCCCGACCGGCGATGCGGCGACGGGCTGCATTCCCGTCTGGGGCTATGCCACGGTGAGCGAATCAAGGGTTGACGGGGTCGACGTCGGCGAGCGTTTCTACGGCTACTGGCCGATGGCCGACGAGGTGGTCCTCGCGCCGGCGCGCATCATCGCGGAGGGATTCGTCGATGGCGTTCCGCATCGGCGAGACCTGCCCGAGGTCTACAACCGCTACCTGCGCTGCAGCTGCGACCCGACGTACCTTCCGGAACACGAAGCGCTGACGGCACTGCTGAAGCCGCTCTTCATCACCTCGTTCCTGATCGACGATTTCCTTGCCGACAACGCGTTTTTCGGCGCGACGTCGATCCTGATTTCCAGCGCCTCGAGCAAGACCGCCTTCGGCCTCGGCTATTGCCTGGCGCGACGTCGCGCCGAGCCCGGCAGGGCCAAGGTCGTCGGCTTGACGTCACCAGGAAACACCGGCTTCACCCGCGGCCTGGGGTGCTACGACGAGGTCGTCGCCTACGCTGCCGTTGCGACGCTGCCCGCCGGCGAACGCACCGTCTACGTCGACATGAGCGGCGATGCGGCGCTGCGCGCGAAGGTGCATGATCATTGGGGCGGTCAGCTCGCCTACAGCTGCTCGGTCGGGGGCACGCACTGGCAAGCGCTTGGCGGCGGCAAGGGCTTGCCGGGGCCGCGGCCGGTGCTGTTTTTCGCGCCGGCGCAGATCAAGAAGCGTGTCGCCGAGTGGGGCGCGCTCGGCCTGCAGCAACGCCTCGCATCGGCGTGGCAAGGCTTCGTCGACAAGGCCACCGATGCGAAGTCGCCTTGGCTCCGCGTCGTCTCGGCGACGGGGCGCGAGGCAGTGGAATCGACGTATTCGACGCTCCTCGACGGCCGCATTGCCGCATCCGAGGGCCGGGTGCTGGCGCTTTGATGCGCTGACGTTGCGATGGCGTCGACCGAGCTGACTCGCCCCTTGGCCAACCTGGCCGCCTGGACGAGTCACTTCCGACGCGCCCAGATCCCGGTGCTGCGCGAGACCGTCGAGGCGCTCGACGCGTTGCGCGCGAACGAAGAGTGCACCGACGCGAACAGCATCGGCGAGATGATCGGCGGCGACCCGCTGATGACGTTGAAAGTCCTTGCCTACGTGTCCGATCACCGCGGCCGCAGCGTCGTCACGGCTCCCGAGACTGTCATTTCCGCGCTCGTCATGATGGGCATTCCGCCGTTCTTCCGGGCTTTCGCCGCGCCGGTAGCCGTCGAGGATGAGCTTGCCCACGCGCCCGATGCGCTCGCCGGGCTTCAACGCGTGTTACGAAGGGCGCATCGCGGCGCCCGGTTTGCGCTCGCCTTCGCGGTCCATCGCACCGACCCCCACGCCGCGACGGTCCATGCCGCCGCACTGCTGCATGAATTCGCGGAGCTGCTGCTGTGGTCCCATGCGCCCAGCCTGGCATTGCGCATCCGCGCCCTGCAGGATGCGGATCCGACGTTGCGCTCGAGTGCCGCCCAACTCAGCGTCTTGCACATCGAGCTCGACGAGTTGCAGCAGGCCTTGGTGGCTGCGTGGCGGCTGCCATCCCTGCTTGCCGAGACGAGTCAGGAACCGCAGGCCGGCCAGATCGGAGCGCGTGCCGTCGCGCTGGGCTGTCGTCTCGCCCGGCACACGGCTGGCGGCTGGGAGAACGCTGCGCTTCCCGATGACATCGCGGAGATCGCAGCGTTCCTCAACTTGTCGCCTGCCGCGGTGCTCAAGCTGGTGACGGAGATCGACGCCGAGTAGCTCGGATGCGCATCCGCACCAGGCGGCTCGCAGCGACGAAGCCCGGCGCGTGCGAGCACGGGGACTCAGGTGGCTCCGATGATCCTGAGCACTTCCTGGAACACCGCCGGGTGGTCGACCATGTGCACGTGCGGCGTGCCGCCAAGCTGGCGGTTGTCCGCTCCGGGAAGGGTTGCGCTGCGCGTCGGAAAGACGATGTTGTCGCAATGGCCCCAGAAGCACGTGAAACGCGTGCGCGCGGCCACCGACTCGCGTTGCAAAAGCTGCGCCAGCCAGTCGCTGCCGAACCGCATCTGACGGATGTTGGCGCCCCGGACATTCGCCCCGATCCCATGCTCGCCGAGCCGCGTTCCGGCATGGGGCGATGCGATCGTCACGACGTGATGCACCGGCACCTCGGCCGCTGCCGCGAGCCAGGCGCGCACCGCCAGGCCGCCCATGCTGTGCGCGACGACGACGGGCGCGAGCCCCGTCGCCTGCTGCAGGCGGGCGACGGCTGCGGCGATCGTCTGCCCATGGTCGTCGATCGACGCGAAGACCGGCTCGAGGTTGACGGCAACGAATGGAATGTCGGCGCGGCGCAACCGTCGCAGCCAGCGGTTCCAGAGCCCGCGGTTGCAAAAAAAGCCGTGCACGAACAGGACCCCGCGCCGGCGAGTCGACGTCGCAGGGAGATGATCGGGCACGCTTTGCGATCTGAACGGCTGGCGCCACAGGAAGACGCGCGGCGCGGCGCAAATCTCGGCCGCCCAGGCCGCCACCAGATGGGCAAGCGCCGGACGCTCGGGGTCATCGGCGGCGTACGAGGCGCGCAGCCAAGCGAACTCGATCGCCAGGAAGCCCGCGTAGCCGAGCAGCACGAGCGATACCCATGCCAATGCGAGCCAGCGAGGCCCGAGCTCAGCTCCGATGGCGATCGTCGCCAGCGTCACGGCGATCAAGGTCGCAGCGATGAGCTGCTGCAGGCGCGCGAGCATGGATCCATGAAGACAATAAAAAAGGCCCCCGTCTATTCGACGGAGGCCTTCAAGGTATTAATAGCCTGACGATGTCCTACTTTCACACGGGAACCCGCAATATCATCGGCGCAGAGGCGTTTCACTGTCCTGTTCGGGATGGGAAGGAGTGGGACCACCTCGCTATGGTCATCAGGCATAACCGACGCCCCCGGCACTCCGGCCGGTAGGCCAATTCGCAGAGTCGACCGCTTGCGCGGCAATCAGATTCTTGGTTGCGTCCGTTCGACGAAGAACGGATCGAATGCGCTGGACTCATCCTCGACGATCGATGTCGTCAAAGTTATAGGGTCAAGCCGCACGAGCAATTAGTACTGGTTAGCTTAACTGGTTACCCAGCTTCCACACCCAGCCTATCAACGTCCTGGTCTAGAACGACTCTTCAGGGGGCTC
>JBDTPG010000192.1:0-5410 GCA_039932815.1 Caldimonas sp.
TTCGGCACCGAGGCGGGCCTGTTCCAGCGCGCCGGCACGCCGACCGTCGTCTGCGGTCCGGGCCACATCGCCCAGGCGCATCAGGCCGACGAATACGTCTCGCTCGCCCAGCTCGCCGCCGGCGAGCGCTTCCTGCTCGCATTGACCAGCGCCGGGGTCTTTCCTGCCGGCCACCGCTGAAGGAGACCCCCCATGTCAAGCCCACTCCCCGGCGCGAGCGCCGGCATCGAATCGATACGCACGCTCGCGCTCGTCGGGCCGGCCGCCGCCGGAAAGACCAGCCTCGCCGAAGCGCTGCTCGCCGCCGCCGGCGCGATCGTGACGCCGGGTTCTCTCGAGCGCGGCACGATGGTGAGCGACTTCGATGCGCTCGAGCGGCGCATGCAGCACTCGCTCAATTCCAGCGTGCTGCACCTGCAGCGCGGCGAAACGCGGGTTCACTTCATCGATACGCCGGGCGCACCCGATTTCCTCGGCCAGAGCCTGCCCGCGCTCGAGGCGGTCGAGACCGCGGCGGTCGTCATCAACGCGCAGGTCGGCGTCGAGCCCATGGCGATCCGGATGATGGAGCACGCCGCGGCACGCCAGCGCGACCGCATGATCATCGTCAACCGCATCGACGCTCCCGGCGTCGACCTGCCCGGCGTGCTGGCGCAGATCCAGAGCGCGTTCGGCAAGGAGTGCCTGCCGTTCAACCTGCCCGACGCGCGCGGCACCCGCGTCGTCGACTGCTTCCACAACCGCGAAGGCCACAGCGATTTCGGCAGCGTCGACGCGGCCCATCGCGCGCTGGTCGAGCAGGTCGTCGAGGTCGATGCCGACTTCGTCGACCGCTACCTGAACGACGGCGACATCGATCCCTCCGAGCTGCACGCGCCGCTCGAGCAGGCGCTGCGTGAGGGCCACCTGATCCCGGTCTGCTTCGTTTCGGCCAAGACCGGCGCCGGCGTCGCCGAGCTGCTCGACGTCATCGTCAAGCTGCTGCCGCATCCGGGCGAGGCGAATCCGCCGGCGTTCCTGCGCGGCGAGGGCGCGGCGGCCGAGCCGATGGCTCCGGCCTTGCCGGAGCCGGGGCGGCACGTGCTCGCGCACGTCTTCAAGGTGACGGTCGATCCTTTCGTCGGTCGGCTCGGCGTTTTCCGCGTCCACCAGGGGACCATCGCGAAAGACAGCCTGCTCTACATCGGCGACGGCAGGAAGCCATTCAAGGTCGCGCACCTGTTCCTGCTCCAGGGCAAGGACCACGTCGAGGTCCAGCAGGCCTTGCCGGGCGACATCGTCGCCGTCGCCAAGGTCGACGAGATCCACTTCGACGCCGTCCTCCACGACGCCGCCGAGGACGATCACATCCACCTCGCCCCGATGGCGTTTCCCAAGCCCGTGCACGGCCTGGCGATCGAGCCCAAGCGGCACGGCGACGAGCAGCGCATGTGGGAAATCCTGACCAAGCTCGTCGACGAGGATCCGTGCCTGAAGCTCGAGCACGTCGCCGGCACCAACGAGACGATCGTCTACGGCCTCGGCGAGCTGCACCTGCGCGTGCTCCTCGAGCGTCTGCGCGAGACGTATCGCTTCGAGGTGACGACGCGGCCGCCGCGCATCGCCTACCGGGAGACGATCACCGCGCCGGCCGAGGGTCACCATCGGCACAAGAAGCAGAGCGGCGGGGCAGGCCAGTTCGGCGAGGTGTTCCTGCGCGTCGAGCCGCTGCCGCGCGGCGCGGGCTTCGAGTTCGTCGACCAGGTCAAGGGCGGCACGATCCCCGGCCAGTACATCCCGGCGGTCGAGAAGGGCTGTCGCGAGGTACTCGCCAGCGGCGCCATCGCCGGCCATCCGGTCGTCGACGTGCGCGTCGTCGTCTACGACGGCAAGCACCACAGCGTCGACAGCAAGGAAGTCGCCTTCGTCACCGCCGGCAAGAAGGCGTTCATGGCGGCGATCCGCGAGGCGAGGCCGATCGTCCTCGAGCCGATCGTCCACGTCGAGATCACGGCGCCGGCGCCGGCGCTCGGCGACATCACCGGCGACCTGGCATCGCGTCGCGGCATGGTGAGCGGCACGGCCAATGGCGCGCCCGGGACGATGATGGTGCGCGGCCAGGCGCCGATGTCCGAGCTGCTCGGCTACCAGAGCCGTCTCAACGCGCTGACCAGCGGCCAGGGCCGCTACACGATCGAGTTCTCGCACTACGAGGCGGTTCCGCCGAACATGCAGCAGCAGCTCGTCGGCGCCTTCAGGGTGCGCGACGACGACTGAGCGTGGTCAGGGTTCGGGTGCGATCTCGCGTGCCTGGCGCATCGTGTCGTCGAACGGCGGGCCGATCTTGAAGATGCCGCTGACGCGGGCGACGGTGGTGCCGTCCGCCTGCACCAGCCCCTGCATGAAGACCAGGGCCCGCGTCGCCCTCAGCAGCTGCGCCTCGCCTTGCACCCACGCGCCGAGCGGCGATGCGGCCAGATAGTCGATCTGCAGGTTGATCGTCGGCAGGAAGCGGCTGCCGAGCTCCTTCGAGAGCACGTGCGCCGAGATCGGCAGCAGCATGTCGCAGAAGGTGGCCATCATGCCGCCGTGGCAGATGCCCATCGGGTTGCAGTGGCGCTCCTCGACGCGAAAGCCGAGCTGGAAGCCGGCGTCGTTGCGGCGCGCGTAGAGCGGGCCGTTGACGGCCATGAAGCCGCCGCCGAATTCGCGCGCGACGAAGCCCTCGGGGACGGCAGCCGTGAAATCGGGCGAAGCACTCATGCGTGCATTCTCTCCGCTGGCTCCGGCGCGCGCTCAGATCAGCGCCGGCTCGATGCGGGTGTCGCCGTCGCAGTGAACCGCGTAGAGGAGGCCGAGCGGATTGCCGTGCTTCTCCAGGAACTCGCGCCGCAGGCAGAGAAACACCTCGCCTATCGCCGCACCGTCGAGGAAGCGCTCGAAAAAGCGCTTCGCCCATTCGGCCGCGAACAGCGCCGGCGTCTTGCACTGCGTGCCGATCACGCCGCGCGCGCCCTTGGCCATGAAGTAGGGGACGAAGCCGTCGTAGAACGCCGGCGACATCTCGGCCGACTCGCAGGCGTTGATGAAGACGAGCGGCTTGCCGCGCAGCATCGTCGTCGTCGGCGCGTCGAGGTTCAGGTCGGCGAGCGTGAGGTGCGCGTCGCTGAGGACGAGGGCCGATGCATCGGGGCCGCCGGGGTCGCCGAGGCCCGCCGACTCGGCGTGGCAGTAGAAGTAGAGGATCTGGTCGGCGGTGTCTTCGTCGGCGAGGGCGCGCATGACGTCGGCGCTCGTCGTCCGCGACGTCACGCCGATGCGCTTGCGCGCCGCCTGCGCCTTCGCCCAGTAGGCGTTCGTGTCGGCGACATAGGTACCGCCGAGCTGCGCGTCGATGCCGCTGTTGACGTTGACGCTGACGGCGAGCTTCGGACGGTCGCTGGCGATCGTGCTGTCGGTGACCGACATCGTCGTCTGCAGCGGGATCTCCTCGACCACGTGGCGCATGCCGATGAAAAGATTCCAGTCGAGCTTGGCGCTGGCCGATGCGTCGCCGACATAGAGCAGCCCCCAGGGGATCGGCGCGACCTCGGCGACGACCTGCAGCTTGAGCCGCTTCGCGGGGTCGCTCGCCGCATCGCGCAGGAAGGCGCCGACCGCCTTCGAGTCGGCGCCTGCGGCGGGGCCGAAGAACACCTTCTGGAACAGCAGCGCGCCGGCGCGCGCCATCGTCTTCAGCGCGAAGTCGCGATCGGCCTCGGCGATGTCGATCCCGGTCTGGAACACGTAGTCGCCGCCGGCGTCCTGGTGCATGACGACTTTCATCAGCTCGCGCCGCAGCGCCTCGATCGCGCTGGCGAGAAACGCCGGCTGCAGCGGCAAGCGTGCGCGCGACGCCACGGCGCCCCAGACGACGCAGTCGTAGCCGTCGCCGGCGAGCGCGAGCGACACGCCGATGTCGCGCGGCTGCAGCACGCTCGCTGCCGAAGGCGGCCGGCCGCGTGCCGTCGACTCGATCCGAACGGCGCGCGTACCGCCGACGACGAAGGTGATGGCGATGCTTTGCAGGAAGTTTCCGTCCTTGTGCAGCGTCGCCGTGATCGTCGACGGCCCGTCGTGCAGGGGCGAGATCTCGAAGCGCGCCTTGTTGCGCGATCGGCCCTCGCGCGCCACGCGCAGCGGCCGGGTTGCGTCGGGGATGTCGAAATCCGCGCTGGCGAGCTGGACCGTCACCGCAGTCTCTTCGATACCCTGCGGGAAGAGCGATTCGTCGGCGAAGGGTGCTGTCGACAAGGCCTCGGTGCGCGCGGCGACGTCGACGTCGAAGGCCAGCGTGTACCAGGTACCTGGCTGAAGGATGGTCTCGGCCGGCTGATCCTCGAGCGCGACGTTGACGTAGCGCTGCCCCGGTGCCGGCGGCATGGCCGACGCGGGCGTCGGAGCCGGTATCGCCTCGGGCGGACCCGGCGCGCCGCGGCTCGCCGTCGAAGGCCGATCCCGGTACTGGATCGGGCGCATCGGCACGACCGCTTCCTGCGTCTGGATCTGGAACTGCGGCGCCTGCTGCTGCGACGGGATCGGCGGAGGCGGCATGGCGCGCTGGCCGCCGCCGAGCAGGCCGCCGCGCGACGGCGCCGAAGCCGCAGCGCCGCCGCTCTCGACCGAGAGCGTGCCCGCGGGCGGCGTCGCCCCGGCAGCCAGCACCGCCGACCAGAACGCGTGCGCCACCTCGGGGTGGGCGATGTCGCTGTGCGCGCCCGACGCGCCGCCGCCGTTGGCGATGATCGCGCTGGCTTCGAGGTTGTAGATCGCGCCCGGCCGGAATCCGTAGGCGAAGTTGGCGGCGCGCATCGGCAGGTCTTCGATGCCCTTCGCGCCCTGGATGCCGAACGAGCCGATGCCGCCGTACGCCGGCAGGTCGTTGCCGAGGATGAGCTGCTTTCGGATCTGCGCGCCGAGCGGGTAGAAGCGGCCGACGGCGGTATCGTGGCTCGAGCGCGTCGTCACGATCGGGCCGCGGACCAGGCCGTTCTTGAGGATGCGATGGAAGTACCCGGCCGTGCCGGCGGCATACGGGATGTCGCTCGCGTACGACCAGAGCGAGAGCGCGCCCTGGACCAGGAAGAGCGAGTCCACCGGCCGCGGCAGGTCGGGGCCGCCGACCGGCCCGGCCACCGTCGCCGATGCGACGATGCAACCGAAGCTGTGGCCCATGAGATGGAAATGCGCGCGCGGCGCGGCGGTCTGCAGGCGCGCGAGCAGCGTATGGGCGCCGCTCTCGCCGAACTCGCGGGCGCGGTCCTTCATCTTCCAGAACGAGAGCTGGCGCATCGGCGACAGGAACATGCCGCCGATCGTGTCGCCGATGCCGAGCAGCTGCGTGGCCGGCTTGGCCGCGCCGGCGCCGCTGCTCTGCGCGATGATCGCCGCC
>JBDTPG010000193.1:0-5368 GCA_039932815.1 Caldimonas sp.
TCTAGCGGGCTAGAGCTCGGCGGTCGCCCCGTCGAGCAATCGCTGCAGGCCCGGCGCATCGGTGATCTCGATCTGGCGCTGGCGCACGACCAGCAGGCCGCCGGCCTGGAACTTGGAAAGGGTGCGGCTGACCGTCTCGAGCTTCAGGCCGAGGAAGCTGCCGATCTCCTCGCGGCTCATCCGCAGCTGTACCGACGACGCCGAAAAGCCGCGCCATTGCAAGCGGTGCATGAGGTTGAGGAGGAACGCGGCGACGCGCTCCTCGGCGTGCATGCTGCCGAGCTGCAGCATCACCTGGTGGTCGGTCGCGATCTCGCGGCTCATCATCTTGTGGAATTGGGTCTGCAGCGCCGGCACCTCTCGGCCGAGCATCTCGAGCTCGCCGAAGGGAATCGTGCACACCTGCGAGTCTTCCAGGGCGACCGCGTCGACCTCGTGAGCCCCCGAATCGATGCCGCTCAGGCCGATCAACTCGCCCGCCATCTGGAACCCGGTGACCTGCTCGCGGCCCTGCTGCGTGCTCACGATTGTCTTGAAGAAGCCGGTCCACACGGCGTAGAGCGAGTCGAACCGGTCGCTGGTGCGAAACAGCGTCTCGCCGCGGCCGACTTTGCGACGCGACGCGACGAGCCGGTGATCGATGCGATCGAGGTCCTGGCGCGACAGCCCGACCGGCAGGCAGATCTCGCGCATGTTGCAGGTCGAGCACTGAACCCTGCACGAGGCGACATGCAGCGGCCTGAATACCGCCGGGTCCAGGTTCGGAGGTCGCATCGATGCCACGACCGCAAGTCTATTCGCGCCCGACCTAAGGGCTTCCCCTAGAAAGAGGCGCAGGGGTCCTGATCTGCATCAACGGTCGATGCGCCTCGGACCCTAGAGTGCGAACGGCACCAGAACGCCATGCTGCCCGACCCGTATCGCCGACTGCATCACGAGCTCGCCGCCTTCCTGCCCGGCGAGCGGCTCGTGGTCGATCCGCTGCGCCTGCTCGCGTGGGGAAGCGACGCGAGCTTCTACCGGCTCGTCCCCAGGCTGCTCGTGGTCGTCGACGACGAGGCCGAGCTGCGCCGCGTCCTCGCCTGCTGCGCCCGCCTCGCCACGCCGGTGACGTTCCGTGCCGCCGGCACGAGCCTGTCGGGCCAGGCGGTCAGCGATTCGGTCCTGGTCATGCTCGGCGACGGCTGGCGCGGCATCGAGGTCGCGCCCGACGCGGCGACGATCACGCTGCAGCCCGGCGTGATCGGCGCCGCCGCCAACCGTCGGCTCGCGCCCTTCGGCCGCAAGATCGGCCCCGACCCGGCGTCGATCGACGCGGCGATGATCGGCGGCATCGCCGCCAACAACGCCAGCGGCATGTGCTGCGGCACGGCGCAGAACAGCTATCACACGCTGGCCGGCATGCGCGTCGTCCTCGCCGACGGCACGGTGCTCGACACGCGCGACGCGGCGAGCCGGGCCGAGTTCGCTCGGGCGCGGCCCGAGCTCGCCGAAGGCCTGGCCGAGTTGGCGCGTTCGACGCGCGACGACGCAACGCTCGCCGCACGCATCCGCCACAAGTTCCGCCTCAAGAACACGACCGGCTACGGCCTCAATGCGCTGGTCGACTTCAGCGATCCGGCCGACATCCTGGCCCACCTGATGATCGGCTCGGAAGGAACGCTCGGCTTCATCAGCGAGATCACCTACCGCACCGTCGAGGAACACGCGCACAAGGCAAGCGCCCTGGTCCTGTTCGACCATCTCGAGACCGCGTGCAGCGCGGTGACGCGCCTGAAGACGTCGCCGGTGGCCGCGGTCGAGTTGCTCGACCGCGCGTCGCTGCGCTCGGTGCAGGACAAGCCCGGCATGCCCCCTGGCTTGCGCGAGCTGCCCGCCGACGGTGCCGCGCTCCTGATCGAGACCCGCGCGGCGACGGCGGCGGCGCTCGCCGTCAGGATCGATGCGATCGCGGCCGAGCTCGCGACCTTCGCGCTCGCGACGCCGCTGCGCTTCGCGACAGATGCTGCCGAGGCGGCGGCGCTGTGGAACGTCCGCAAGGGCATGTTCCCCGCGGTCGGATCGATGCGGCGGACCGGGACGACCGTCATCATCGAGGACGTCGCCTTTCCGATCGAGCGCCTCGCAGAAGCGACGCTCGACCTGCAGCGGCTGCTCCAGCAGCACGGCTATCGCGAGGCGATCATCTTTGGCCACGCGCTCGAGGGCAACCTGCACTTCGTCTTCACGCAGGATTTCGGCAACGCCGCCGAGGTCGAGCGCTACCGCGCCTTCATGGACGAGATGTGCGCGATGGTGGTCGGCAAGTACGACGGCTCGCTCAAGGCCGAGCACGGCACCGGCCGCAACGTCGCGCCCTTCGTCGAGCTCGAATGGGGCGCGCAGGCGCTGGCGACGATGCACCGCATCAAGGATCTGTTCGATCCGCAGGGGCTGCTCAATCCCGGCGTGATCCTCAACGCCGACCCGCTCGTCCACCTGAAGGACCTGAAGCCGCTGCCGGCCGCCGACCCGATCGTCGACAAATGCATCGAATGCGGCTTCTGCGAGCCGAAGTGCCCGTCGCGCGGGCTCACGCTCTCGCCGCGCCAGCGCATCGTCGGCTGGCGCGAAATCGCGCGCCTCGAAGCCGACGCGAGCGAGCCAGAACGCAGCGCCGAACTGAAGCGGCTCTACGACTACCAGGGCATCGAGACGTGCGCCGCCTGCGGCCTGTGCGCGACGGCGTGCCCGGTCGGCATCGAGACCGGCCTGCTCATCAAGGCGCTGCGCGGGCGGCGCGCCAGCCCCCTCGCCGAGCGCGTCGCCGGCCTGGCCGCCGATCACTACGCCGGCCTGACCGCGGGCGTCCGCCTCGGGCTGGGCGCCGCCGACCTGCTGCACGGCGTGATCGGCACCCGCGCGATGAAGAGCGGCCTCGACGGCCTGCGCAAGGCGAGCGGCGGGCGCTTGCCGAAATGGTCGCCGGCGCTCGCCCGGCCGGTTCATTTCGTTCCCGTGCCGAAGGCCCCTATGGGCGGTGAGCGCATCGTCTATTTCCCGAGCTGCGCGGCGCGCAACATGGGAGCGCAGCGCGGCCACGACGGCGTCGAGATGCTGCCCGGTGTCGCCGAGCGGCTGTTCCGGCGCGCCGGCTTCGACGTCGTCTACCCGCGCTCGCTCGAGGGTCTGTGCTGCGGCCAGCCGTTCGAGAGCAAGGGGCTCGTTCGCGCCGCCGATCACAAGTCGTCCGAGCTCGCGGGAGCGCTGCGCGACGCGAGCGACGGCGGCCGGTTGCGGGTCGTCTTCGACACCAGCCCGTGCGCCTACCGGATGAAGAAGTTCCTCGCCGGCTCGCTCGCGATCGAGGACAGCATCGACTTCGTCCACGACACCGTGCTGCCGCGGCTGGCGATCGTGCCCGAGCCCGGCCCGATCGCCGTCCACCCGGTCTGCAGCGTGCGCAAGATGGGCAGCGTCGACAAGCTGCTGGCGATCGCGAGCCAGTGCAGCGAATCGGTGGCGACGAGCGAGGCGGTGCAATGCTGCGGCTTCGCCGGCGAACGCGGCTTCGTGCGGCCCGAGCTGAACGAGCATGCGTTGCGCCATCTCAAGGCGTCGCTGCCTGCAGATTGCAGCGCCGGGGTATCGAGCAGCCGCACCTGCGAGATCGGCCTGTCGGAGGCGGCCGGCTTTCCGTACCAGTCGATCCTTTATCTCGTCGAGCGCTGCTCGGCGCCGGCCCCGGGCGCAGGCCGCAGCGCGTCGGCGACCAGCTCGGCGATGTCGCGCGACTGAACCGCGCCGTCGGGCTGCACCGCGCCGAGGCCGTCGGCCATCATCACCGCGCAGTAGGGGCACGCCGTCGCGATCATGCGCGGGCCGGCAGACAGCGCCTGCTCGACGCGGACGACGTTGATGCGCGTGCCGATCGTCTCGTCGATCCACATCCGCCCGCCGCCGGCGCCGCAGCACATCGCCTTCTCGCGCGTCAGGCCGAACTCGAGCGGAACGTCCTTGCTCAGGCGCGCGACGATGGCGCGCGGCGCATCGAACTCGCCGTTGTGGCGGCCGAGGTAGCACGGGTCGTGGTAGATCACGCGCTCGAGCGACGCGTCGACGGCGATCCGGCCTTGGGCGAGGAGCTCGCCGATCAGCTGCGTGTGGTGAACCACTTCGAGCTCGGCGCCGAACTCCGGGTACTCGTTGCGCAGCGAGTTGAGCGCGTGCGGGTCGCAGGTGACGATGCGCCTGGCGCCGAGCTCGCCGAGCCTGGCCGACAGCGCCGTCGCGAGCTGGCGGAACAGCACCTCGTTGCCGACCCGGCGCACGCACTCGCCGGTCGATCCCTCGCCGGCGCCGAGGATGCCGAAGCGGACACCGGCATGCTGGAGGATGCGGACGAAGGCGCGCGCGATCTTCTGGCCGCGCGGATCGAACGACATCGCCGAGCCGACGTAGAACAGGTAGTCGAGGCCCGCCATGCCGGCCGCGTCGCGGACGATCGGCACGCCGAGCCCGTCGGACCAGGCGGCGCGCTGGCTCGCCGGCAGCCCCCACGGATTGCCTTCGGCCTCGTAGGCCTCGAACAGGTGCTTCAGCTCGTGCGGAAACTCGCCGGCGATCATCACCTGGTGCTGGCGCATGCGGAAGAACTTGTCGAGATGCTCGAGCTCGATCGGGCACGCCGCCTCGCAGTAGCCGCAGGTCGTGCACGCCCAGAGCGTGTCCGCGCCGATCACCGGGCCGACGAGCGCCGGCAGCGTGCCTTCCGGATCGCCGGCGACGACCTCTCCGCGGTGCTCGAGCAGGTGGTGCTTGAGGCGATCGTTGACTCCCTTGAGGGACAGCGGCTTGCCGGTCAGGTGGGTCGGGCAGGCGTCCTTGCAACGGCCGCACTCGGTGCACGTGAAGACGTCGAGGCCGTCTTTCCAGGTCAGGTCGCGGGCGTCGCGAACGCCCGCCTTCATCTCCGACTCGTCCTCCGCCGCCATCAGCTTGTCGACGTCGACGCCCGGCACGCGGTTGCCGGGGCGGCCGCGACGGAAGAAGAGCGTCGGCAGCGCGGTGACGATGTGGAAGTGCTCGCCGAGCGGCAGGATGACCAGGAACGAGAGGACGACGACCATCTGCGTCCAGTACGAGGCGGCGTAGCCGGCGCGCAGCACCTCCGGCGGCAAGCCGGCGAGCGCCGCGGCGATGGCGCTGCCCGCGAAGGCGAACGCACGCTCGTGGGCGACCTGAGGGAACGTGTCGCCGAGGAGGGCGAAGCGGAAGCCGTCGAAGGCGAAGTCGGTGACCATGATCGCCAGGATCAGGCCCAGCACGAAGATGGCCTCGCGGTTGCGCTCGAGCCGCGCCGGATGGGCGACGAAGCGGCGATAGAGCG
>JBDTPG010000194.1:0-5364 GCA_039932815.1 Caldimonas sp.
CGCCGGCCGAGAGGAACTGCGCCGAGAGCACGTCGCCGTAGCGGTCGACGACGAGCCCCGGCAGGCCATCGGCCTCGCCGTGGACGAGACGCACGCCGTCGCTCGCGATCGGCCAGCGCGCGCGCGCGTCGACCGCGGCGTCGATCCGGCGCTCGAAGAACGCCGCGTCGATGCGCTCGCTCTCGTCGAAGCTCCAGGCGCGCAGTCGGATCGACGACAGTGGGCTGTACGCCGCCCAGGCGAGGAAACGCCCGGTGCTGTCCTCGACCCGAACCGTTTCGCCGGCGTCTGCCTTGCCGCCGGCGACGCTGCCTTCGAAGATCCAGGGGTGGCGGCGCAGCGCCGAACGTTCCTTGCCGGGCCGAAGGCGGACCGACTTCATCGCTGCGCCACGCGCGGCTTCACTTGCGCCGCGCGCGCGGATGCGCCGCGTCGTACACCTTCGACAGGTGGCCGAAGTCGAGCTTGGTGTAGACCTGCGTCGTCGTGATGTTGGCGTGGCCGAGCAGTTCCTGCACCGCGCGCAGGTCGCCGCTCGACTGCAGCACGTGCGACGCGAACGAATGGCGCAGCATGTGCGGATGGACGTGCGTCGGCACGCCGGCGGCGATCGCCTGCGCCTTCAGGCGCGAGCGCACCTGGCTCGCCGTCAGCCGCGTGCCGCGGCTGCTCACGAAGAGGGCGGCCTCGTCGGCGCGCGCGAGCTCGGCGCGCAGCGCGAGCCACTCGTCGAGCGCGGCGAGCGCGGGCGCGCCGACCGGGACGGCGCGCCGCTTCCTCCCTTTGCCGAGGACGTGCGCGCTCGCGTCGCCGACGTCGATCCAGCCGGCCGCGTCGCCGCTGGCGACGACGTCGAGGCCGACCAGCTCGCCGACGCGCAGGCCGCAGCCGTACAGCAGCTCGGCGATGCACGCGTCGCGCGCGGCGAGGCGCGGATCACGGCCGTCTTCGCGGTGCGCGACGAGCGCGACCGCGTGGTCGACCGACAGCGCTTTCGGCAAGGGAGCCGCGGCGCGCGGCGCGCGCACGCCGTCGACCGGGTTGGCGGCGACGCGACCGTCGCGGCCGAGCCAGCGATAGAAGCCGCGCCACGCCGACAGCTCGAGCGCGATCGAGCGCGGCGCCAGCCCGGCGCCGTGCATCTGCGCCGCCCAGCGCCGCACGTGATGCGTCTTCGCCTCGGGCAGGGGCAACGCCAGCGCGGCGGCGAAGCGTTGCAGGCGATCGAAGGCGGCGCCGTACATCGTCAGCGTTCGCTCGGCGAGGCGGCGCTCGACCTTCAGGTACTCGAGGTGACGCGCGACGTCGGCGTCGCGCGCGACGGTGGCGGGAGCGGCGCTCTCTCCGTTCACATTTCCGGCAGCAGCCGCGTCAGTGCGGCGCTCGCCACCTCGCCGATGCGGCCGAGGAACTCGGTGCCCATGTCGGCGGTGTACCGGGTCGGATCGGGCGAGGCGAGGACGAGCAGGCCGAACGCGCCGGTCTGGCTTTCGTGGTGCAGCGGGATCATCGCGATCGAGAGCGCCTGCGCCGGCGATTCGAGCCACTGCACCGCCTCGAAGCCGGTGTTGACGCCGCAATAGGGCGAGGTCAGGCTGCTCGCGAAGCTCTTCACGTCGCCGCCGATGGCGCCGGCGAACGGCAGGTCGGCGAACACCTCGGCACCGCCCCAGACCCGGATCGCCGCCTGCGGAATCTGGAACTGATGCCGCAGCTCGCTGACGAGCACGTCGGGCAGGTCGGCGGCGTTGGCGGTGAGCATCAGCGCGCGCGTCCAGCGGTGCAGCTTGTCGGCGATGGCGACGTTGTCCTGGCCATGGCGGACCATCTCGACGATCTGCCGCTCGAGGCCCTTGATCTTGTCGCGCAGCATTTCCATCTGCCGCTCCTGCAGCGAGACGGCGCGCTGGCCGTGCGGGCTGGTCAGCTGGATGGTGCCGAGCAGCTCGGCATGGCGCTCGAAGAAGCCCGGGCTCGCGGCCAGGAAGTTGGCGATATCGGTCTCGGTGATCCCCTGCACGCCCATCGGTGTGGCTCCCTGGCTGTTGCTCATGTGGTTTGTCTTCTCACAGCTCGATCTCCCCTTCGAACACGGTCTCGGCCGGGCCGGTCATCCGCACCGGCGCGCCTTCGCCCGTCCACTCGATCGTCAGGCGGCCACCGCGCGTCTCGACGTCGACCTTCTGATCGAGCAGGCCGAGGCGGATGCCGACCGCCACCGCGGCGCATGCGCCGGTGCCGCAGGCGAGCGTTTCGCCGGCACCGCGCTCGAACACGCGCAGGCGGACCCGATCGCGCGCGACGATCTGCATGAAGCCGGCGTTGACGCCGCGCGCGAATCGCGCATGGCGCTCGAGCAGCCGCCCCTGCGCGGCGACCGGCGCCGCGTCGACGTCGGCGACGACCTGCACCGCGTGCGGATTGCCCATCGAGACGACTGCGATCGCGACCGTGCGCCCTTCGCCGAGCTCGACCGGCCAGAGCGGCAGGCCCGACTCGACCGAGCGCGGCGCGAGCCAGGTGGTGTCGAACGGCACGTGCAGCGGCTCGAAGTCGGGCGCACCCATGTCGACGGTGACGCGACCGTCGTCCTGCTCGCGCAGCTCGAGGCGGCGGTTCATGGTCTCGACGACGAGCGTCTTCTTGTCGCTGAGGCCGCGCGACTGGACGAAGCGGACGAAGCAGCGCGCGCCGTTGCCGCACTGCTCGACCTCGTCGCCGCTGCCGCCATTGAAGATGCGATAGCGGAAGTCGACGCCCGGCGTCGCGCTCGGCTCGACGATCAGGATCTGGTCGGCGCCGACGCCGAAGCGGCGATCGGCGAGGCGGCGCAGCTGCTCGGGCGCGAGATCGATGGTCGCACGCGTCGCATCGAGCACGACAAAATCGTTGCCCGCCCCCTGCATCTTCGTGAAGCGTAGCCGCATGGGCGGGATTATCCCGCCTGGTGCCGAAGCGCCCGACCCGCGCGCGCTACCCGGCGCGGAGCCGCCCCTTCACTCCGGCGATGGCGCGCGGCGGAAAGAATCCGAGGACCCCCGCCAGCACGGCCGCGCCGGAGCGTCCATGCGACGGCCCGCTTGCCCGCGGGCGCTGAGGCGACGCCAGGCCGTGGACTGCGACCATGCGCGGGTGTCAGCCGGCGCTGCGCCGACGCGCCAACCGGGTAACGGCGACGAGTCCGGCGACCATCAGCAGCCAAGTCGACGGCTCCGGAACGGCGGCGACGGCCGCCGAGTCGTAGCCGCCCATCGAGGTGACGCTCACGCCGTCGGGCAGGACGAAGCTGATTCTTGCGGTGTGCATGAAGTCCAGGAAGCTGCGTTCGCTGACGTCGGTTCGCAGCGAATAGCTGAGCTGAAACGGAGTGTCGAGGTGCATCGTCAGGTTGGCGAATGTCATCAGACCGACGTTGAACTGCTGGAAGACCGGGACCTGATTGCCGGCCTGGAGCACGCTCACGTCGTCGAGGCGCCCGCCGGAAAAACCGATCGGCGCGCCGTTGATGCTGTCCGGACGCAGGGAAAGGTACGACGCCACCGAATACCCCGGAATGTCGATGCCGCCGATGCCGTCGGCGGTGAGGACGACCGAGACGGTGAAGAGATCCGGTGACGGTGCGCCGAGCTTGCGCAGCGTGAACACATCGACGCCGACCGCGTTCACGCTGACTCCGGCGTTGTTGCTGTCGTTGCCGTCGTCGCCGTGCTGCGCATAGGTCCTGAGCAGCGCCTGCGACAGATCGACCACGCCGCGCACGGTGCCGTTGTTGACGATCGGGGCGTAGTCGAGGACGGGGAGGTCGTACTCGAAGATGCTGTTGGGCGCCGGAACGTCGGCGCCGAAGGCGATGACCTGTGCGTAGGGCGCGCAGCCACCCGTGCCCAGCGTCCCGTCGCAGCTCAGAGGGCCCGAGGGCGCAGCCGCGACGTCGAGCGCGAGCACGGAGAGCATGGCGCCGCCAACCGTGGTCGCGAGCCTGCCGCCGAGAGAGCGGGAACGGGACAGCGTTGCATTGAAGGATGGCATGGTCGAGCTCCGGATCGAGTGGAAGCGCCAGCATAGTCGCGCGCCGCTTACGAAACTCTTACCGATGCGCGAAAGGAAGTTCCCCCGGTCAGGGGGGAACTCGGAGGCGATCGAGCAGGGCCAGCGTCGCCGGCGCCGGGCGTGCGCCCAGGCCTTCGAAGATCGCGTCCCGGCAGCGCTCGAAGACGGCCAGCGCGCCGGCCTGTTCGCCGCCGTCGATCAGGATCTTCATCAGCGCCCGTGCCGTGTCCTCGGCCAGTGGATCGAACTCGAGCGCGCGCTCGAGGACCGCCTGCGCGCTGCGCGTGTCGCCTTCGGCCACCGCGCTGCGCACGCGCAGCTCGACCATGCGCTTGAACTTGCTCGCCAGGCGGGTGCGGCAGACGAGCTGCCAGGAATGGTCGTCGGTGTCGTTGAGGAACGGCCCACCGTACAGGCCGAGCGCGCGCTGCGCGGCCTCGGTGGCCGGCGCCGTCGCCGCGCTCGCGCCGACGGCGCCGCGATCGGCGAGCTGCTCGAACGCCAGGCAGTCGACCCAGACCCGCCGCGGGTTCAGGCTCAGGTGCCCCAGCTCGAGCAGGACCGCGTCGTCGCTGCCGAGGAGCTTCCTCAGGCGATGCAGGGCGACGTTCAACGCCGCCCTGGCGTTGTCGCCGTCGAGCTCGTGCCAGAGCGCGAACGTGGCGGTCGCCGTCGAGACGTCGCTGCCGCTCGAGGCGATGATGAACTGGAGCAGCTCGATCGGCTTTTTCGCGACCTTGCCGCGGAACGCGATCGCCTTGCCGTCGAGCTCGATCGCGAATCGGCCGAGCGTGACGATTCGGATCGACCACGGCCACGCCGCCAGGTCGGCGCGCACCGCTTCGAGGCCGCGCTTGGCGATCACCTCGCGAACGAACTCGCCTTCGATGTCGTGCTCCAGCGCCGACGCGCAGAGCGAGGCGGCAACGCGCGGCAAGGCGCGCAGGAAGCCGATCCACTGCAGGCCGCGCGCCAGAGCGAAGCCGGCACGGAGCCGGTCGCGGCCGACCTCGACGCTGCCGACTTCGAAGCCGTCCAGGGCATGCGCGAAGTGGGCCAGGCAGGTGCAGAAATCGGCCTGCGCCCCGCTCGAAGCGCGCGCTGCGCGTTCGAAGAACGGCGCCGCTTCTGCGAATCGGCCGGAGGCCAGCTGCACCTGGCCTTCCTGCATCACGGTGACGCCCATCCAGCGTTCCGGAAGCCGGCTCTCCTGCGCCAGGCGCAAAGAGAGGCGCGCGTGGATCAGGGCATCGCCGAGGCGGCCATCGACGAGGTGCAGGCGCGAGCTGAGCAGGTGCCACCAGCTGGCGGGCC
>JBDTPG010000195.1:0-5324 GCA_039932815.1 Caldimonas sp.
CCTCGGCCGTCGACTGGCGGCCGAGGATGTCGTTGCGATGCGGGAAGCGGCCGAAGCGCTCGATCACGGCGCGATGGCGATGGGCGTACTCGAGCAGGTCGGCGCGTTCGGGCGCTTCGGCGACGAGACGGCCGAAGAGGCGGATCGCCTCGTCCTGCATCGCCAGGCCTTCGGCGTGCTCGAACGGCAAATAGACGAATCCGCGCATCAGTGGCGGCAGCATTTCGTCCTGGTGCGAGCCGATCATCCGGCTCGCCGCCGCGAGCGCGCGCGCGTCGCCCGCGAAGGAGCGCGACGTGCCGCGAAAGGCGTTGCGCGTGAACTGATCGAGGAGCAGGACCTGCGCCAACGCGGGTCGCGGCGCAACCGCCCAGCCTTCGAGCTCGCTGCGGAGGGCGCGCTCGATCAGCGCGCCGAAGCGCTCGCGAATGGCGCCGTCGAAGGCCAGGTCCTTGGCGAACCAGGCCTTGCGCGCGTGGCCGTATTCCGCACTGCCGGGCGCGTCGAACCAGAAGTCGAGGATGGACTCCGATTCTTCGATCCACGCGTCGCTCATGACGGTGGCGCCGACAGCCGGTGCGGATGGATCTCGACCGAGCGATCGCCGTCGGCGACCCACACGATGCCGTCCTGCCGGTTGACTTGAAGCTGCATGTTGCGTTGTGCCAGCAAGGCGAGCTCCCGGCTCTGCTCGCTCGGCACGAGCCACGCGTCGACGTTGCCGCCGCGCGCGACCCGTCTCGAGAGCCCGGCCCACCACGCCGGCGCGCCGTGGCTGAAGGCATAGACGCTGACCCGGTCGGCGCGGCCGCTCGCCTTGACCAGGCGGCGCTCCTCCGGCTGGCCGACCTCGATCCAGTGAACGAGTCGGCCGGTCAGGTCCTTCTGCCAGAGCTCCGCCTCCTCCGGATCCCACATGCCCTTGGCGAAGTCGAGGGTGCCCGCGTGTTCGTTGGCAGGCACGTTGAGCAGGAACGCGAGCAGGCGGATCATCATCCGCTCGTCGGTCTCGGAAGGATGGCGCGCGAGGGTGACCAGGTGATCGCCGTAGATCGAACGATCGACGTCGGCGAGCTGGACGGCGGCCTTGCAGACGGTCGCTTTCTGGGCCATCTGCCGACTGTGCCACAGCACGCCACAATCACGGCTCCGCACGAAGGACGCGCCGACATGAGCATGAAGAAATCCGACCTCGACAAGCAGCTGGGCAAGAAGGTCGGTGGACAGATGAAAGTGGCCGGCGCCGCGGGCCGATTCGGCCAGGGCGCGAGCGAGGTCGTCGACCGGCGCGAGCAGCGCCGCCTCGATGCCGCCGCTGGCCTCGTGCCGTTTGCGTGCAAGCTGCCGGCCGACCTGGCCGCCAGGCTGCGCGAGAAGAGCGCCGGCCACGCCGACGGCATCAACGGCCTGGTCGCCGAACTGCTGCAGAAGGCGCTGAAATGATCGTCGACGAGAGCGAATGAGCGTCAAGCCGTTCGACCTCTTCATCATCGGCGCCGGCAGCGGCGGCGTTCGCGCCGCGCGCATGGCCGGCCAGCGCGGCGCGCGCGTCGCCGTCGCCGAGGATGCCGCCCTTGGCGGCACCTGCGTCAATCTCGGCTGCATCCCCAAGAAGCTGTACAGCTTCGCCGCCCACTACGCCGAGAGCTTCGAGGAAGCGCACGGGTTCGGCTGGCGCGTCGGCGCCTCGTCGTTCGACTGGGAGATGCTGAAGGCGAACCGGCGCGCCGAGATCAGCCGGCTCAACGGCGTCTACGGCCAGCTGATGGCGAATGCGGGCGTGACGCTGCTGCGCGGCCGCGCCCGCGTCGTCGGCCCGCACGAGGTCGAGGTCGCAGGCGTTCGTCACGCTGCCGAGAGGATCGTCGTCGCGACGGGTGGCTGGCCGGTCGGCGCCGCCGTGCCGGGCGGCGAGCGCGCGATCAGTTCCAACGAGATCTTCGACCTCGCGCGTTTCCCCGATCGCCTGGTCGTCATCGGCGGCGGCTACATCGCCTGCGAGTTCGCGTCGATCTTCAATGGCCTGGGCGCGCGCGTGACGCAGCTCTACCGCGGCGAGCAGATCCTGCGCGGATTCGACCGCGATATCCGCGATTTCGTCGCCGCCGAGATGATCAAGAAGGGCGTCGACATCCGCGTCGCCGCGAAGGTGCGCGCGCTCGAGGCGGACGCCGACGGAGCGACTCGCGTCGTTATGGGCGACGGCAGCACGCTCGCCGCCGACGCCGTGCTGTCGGCGACCGGACGCGTCCCCAACACCGCAGGGCTCGGCCTCCAGGAAGTCGGCGTCGAGCTCGACGTCAACGGCGCCGTTCGCGTCGACGATCGCTATCGGACCAACGTGCCGAGCATCTACGCCGTCGGCGACGTCATCGACCGCGTGCAGCTGACGCCGGTCGCTCTCGCCGAGGCGATGGCGCTTGTCGACGATCTGTACGGCGGTGCCGAAAGGCGGGTCGACTACCTGCACATCCCGACGGCGGTGTTCACCCATCCGAACATCGGCACGATCGGCCTGTCCGAGGAGGACGCGCGCGCGCGCTTCGCGAAGATCCGCGTCTACCGCTCCGAGTTCAAGCCGCTGCGCCACACGCTGTCGAGGAGCAGCGAGCGGACGCTGATGAAGCTCATCGTCGACGACGCCAACGACCGCGTCGTCGGCCTGCACATGGTCGGCGCCGACGCGGGCGAGACGATCCAGGGCTTCGCGGTGGCGATGAAGGCGGGCGCGACCAAGGCGATCTTCGACGCCACGCTCGGCATTCACCCGACCGCCGCCGAGGAGTTCGTGACGATGCGCGAGCCCGTGGTGGCATCATCCTGACGACCCGTCGCCCGGCCTTTTCATCATGTGCTTCCTCTCCCTCGGCGCGCATCGCCGCGCCGCCGCCGTCCTCGCGATCCTCGCCGCGCTCGCCCCGCCCAGCGCCTTCGGCGCCGACAAGAAGTCGGCGGCCCCCGCGCCCGGCGCCAGGACGGCGATCCTGACGCCCGAGCAGTTGCGCGACTGCCTGGCGCGCAAGGAAAAGCTCGCCAAGGACACCGACGCCGTCGTTCGAGCGAAGGCGGCGCTCGCCGCCGACCAAGGCGAGATCGACCGCAGCGGCGCTGCGCTGGAAGAGCAGGCGGCGACGCTCGATCGCACGAGCGAGGAAGCGGTCGCGAGCTACAACGCCAAGATCATCGAACGCAACGGCCGCGTCGACGCGTTCAAGGCGAAAGCCACCGCCTACAACGGCGATGCCGAGGCCGTCCTCGCGGCCAAGGAGGCGTACGAGAAGGTTTGCTCGAATCGCCGCTACGACGAACGCGACCTGAACGATCTGCAGCGCAAGAAATGAGCAATCCGCTGCTGGCCGCCTGGAACGGCCCGTACGGCCTTCCGCCTTTCGCCGACATCCGCGCCGAGCACTTCCCCCCGGCCTTCGCGCAGGCGATGGCCGATCACCTCGCCGAGATCGAATCGCTCGCGGCGTCGGGCGAGCCGGAGACCTTCGCCAACACCGTGGCCCCCTTCGATCGTGCGGGCCGGCTGCTGGAGCGCATCAGCGCAGTGTTCAACAACCTGACGTCGAGCGAGACATCGCCGGCGCTGCAGGCGGTTCAGCGCGAAATGGCGCCGCTGCTGGCGGCGCACGAAAGCCGAATCTTCACTCATGCGGAGCTGTTCGCACGCATCGACCTGCTGCATGAACGGCGCGACCGGAGCGGCCTCGACGCCGAACAGCGCCGCGTGCTCGAGCGCTTCCACCTCGACTTCGTCCGCGCCGGCGCCAAGCTGGCGCCGGCCGAGCAGGCGCGCTACGCGGCGATCATGCAGCGGCTGGCCGAGCTGACGACGCGCTTCGGCCAGAACGTCCTCGCCGACGAGAGCGCGTTTCGCCTGCTCCTGAAGAGCGAGGCCGATCTCGCCGGCCTGCCGCCCTTCGTCCGCGACGCCGCGCGGGAAGCGGCCCGCGAGCGCGGCATCGCCGAGGGCGCCTTGATCACGCTCTCGCGCTCGCACATCGTTCCGTTCCTCACCTTCTCCGAGCGGCGCGACCTGCGCGAGCAGGCCTGGCGCGCCTGGACTTCGCGCGGCGAGCATCCCGGCGCGAACGACAACCGCGCCGTCGCCGCCGAGATCCTGCAGCTTCGCCTCGAGCAGGCGCAGCTGCTCGGCTACCCGAGCTACGCCGACTTCGCCCTCAGCGACACGATGGCGCGCAGCCAGGCCGCCGTGACGCGGCTGCTCGAGCAGGTCTGGCAGCCGGCGCGGGCGCGCGCCGAAGACGAGCGCGAGGCGCTCGAGGCACTCGCCCTGTCGCGCGGCGAAGGCGGCGCGATCGAGCCGTGGGACTGGCGCTTCTATGCCGAGAAGGTGCGCCAGGTGCGCTTCGATCTCGACGAGGCCGAGATCAAGCCCTACTTCCCGCTCGAGCGCATGGTCGCCGCCGCCTTCGACTGCGCGGCGCGGCTGTTCGGCGTCTCGTTCGTCGCCCGCCCGGACATCGTCGTCTACCACTCCGACGTTCTCGCCTACGAAGTGCACGGGGCCTCGGGGTCCATCGGCCTCTTCCTGCACGACAACTTCGCTCGCCCGACGAAGCGCAGCGGCGCGTGGATGAGCTGGTACCGGCTGCAATCGAAGAACGGCGCCGAAGACGCCGGGACCGTGTTGCCGATCATCGTCAACAACAACAACTTCGCGAAGGGCGCTCCCGGCGCACCGACCCTGCTCAGCGTCGACGACGCGCGCACGCTGTTTCATGAATTCGGCCACGGCCTGCACGGATTGCTCTCGAACGTGACCTACGAGCGACTCTCGGGCACCAGCGTCCTGCGCGATTTCGTCGAGCTGCCTTCGCAGCTGTTCGAGCACTGGCTCGAGGAGCCCGCGGTGCTCAGGCGCCACGCCCGCCACTACCGGACCGGCGCGCCGATCCCCGACGCGCTGATCGAGCGCCTGCATCGGGCCCGCCATTTCAACCAGGGCTACGAGACCGTGCGCTACGCCGCCTCGGCCCTGGTCGACATGGCGGTGCATGCGCGAACCTCGAGCGACCCGGTCGACGTCGTCGACTTCGAGAACGCCGAACTCGCCAGGCTGGAGCTTCCGCCCGCGGTCGGCGTCAACCACCGCCTGGTTCATTTCCAGCACCTGTTCTCAGGCTCGGGCTATGCCGCTGGTTACTACGTCTACCTCTGGGCCGAGGTGCTCGACGCCGACGGTTTCGACGCCTTCGTCGAGGCCGGCGATCCGTTCGATCCCACGATCGCGCGCCGGCTCGCCCGCTTCATCTATTCGTCGGGCAATTCGATCGAGCCGGGCGAGGCGTATCGCG
>JBDTPG010000196.1:0-5266 GCA_039932815.1 Caldimonas sp.
CCTTCCGGCGCAAGATGGTCAAGCTCGCCGGGCCGCGCCTGAGCCAGAAGAAGATCACCGTCCAGGCGCTCGACGAGGTGAGCGTGCAGATCCAGCGCTACCTGCTGGTGCAACTCGCGACCAGCGTCGTCGTCGGCGTCGCCACCGGCCTCGCCTTCTTTGCGCTCGGCCTCAACAACGCCGCGACCTGGGGCGTCGCCGCCGGTATCACCAACCTCGTGCCGTACATCGGCGCGGTGATCGTCGGCGTCGGCTCGGCGGTCGTCGGCTTCATCCAGTTCGACAGCATCGACAAGGCGCTGCTCATCGGCGCCAGCTCGTTCGCCATCCACGCCATCGTCGGCAACCTGCTGACGCCGTGGTTGACCGGGCGCGCAAGTCGGATGAGCCCATTCGCGGTCTTCGTCGGCGTGCTCGCCTTCGGCTGGTTGTGGGGCGCCGTCGGCCTGATCCTCGGCACGCCGATCCTGATGGTCGTCAAGGCGGTCTGCGACCGCGTCGACGAGCTGAAGCCGGTCGGCGAATTCCTCGGCGCCTGAGGCGCTAGCCCGGCGGGTTCGGCGCCGGGCCCGAGCGGGCGAGGCGCCAGACCAGCGCGCCGAGCCCGGCGACGCCGACGATCAGCACGGTCCAGAGCAGCCACGGCCTGAGCCGCGCCTGGCGCGCCGTCGCCGCGACGGCGCGCTCGGCGGCTTCGTCGGCCGCGAAGGCGCCGAGCGTCGCCCGGCCGAAGCGCGGACGCTCGCTCTCGATATCCGGCACGACCGCGCTCACCGGGAGCGCGCCGGCGGGCGCGTCGCGCGATCCGGCGAGGAGGCGAAACGGCGGCTGGCCCTGCGCCGCGAAGACGAGGGTGGCGAGCGAGGCATGGACGAGGAGGCGCGCCGCGACGCCGTCGAGCGCCGCGGCGCGCTCGTCGGGCACGAGGCGCAGGTAGCGAACCGCGACCGGCAGCGCGATCGCCGGCGAGTTGCCGACGTCACCGTCGCGCTCGAGCCGGTAGAAGACGCCGCTGCCGACATCGCGCCAGGGCTGGTCGGCGCGCGCGCGGCCTTGTATGCGGACCGGCGCGACGTGCGTTCCGGCGTCGAAGCGAAGGTCGACGTCGACCAGCGGCAGCACGCCGCCGAGGTCGAAATGGAGCGCGCGCTTGGCCGCCGCATCGGTGGGCCCGGTGCCGCCGGGCGCGGTGCCGGCGAGCTCGGGACTCGGCGCGAAGGTCAGCTCGCGCGTGGAGTCGACCGCGACGCGCTGCCGTTCGGCGACGAGGACGGTCGCGCCGGTCAGCGTCGGTGCCGCGCTGGGATCGGCCCAGACGAGGCGAACGAAGCGCCCCGGAGAATCGGCGAGGCCCACCACCGGCTGGGCGAGCGTACCGCCCGGCGACTGCAACGCCATCACCTGGCCGCTGCCGCCGGCACGCCATTGGCGCAGGTCGTCGCTGGTTTCGATGCGGTAGGCGACCGTGAACTCCGCCGGGCCCGACCAGCGCAGGCGCAGGCTCTTCGGCGCTGGATCGCCTCGCTTCGATTCGCCGCTGTCGATGAGCCAGCCGCCCGATTCGCGCGGCGACGCCGCCAATGTCTTCTCGCCGCCGCGGCGGCGCACGCTGATGCGGTCGCCTTCGACGACGACGTCGACCGGGGACGGCCAGGCGCCGCCCGCCGCCGGCCGCGCCGGCAAGGGATAGAGGCTCGCCTCGCGCACCTGCTCGTTCAGCTGCACGGTCGCGAGCGGCGGCAGGATGGCGAACGGCACGCGTTCGCCGCGCGCATCGACGATGCGCAGGTCGCGCAGATCGTCCTGCTCGACGCGCCCGTACGCCGCCGCCGGCAGGGCGACCTGCACGAACGGCGCGGCGGCATCGATCGCGATCGGCGCCTGGAAGCGATACGGTGCCGGCTCGGCGTGCGCGATCGCCGCGCCGAGCAGCGCCACCAGCAGGGCCGCAGGGCGCCGGGCGATGCGATGACGTTCAGGCCGCGACATGACGAACCTCCTTGGCCGGCAACGGTGCGACGTAGCCGATGACGAGCATCAGCACGCCGACGCCGATGAACGAGACGATCCGCGTCACGCCGCCGCTGCCCGAGAGATCGACCAGCAGCAGCTTGACGACGACGGCGGCGAGCAGGACGGCGCCGGCGACCCACGGCAGCCGCTCCCTGCGCGCGGCCGCGAGCCACATCGTCACCAGCGCGATCGCCGTCCAGAGCAGGGTGATGCCGGTCTGCACCGCGAGCGAGGCGAGCCAGGCGTCGACGTGGTACGGCACGCCGCCGTAGTGATGGAAGCTGCGGACGAGGATCGCGTTGAGCCAGACGAAGCCGGCGCCGGCCGCCATCGCCAGCGACCACGGCGCGATCCGGCCTTGCTGCTTGAGCCACAGCAAAGTGGCGGCGAGGGCGATGCCGATGCCGATGTCGAGCGGATTGAGGAAGGGCAGGTAAGGCAGCGGCGCGGCCGAGCCGTCGGACGCGACGTTGGCGACGAGCGTCCAGATCCAGAGACCGGCGGCGAGGACGGCCGCGGCGCTGGTCTGGTAGGCCTCGGGAAGCGCCCGCACCGGCCAGACCCGCGCCGTCGCCGGGCGCGGAAGGATCAGCAGCATCGCTGCCGGCACGGCGAGCCAGCCGAGCCACGGCCAGGCGCTCGCGAAGTCGCCCATCGACTCGGTCGCGGCGCGGCCGAGCAACGCGCCGACGAGCGCGAGCGTGACGGCGCCGAGGGCGTGCATCGTATGCGCCGCCACGTTCGGCCAGAAGGGAGACGACCACCGCAGCACGAGCGCGTGCGCCGCGAACGCGACCGGCCAGGCCCACCAGCCGCCGCCCTCGAAGGGATTGGCGAGCACGGCGGCGTCGATCGCGGCCGCGGCGAAGACGATGGGCGCGTGCGCGAGCGAGGTCCAGGCGATCCCGGGCCAGTCGAGTCGACGGGCGAGCCCGGCGTACAGCACGGCGACCGCACTCGCCGCCGTCAGTGCGGCGGCCAGCGACATGCGCATCGGCACGAAGGCATCGATCTCGATCGTCGCGGTCACGACGAGCCAGACCGTCGCGGCAGCGATCAGCAGCGTCTCGCACGCTTCCTCGCCCTGCTTTAACGCGCCGGCGCGGCCGGCGCGATGAACGAAGAAGGCGCCGGCGAGCGACGCCGCCGCGGCCATCAGCCCGTTGAAGAGGTAGGCATTGAAGATCAGCGTCGGCGTGCCGTGGCGCTGGTGGCCGAGCAGCATCGCCAAACCCGCGAGACCGAGCAAGATGTAGCCGAACAGGCGCGGCAGGCCGCGCTGCTGGCGAAAGCCGATCCAGATCAGGCCGGCGCCCTCGAGCGTCCACGCGCCTGCGGTGCTGCGCTCGTCGAGCGCGAACGGGACGACGAGGGTCAGGAAGATGGTCGCGATCGCGAGCGTCGCGTCGAAGGTGATGCCGAGCTCGGGCCGCCGCTTCATCCAGCTCGCGAGCAGCACGTAGAAGCCGGCGAGGACGAGCGCCGCGAGCGCGGCGCCGTAGGGCATGTCGCGAACGAGGCCGTACTCGAGCGCGAAGGTGACCGTCGGCAGGCCGAACAGGAGACTGCTGTTGACCCAGGCGACGCGGGGCGGCGCGCCGATCGCGGGAGCGGCGGCGGCGCGCGCGAGACGGCGCGCCGGCAAGACGAGGATGACGACGAAGAGCAGGAAGAAGGCGATCAGGAACGCCTGGCTGGTGCCGTAGTCCTCGGGTCGGTACTTGAGCACGCCCCACGCGGTGGCGACGACGAAGGTGGCGACGAAGCCGATCAGGTTCAACGGCCGCCAGGTCTTCGACCACGCGACCGCGGCGATGCCGAGGTCGAGCACGAAGTAGTACGAGAACAGGGCGACGTAGTTGTCGGATCCGGTCGAGACGATCAGCGGCGTCGCGAAGCCGCCGAGGGCGCCGATGATGGCGAGCGAGCGAGCGTCCTGCAGCACCGCGAGCGCGGCCGCGAGCGCCGCGACGGCGACCATCAGGACGAACGCCGGCATCGCGTCGATCACGGCGTAGAAGCGGAACGCGGCGAAGAGCGTCAGGTAGAGCACGGCCACTGCGCCGCCTTGCAGCACCTGCGCGTAGTCGGGCCGCGACAGGCGCAAACGCCAGCCGAAGCCGAGCAGGACGACCGCGGCGAGGCCGATCGCGCCGAGCCGGTATTCGATCGGCAGGTGGGCGTGCTCGCTCGCGTACTTGGCAAGGAAGGCGAGGCCGACGAAGAGGATGCCGATGCCGGCCTTGACGATCGTGTTGCCGCCGAACAGCCAGCGCCGGATCGGCTCGAGCACGTCGCGTCGCGGCGGCGCATCGCCGCTGCCGGCAATCCTGGTGCTGGCGGCGACCGGCGGCCCCTTGGCAACCGTGGCTGCCGGCGCAACGCGCGGCATGACAGCCGGCGCGATCAGAGGTGGCGTTGGGATCGACACGTCGCTGACCGCGTCTGCGGCGGCGAACGCGGCCGCCGGCATCGCCGCCGTGGCGATCGCCCTGGCCGATGCTTCGGCCGGTGGGCCGGCGACCGGTTCGTTGGTCGCCGCTTCGACGCGCGCTTCGCGACGGGTCGCGGCTTCGAGCGGCGCATCGGCTCGCTTGCGCAACGCTTCGATCTCGCGCTGCTGGCGCAGCGAGCGAACGATCAGCCAGCCGAACAGCGCGCCGGCAAGCGCGCCCCCTTCGCCGCTGGCACCCGCCCCGACCAGCGCTCCCAAGACGATCGCGATCAGCAAGATCATGTCGCCCTCTCCCTTGTGATGTGCGGCGCACTCTATCAGCGGGTCTTCGCGGCACGGACCCGCCGACGGGGGAGACGACCGTGTCGCTGTCGCGAGTCGCCGCGCGCGCGCCGCGCGGTAGCGCCTGACGCGCCGACAGCGCCGATCAGCGGCAGTCGACGCGGACGATCTTGCCGACGAGGCCGAGCGACTGCGTCATCACGTCGCCGAAGAACGAGGTATCGCTGACGAACGAGAGCGAGCCGGCGAGGCGGAAGCGGTTCACCGATTGCGCATGGCCGCGCAGGTTCATGAAGGTGAGGCGGCGCTTGTCGCTGCCGTCGACGTTCATGATCCACCAGTCGGCGCCCTGCAGCTGGAAGGGGAAGATGTCGGCGCCCGCGCCGGTCATGTAGACGATGCTCTTGCCGTCGGGCGTGAACGTCGGCGCCTGCGCGAAGCTCTCGGTCGTCAGCTCGCGCATCGCGCCGCTCTCGATGTCCATCGTGTAGATGCGCGACGCGAACAGGTTCTTCG
>JBDTPG010000197.1:0-5240 GCA_039932815.1 Caldimonas sp.
TCGCGCGCGACCGTGCGCTTGGTGAACCGGTCGGAGCCGAAGTCGACGCTCGCCGAGAGGTCGACGAGGAACCACGCCGAGAGTTCGCGGTCCTCGGTGAACTGGCGCACGTAAGGCGTCTGCAGTCGCGCGGTGACGTTCCAGTCGATGTGGCGGACGTCGTCGTGGTGCTGGTACTCGCGCAGGTCGGCGAGGTCGAGGCCGGCGCCGCGCATCAGCGTGCGGTGGTCGCCCTGGAGCACGCCGTCGAGGCGACGCAGGACCGTCCACTCGAGGCGCTTGAGCAGCGCCTCGGCACTGTCGGGGTCGACCAGGGTGGGGGGAGGATCAGTGGCGGCCATGGGTGTTTTCCGGCGCCAGCGGCTTGTCCGGCACCGGGATCTTGCGCATCACCTTCTGGACCACGGCGTCGGCGTCGATTCCCTCGGCGAGCGCTTCGTACGAGAGAACGAGGCGATGGCGCAGCACGTCGCCGACCAGTCCGGTCATGTCCTCGGGCAGCGCGTAGCTGCGGCCGCGCATGAAGGCGAGGGCGCGCGCGCCTTCGATCAGGCCGATCGTCGCCCGCGGGCTGGCGCCGAAGGTGAGCAGCCTGGAAATGTCGGCGAGCTCGTAGCGATCGGGCCGGCGCGTCGCGCTGACGAGCTTGACGGCGTACTGCATCAGCGACGGGTCGACGTAGACCTTGCGGCACTCCTGCTGCAGCTCGGCGAGCTGGCCCATGCTCGCGACCGGGCTCATGGTCACCGGCGGGCCGGTGACGCGCTGGGCGATCACGAACTCTTCTTCCTCGCTCGGGTAATCGACCAGCACCTTCATCATGAAGCGGTCGACCTGCGCCTCGGGCAGCGGATACGTGCCCTCGGTCTCGATCGGGTTCTGCGTCGCCATGACCAGGAACGGCTCCGGCACCTTGTGCGTCTCGCCGGCGATCGTCACCTGGCGCTCCTGCATCACCTCGAGCAGCGCGCTCTGCACCTTGGCCGGCGCGCGGTTGATCTCGTCGGCGAGCAGCAGGTGGGTGAACACCGGCCCGAGCGAGGTGCTGAACTCGCCCGTGCGCGGGTTGAAGATGCGCGTGCCGACGAGGTCGGCCGGCACCAGGTCGGGCGTGAACTGGATCCGCTTGAAGGTGCCGCGCAGGGTCTGCGCCAGCGTCTTCACGGTGAGCGTCTTGGCCAGGCCCGGGACGCCCTCGACGAGCAGATGGCCCTGGGCGAGCATCGCCACCATCACGCGCTCGAGGAAGTGATCCTGGCCGACGACGACGCGCTTGACCTCGTAGAGGACGCGCTCCATCAGCGTCGCGGCGTCGCCCGGAATGGAAGAGGTGTCGGTCATCGTGGATCCGGAGAAGCGAAAGGGCGGCGTGGCGCCGGCGGAAAGTCTCGGGCCGTGCCGCCTAGAACGGCGGCATTCCCGCCGCCGCGGCGGCATTCTCGATCGGCACGGCGAAACCGATGCCGATGAAGACGCGCTGGCGGTTGGGATTCAGGATCGCGGTGACGATGCCGACCACCTCGCCGTCCATCGTCACCAGCGGGCCGCCGGAGTTGCCGGGGTTGGCGGCGGCGTCGAACTGGATCAGGTTGGTGAGCATCTGCTGGCCGTCGGGCGAGCGGAACTGGCGCTTGAGCCCGGAGACGACGCCGGCCGATGCGGACGGGCCGATGCCGAACGGAAAGCCGACCGCGAGGACGTGGTCGCCCGAGGCGAGGTCGGCGGTCGAGCGCATCGTCGCCGCTTCGAGGTCGTCGGGAATCGTCTTCGCGCGCAGGACGGCGAGATCGTTCTCGGGCTGGGTGCTCAGCACCACGGCGTCCGATTCGGACCCGTCGAAGAAGGTGACGCGGACCTTCTTGGCGCCGCTGACGACGTGCAGGTTGGTCAGGATCGTGCCGTTGTCGATGATCACGACGCCGGTGCCGACGCCGCGCTCGACCGTGCCTTTCTCCTTGCTGTCGCTGCCGTCGTCGCCCTCGGTCATCAGGCCGACGACGCGGACGACAGAAGGAATGATCGCGTCGTAGGCGCGCGATTCCGGCGCGACGAGCGGCTTGTCCTCGATCGACTGGCGCACGGCGGCGTCGATCTGCTCGATGGTCAGCGGCGGCTTGGCGCGAAAGGTCGGGTTCGACCACCAGAACGCAAGCGCCAGCGAGAGGATCAGCAGCGCCCAGAGACGCCGCTCGTGGCGCACGAGGAACGCCCAGCGGCGCGACGGCGCGCCAGCGCCGTCAACAGCAACCGCGCTTGCCACCGCCTCGGCCGGGGGCTCGGTCGGACGGGGCGAACGGCTGTACAGCGGAACTCGTTTCATCGGGGGCTTCCGGGCCGCGAGGGCCGCGCCGGGGACGACGAGCAAGTTGCGCGCCGGGTTCTCCGCAGGCCTTCGTCAATACGGTAGCACGCCGGCCATGACCTGTCACAGCGACGGCCGCCCTCCGGGCGCAGGCATCATCGAGCCGTGTGGATCGACACGCATTGCCATCTCGACGCCGCCGAGTTCGATGCCGATCGCGACGATGTCGTCGCGCGGGCGCGCGCCGCCGGCGTCGACCAGATCGTCATCCCGGCGGTCGCCGTCGCCAACTTCGAGCGCGTGCGGGAGCTCGCGCATCGGCATCGGCTCGCCTACGCGCTCGGCATCCATCCGATGTGCACGGACGGTGCCGGCGCCGGCGATCTCGCCGCCCTTCGCGCGGCGCTCGAACGCTACGGCGCCGACCCGCGGCTGGTGGCCGTCGGCGAGATCGGCCTCGACCATTTCATCGCCGGTCTCGACCGCGAGCGGCAGGCGGAGATCTTCGCCGCGCAACTCGCGCTCGCCGCCGAGTTTCGTCTGCCCGTCTTGCTGCACGTGCGCCGCGCCATCGACACCGTGCTGAAGCACCTGCGTCGGCGCCCGGTCGCGGGCGGCCTTGCCCATGCCTTCAACGGCAGCGGGCAGCAGGCCGGCGCTTTCGTCGAGCTCGGATTTCGTCTCGGCTTCGGCGGCGCGGTGACCTTCGATCGGGCGCTGCGCATCCGGCGCGTCGGCCAGACGCTGGCGGCGGGCTCGATCGTGATGGAAACCGACTCGCCGGACATCGCGCCGCAATGGCGCTACCGCACCGCCGAGGCCCGCGCGGCCGGAGCGACGATGCGCAACGAGCCGGCCGAGCTGGCGCGCATCGGCGCCGATCTCGCGGCGCTGCGCGGCGAGCCCGTCGAGGCATTCGCGACGACGACGAGCGCCAACGCGATCGCTTCGCTGCCGCGTCTCGCCGGTCTCCTCGCCGAGTCGGGCGATGACTGAGGCGGCGCCTGGCGAACTGCCCGAGGTGACGATTTCGGAATCGGCCGGCGTCCGCTACCTGCACCTCGGCACGCCGTGGGTGCAAGGGGCGATGCGCATCGACGAGCCGCTCGAGATCGAGCTCGAGTACGTGCGCCGGATGATGGTCTGGATGCTGGCCCGCGACGGCGCCGCGTTCGCCGGCGCGCATGCGGTCCAGCTCGGCCTCGGCGCCGGCGCGATCACCCGCTTCTGCAGCAAGCGATTGAAGATGCGAACGACGGCGGTCGAGCTGAACTGGCGCGTCATCGACGTCTGCCGGCAGTGGTTCCGGCTGCCGGCGTCGGCGCCGGGCTTCGAGGTGCTCGAGATGAACGCCCAGCGCTTCGTCGACGACGCGCGCCGGCGCGGAACCGTCGATGCGCTGTGCGTCGATCTCTACGACCACGAGGCGGCGAGCCCGGTCCTCGACAGCGCCGCCTTCTATCGTGCGTGTTTCGATCTTCTCGCCGACGGCGGCGCGATGACGGTCAACCTGTTCGGCCGCGATGCCAGCTTCGAGACGAGCACCAAGCGCATCGTCGCCGCCTTCGGCCGCGACGCCGTGCTGACGGTCCAGCCGACCAAAGAAGGCAACACCGTCGTGCTGGCGATGAAGCATGTCACGTTACCGGGCCGGGACGAGCTTGCCCGGCGTGCCGAAAACATCGAAACTCGCTGGCACCTTCCGGCCCGGAAGTGGCTGCGCATGATGCGCCCGGTCGCCCCGGCGACCCGGCCGACCCAACCGCCCTCCGCATGAAAACGAGAAGCGATCCGGAACTCAGCAAGGCGGCGGCCGCGGCCGGGATCCGCGCCGTGCCGCGCTCGCTCGAGCCGGCCGCTGCGAACCAGGCGCTTCCGCGCGAGGTCATGCCGGCGCGCGAAGGCGGGGCGGCGAAGGACGCAAGCGAGCGCGACAGCCATTTCGAGCGCTCGATCTCGACCACCCGGCCGGCCAGCATGGCGTCGATCGATCTCTCGCTCAACGTCGTCTCGCACGGCAAGCTGACCTGGCGCACCGTGCTCGCCTGGCTGCGCGACGACAAGGTCGTGAGCGCCGACGAGGTCGAGCGCACGGCGCGGCGCTTCGCCGGCGGCAACAGCGCCCAGCATCCGCTGGTGCGGCTCGGCAGCGCCGGGCTGACGCGCGTCGGCGACGGCAAGGTGCTCGATACGGAGACGCTGACCGAATGGCTGGCCAAGCGCAGCAAGATGACGTACATGCGCATCGACCCGCTCAAGGTCGACGTCGGCCGCGTCGCCGACGTGATGTCGATCCAGTACGCGGAGCGCCGCCACGCGCTGCCGCTCACCTTCGGCATCAGCGACGTCACGATCGCCACCTGCGAGCCGCTCGACATCGCCTGGGTGCCGGAGATCGAGGCGCACACGCGCCGCCACGTCAAGCTGGTGATCGTCAACCCGATCGAGATCGCCCGCTACACGACCGAGTTCTACGCGCTCTCGCGCTCGGTTCGCAACGCGACCAAGATGGGCGAGTCGGCGGCGCTCGCCAACTTCGAGCAGCTGGTCGAGCTCGGCAAGAGCAACAAGCAGCTCGACGCCAACGACTCGGGCGTGATCCAGGTCGTCGACTGGCTCTGGCAATACGCCTTCGACCAGCGCGCCTCCGACATCCACCTCGAGCCGCGGCGCGAGAGGAGCGTCATCCGCTTTCGCATCGACGGCGTCATGCACACCGTCTACCAGCTGCCGCCCGGCGTGATGAGCGCGATGGTCGCGCGCGTCAAGCTGCTCGGCCGGATGGACGTGATCGAGCGGCGCCGCCCGCTCGACGGCCGCATCAAGGTCCGCAATCCCGCCGGCGACGAGGTCGAGATGCGCCTGTCGACGCTGCCGACGGCGTTCGGCGAGAAGATGGTGATGCGGATCTTCGATCCCGACACCACCGTCAAGACGC
>JBDTPG010000198.1:0-5223 GCA_039932815.1 Caldimonas sp.
AGCTACAGAAGCTTCTCGGGAACGAACCACCCCAACAGCATGTTGTGCACGCGCAGCCAGAAGGTCGATTCCGGCTCGACGCCGAGGACGACTTCCTTGTCGTCCTCGAGCGTCAGCCACTGCAGCTTCGCGGTCTTCGGCTCGAGGCGCAGGCGGTACGCGCTCTCGAGCTTGCTGATGTTGATGACGCGCAGCAGCTCCTTGGCGAGCGGCCGGCTCTCGATGAACATTCCGAACTCGGTGTTGGTGCTGGCCGAGCGCGGGTCGAGGTTCATCGAGCCGATGAAGATCATCTTCTTGTCGATCACGGCGGTCTTGGCGTGCAGCCTTCCGAGCGACGAGCCGAACATGCCGAGCCGTTTGGTCTGCTGAGTGCGCGTCGGGCTCAGCTCGTAGAGATCGACGCCGGCCTGCAGCATTCGCGTGCGGTAGCGCGAGTAGCCGGTGTGGACCAGCGGCTCGTCGGTCGCGGCGAGCGAGTTGGTGATCACCGTCACCTTCACCTTCTGCTTCATCAGGTTGTCGAACGACTGCATGCCGCTCTCGCCCGGGATCATGTACGGCGAGGTCAGGACGAGATCGCTCTTGGCCTGCCAGACCTGCATCATCACGTCGTTGGTGACGCTCATCTCGAACGCGATCTTGGGCGTCATCGCGAGCAGCTTCTCGGGCGGGTCGGCGAAGGCGCGCGCGAGGCCCCACTCGAGCCCAAGCTGGCCGGAGTCGAGCTCCTCGGCCAGGGGGCCGTAGCCGAGCAGGTCGGTGCCGGGCAGCTCGAGCGGCAGAGCCGGCTGCGCCGCGACCGTCGCGTCGAAGGCCTTCATCCGCGCCGGCTTGTCGGCGAGGCCTTCGCCGATCGCCTCGATCGGGTAGACCACCTCGCTGTTCCAGTAGCGGTCGAAGATCGCCGCCATCGAGCGCACGACCGCGCCCATCACGAAGGCGTCCATGTCGACGAAATTCGCCTCCTGGGCGCGCAGGAAGTACTCGTCGGCGATGTTGCGCCCGCCCGCCACCGCCATCACGCCGTCGGCGATGAAGAGCTTGTTGTGCATGCGGTGGTTGAGCCGGCCGAAGTCGAGGATCGAGGCCGTGTAGCGGCCGGCGACGCCGGCGCTTCGCCCGCAGCAGAACGGATTGAAGAGCCGCACCTCGACGTTGGGAAACGATGCCAGCCCGCGCAGGAGCGGATCGGAATGCGTCGTGTACAGGTCGTCGACGAGCAGGCGCACGCGCACGCCGCGCTGGCTGGCGTCGCGCAGCGTCGCCAGGAGGAGCCGGCCGGTCGAGTCGTTCTCGAGCTGGTAGTACTGGACGTCGAGCGAATCGCTGGCGCGTTGGGCGAGCTGGATCCGGGTGTCGAGCGAATACGCGCCGAGCGGCAGCAGGCGCACGCCCGACTGCTCGGGCGAGGGCGCCGAGACGGTCGCGATCTTGACGAGCGCGCTCTGCGGATTCGGCGGCAAGGCGAGGGTGTCGGTCTTGCCGACGTTGGTGGGCAGCGAGCCGCAGCCCGCGAGCGCCGCCGCGACGGCGACGACCGCCATTGCCGCCAGCCGGGCCAGCGGCGAGCGGCCGGCGCTTGCCGCATCCACCTCGCCTGCCCGTTCGTACAGGGCGTCGGGCGCGCCTTTCTCGTAAGATGAAGAGCGCACCCGCGACCAACCGGAGCCCGTCATGAAGAAGATCCTTGCGTTCATCGTGCTGATGCTCTCGTTGACGACATCGTCATACGCAGCACTCGATGTCGGAGATGCAGCGCCAAACTTTACAGCGTCGGCCGCCCTCGCCGGCAAGGTCTACAAGTTCACGCTCGCCGATTCGCTGGCCAAGGGGCCGGTCGTCCTCTACTTCTTCCCGGCGGCATTCTCGGTCGGCTGCTCGATCGAGGCGCACGAGTTCGCCGAGGCGATCAACCGGTTCGAGGCGCTCGGCGCGACCGTCATCGGCGTCTCGTCGGACGACATCGACACCCTAGGCAAGTTCTCGGTGCAGGCGTGCCAGGGCAAGTTCCCGGTCGCGTCGGACAACACCCAGAACGTCATGAAGTCGTACGACGCCGTGATGCAGCTGAGGCCCGACTACGCCAACCGCGTGTCCTACGTCATCGCGCCCAACGGCAAGGTGATCTACAACTACCAGAGCCTGAACCCGAGCCGCCACGTCGAGAAGACGCTGGCCGCGCTGAAGGACTGGTCGCAGAGCAAGAAGTAGGGCGTCGACCGGGTGCCGGCGCCGGGCTCGATGCGGTCCGGCGGCCGTGATGCTTTCACGCCGCACTCGCCCCGCGGCTTGCCAACAGTGCACGGTTTCGGCGCCCGCCGTGGCAGGCGGCGTTGTCGCGAACCTCGCCGCTGGCACACTGGGTTCGCCTCGGGGGAAACCTTATGTCGACCAAGCGCGCCGCGCTCATGCGGCCCCTCAAGCTCTACGCCACCGGCCACGCCGCGCTGCTCGCGGGCGCCTGGGCCATGAGCGCGAGCGGATCGATGGTGCCGATGGCGCTGGCCTCTTCGGCCTGCCTGATGCTGACGGTGCCGCTGGTTCGCCAATTCCTCACGCCGGCGCGAGAGCGCCGCTGATCCGCGCTGCGTCGCCGCTCCTGTAGGAGCGCGCCGACGCCTGGTGCACCGCCCAGACGACCGCCGGGAGCGGTCGCTTCCGCTTCGTCGCGATCGGCCCGAGCGTCATCCTTCACGCTGGTTCAACCCACCAGGAGTGATGCAGATGAGCACCAACGACGACAAGATGCTGACCGGACTCTTCCGCGATCGCGACAGCGCCGAGCGCGCCTACCAGTCGATCTCGGATCGCGGCTATTCGCGCGACGATGTCAACGTGGTCATGTCCGACGAAACGCGCAAGCGTCACTTCAGCGGCACGACCGACGGTCGCGAGACCGAGCTCGGCACCAAGGCGGCCGAAGGCGCAGGCATCGGCGGTGCGATCGGCGGCAGCCTGGGCGCGATCGCCGCGGCCATCGCCGCGGTCGGCACGACGATCGCATTGCCGGGCCTGGGCCTGGTCATCGCCGGTCCGCTCGCGGCGGCAATCGCCGGCGCCGGCGCCGGTGCGGCGACCGGCGGCATCGTCGGCGCGCTGATCGGCTGGGGCATCCCCGAAGAGCGCGTCAAGGAGTACGACCAGGGCATCCGCGAGGGCGGGATCCTGATGGCGGTGCGCCCGCGCAACGACGAGGACGCGAGCTACTTCGAGAACTCGTGGAAGTCGAACAGCGGCGAGCACGTCTACCGGTAGACGTCTCGATCCCGCTCGGCGATCTTCGCCCGCATCCGCGCCGCCAGGACGGCGCCGTGCGGCGAGGTCGCTGAAGGCAGAACGCGCAGCGCAGGCGGCAGCCAGGGGTCGCCGCCTTGGGCGAGCGTGCTTCGGTCGAGAGGCGGCGTGGAGGGCAGCGCCGACGCGGCGACGGGGCGCCGGGGCATCGCGGCGGGAGCCGCCGCCACCGGCGCTGCCACGGCCGCCGATCCCGATTCGTCGAGGCGAAGCGCCATCGGCGCCGCCGCCACGAAGGCGGCGACATCGGCGCGCAAGCGCGCCCGCGACGCGTCGTCGAGGTACGTCATGTGGCCGCCCGGGTAGACACGCGTGACCAGCGTCGGCTGGGCGCCGAGGCGGGCCAGGTCGAGCTCGGTCTGGCGAAAGGGCGTCGCGACGTCGTGATAGCCCGCGAGCGAGAGCACGCGCAGGCCCGGATGGCGCACCAGCGCCGCGCCGAGGTCGACGATGGTGTCCGGCAGTGCCTGCCCGTCGTGGCGAAAGTCCCAGCTCGCGATCGCGTTCGACAGCGTCGTGTAGCCCGCGCTCGCGACGTAGAGCAGCTCCTGTTCGAAAAGCTGTCGTGCCGCCGCCGTGAACGGCGCGACGATGATCGACGACGACGGATCGCCGCTGGCGGCGAGGGCGCTGTTCGTCGGCGCCGCCATGCGCGCGTCGTACCGGCCCAGCAGCTGGCCGGGCAAGAGGACGCGACGGTAGGTCGCCGGATCGAGCGCGAGGTTGGCGTCCCACGCCGCCGCCGGCGCGCCGGTCAGCGCCGTCAACTGGGCGACGAGACCGGGCGGGGCCGGCTGTCGGGTCGCCGCGAACGCCGCCGCCGCCGGACCGTACGGCGACGTCGCAAAGGCGCGGAGGACGTCGGCGTACGCGTCGGCGTCGGCGCGCGCCGGCTGGACGAGGCCGTGCCAGGCACCGGTCTCGCCGTAGCTCGGCAGGAATCCTTCGCAGCTCAGGCTGCCGGGCGCGAACACGTCGCAGTTGCTGTTGTAGTCGAGCACCGACGATTGCAGCATCACGCCGTCGAGACGCATTCCGGCGGCGAGCATCAGGTCGGCGAGCACCGCCGAGCGCGTCGTCCCGTACGACTCGCCGAAAACGAACGTCGGCGACGCCGCGCGCTGATTGACGGCGACGTAGCGGGCGATGAAGTCGCGCATCACCGCCGCGTCGCTGTCGACGCCCCAGAAGCTCTGGTTGGTGAACGGCGCGACGGCCTGCGAGTAGCCGCTGCCGACGGCATCGACGAAGACGAGGTCGGCGACGTCGATCACGCTGTCGGCGTTGTCGACGAGCTGGAACGGCTGCGGCAGCGTCGTCGCCGGCGCATGCGTGACGACGCGCCGCGGCGCGTAAGAGCCGAGGTGGAGCCAGATCGATGCCGAGCCCGGACCGCCGTTGTAGAAGAAGACGAGCGGCCGCGATGCCGCCGCGCCGGCGACGGTGTAGGCGACGTAGAACATCGACGCCTCGGTCGCGCCGGTGCGCGGATCGCGCGCGTCGAGGTGGCCGGCGGTCGCGGTGTAGGCGACCGTCGCTGCGCCGAGCGCGAGCGTGTGCGCCGTGACCGAGGCTCTCTCGGTCGACGATCCGAGCGACGCGCCGGCTGCGCTCGAGTAGGCGGTGTCGTCGTGCAGCGCACCGCCCGCGACCGGCGGCGTGACGTTGGGTGCGACCGTGGCACCGCCGCCGCCCCCGCCGCAGGCCGCCAGCGCCGCCGCGAGCAGCGCCGCGATGCCGAGCCGGAGGCCGCTGCGCTGCATGTCGGGAACGCGTCAGCGCGGATTGATCGCCAGCAGCTCGATCTCGAAACGCAGCGTCGCGTTGGGCGGGATCAGGCCGCCCGCGCCGCGCTCGCCGTAGGCGAGCCCCGGCGGGCAGACGAGCTCGGCCTTGCCGCCGACCTTCATGCGCTGCACGCCTTCG
>JBDTPG010000199.1:0-5212 GCA_039932815.1 Caldimonas sp.
TGCTTAGCTCAGCTGGTAGAGCGGCGCCCTTACAAGGCGTAGGTCGGGGGTTCGAGCCCCTCAGCACCCACCATCCCCGGTTCGCGCCGCGCGGCTCCGCGCATCGGCTCGGCTAGAATTCGGGCCTCTTCGACGAAAGGCGAACCGCGGTTCGCCTTTTTGCCATCTGGGCACTGCGCATGTTCGATTTCTTTCGCCGCCACACCCGCGCGCTGCAGCTCGTGCTCGTGCTGCTGGTCTTTCCGTCATTCGTCTTCTTCGGCATCCAGGGCTATAGCCGCTTCACCGGCAACGATCTGCAGACCGTCGCCAAGGTCGCCGGCCAGTCGGTGACGCAGGCCGAGCTCGACGCTGCCCTGCGCGAGCGCGTCGAGCGGGCGCGGCGCCAGATGCCTGGGCTCGACCCGAAGCTGTTCGAGACGGCGGAGATGAGGAGCCTCGCTCTCGACGGCGTCATCCGCGATCGCCTGGCGCTCGTCGCCGCCGACAAGCTGCACCTCGTGATGAGCGACGACCGCCTCGAGCGCACGTTCAAGAGCGATCCGGAGTTCGCCTCGCTCCGCAACCCCGACGGCAGCGTCAACCGCGACACGCTCACCGCCCTCGGCATGTCGTCGGAGGCCTTCGCCGAGCGCCTGCGCCAGGACCTGGCGCGCCGCCAGGTGATGCAGCCGCTCGGCAACTCGGCAATCGCCCCGGCCGCGGCCGCGTCGGCGGCGCTCGAGGCGATGTACCAGCAGCGCGAGGTGCAGGTCGAGCGCTTCGAGGCCAAGGAGCAGCTCGCCAAGGTCAAGCCGACCGATGCCGAGGTCGAGGCGTACTACAAGGACCCGGCGCACGCCGCCCAGTTCCTGGCGCCCGAGCAGGCGACGGTCGAGTACCTGACGCTCGACCTCGAGTCGGTGAAGAAGAACATCGCCGTCTCCGAGGACGACCTGCGCAAGTACTACGCCGAGAACGAGAAGCGCTTCACCTCGGCCGAGGAGCGCCGGGCCAGCCACATCCTCGTCAAGGCCGACAAGGATGCGCCCAAGGCCGAGCGCGACAAGGCGCGCGCCAAGGCGGAAGGCCTGCTCGCCGAGGTGCGCAAGAACCCGCAGGCGTTCGCCGAGATCGCCCGCAAGAACTCCGACGACGAAGGCTCGGCGGCCAAGGGCGGCGACCTCGATTTCTTCGGGCGCGGCGCGATGGTCAAGCCGTTCGAGGAGGCGGCCTTCGGTCTGAAGCCGGGCGAGACGAGCGGCATCGTCGAGAGCGACTTCGGCTTCCACATCATCCAGGTGACCGCCGCTCGCGGCGGCGAGAAGAAGACCTTCGATGCGGTGCGCGCGGCGATCGAGAGCGAGGTCAAGAACCAGCTCGTGCAGAAGAAGTTCGCCGACGCCGCGGTCGAGTTCGGCGACACCGTCTACGAGCAGCCCGACAGCCTGAAGCCCGCCGCCGACAAGTGGAAGCTCGAGATCAAGACGGCGCAGCGCGTGGCGCGCGCGCCGTCGCCGGGCGCGAGCGGCGCGCTCGCGAATCCGCGCTTCCTCGAGGCGCTCTTCAGCAGCGAGGCGACGCGCGACAAGCGCAACACGAAGGCGATCGACGTCGGCTCGAACCAGCTCGCGGCCGGCCGCGTCGTCCAGTACGCGCCGGCGCACCAGCTGCCTTTCGCCGACGTCAGGGAGAGGGTGCGCCAGCAGCTGGCGGCGGCGCAGGCGGCGGCGCTCGCGACCAAGCTCGGCGAAGAGCGGCTCGCCAAGGTGCGCGCGGCGCCGGCCGAGCCTTTTGCCGGCGAGACCGTCATCGTGTCGCGCGCACAGCCGCGCGATCTGCCCCGCAACCTGCTCGACGCCGTCCTCAAGGCGCCGGTTGCGAAGCTGCCGGCGTTCGTCGGCGTGCCGCTCGGCGACCAGGGCTATGCGGTGGCCAAGATCATCAAGACGGCCGGGCGCGATCCTGTCGTCGCCGATCCCGCCAAGGCCATGGCGCAGTACGCGCAGGTGTGGGCGGAAGCCGAGACGCAGGCCTACTACGCCGCTCTGAAGTCGCGCTTCAAGGTCAGCATCAGCAGCGCCGCGACCGCGCCGCGCGACGCCGCGAGCGAGCCGAGGTAACGCGTCCGCTCGTTATAATTCGAGCTCGGCGGTGGCTGTAGCTCAGTTGGTAGAGTCCAGGATTGTGATTCCTGTTGTCGTGGGTTCGAGCCCCATCAGCCACCCCACTTAGACCTCGCAGTGGCGGAAGTCCGCGTCCGGTACAAGCGTGGCGGAGGTCGCACTTCGCCGATGACTCGCCCGTTGGAGGTTCAGGAGGCTCGAGCGACCACCAGGCAGCTTCCTCCGAATCGCATGGCCTTTCTCGCCTCGAGATTACGGACTTCAGGATCGAGTATCGCGTTGATTGCCGCGGGCGACGAAGGCGCCGGGCGCAACATGATCCCGCGCCACTCCAGCCGCGCCGCGCTTTGCTTTGCCCATTCCCAATCGATAGGGGATCGAGCGCATGCGGAAGATGGGAAGCGGAAGAGCGCGAAGATGTATGAGGCGAACACGACGTCCAGACCCGCTCGGCCCAGAGCTTCGCTGATGCCATCCAGGGTGTATCGCCGCACATGACCTGCGTCGACGTCTTCTCTTGACCATAGAAAATTGAACGCCGGGACGGTGGCGTAAAGCATTCCGGCGGAGGCCAGCAGCGACCGAATGGACTTGAAACGCGTCGGCTTCGGCGATGTGCTCGACAACGTCGAAGAGGCCGATGGCCGGCACGGAACCTGCTTCACTCCGGCCGTGTCGGTGGGTGGCACAAATGACGGTCTCGATGCCGCGCTTCTTGGCGTTGCTGGCGCCGGCTGGGCCAGGCTCGATGAGGGCGACCTCGAATCCCGCTTGCTTGAGTCCCATGGACACGAACCCTTCCCGCCCCCCACGTCGAAGATCACCCCTGGCGGCGGGAAGGAGGAGACGACCGAGACGATGCAGCGGTTCCGGTGTTGGAACCAGAACGACCGATCCTCCACCGCGAAGCAGTTGTCATTGCCCTCCGCGGGATAGGAAAGAGCTTCGCGCTCGCTGCTGTACCAGATGCCATTGGCGGCGAGTGTCAGGATTGGGGCGATCCCGTCGATGAGTGCCGCGGTCGGGCGCTTTGCTTTCTGCGCTTGCAAGTGTTGATTGAACAGGCGGCGCGCGACGCGGGAATCTCGTGATTCCTGTCGCCGTGGGTCGAGCCCCATCAGCCCCGACACCCGACAAGGTTCTCGCGCCTCGCTGAGGCGCGATGCGGCGTCAGCCGCCGGCGAGAAGCCCGGCGCTGGCCGCGGCGATCGTCAGCACGAGCGCCAGCAACAGCAGTCGCCGCCAGGCATGCGACTCCTCGGCATCGTCGACGCGGATGCGCAGCGCTGCGAAAGTGGAGTCGGGGAACCGCATGGCGCGACCTTAGTGCACGCCGGCCGTCCTGTGCATCCCCCCGTTGATGGAAGAGCGGCGAAGCGTCAATCCTGCACGACGTGGTGATGCGCGGTCGGGACCGACGCCACGGTCGCCGGGTCGTCAGCGTCGTCAGCGGCGGTCGTAGCGATGAAAGATCGGCGCGTCGAGCGGGTTCCTGGGCGCGGGTGGCTCCTCGACCTTCGGCGCGTCGCCATGCAGCTTCGCGACCAGGCGCTGCCGATCGGCCTCCTGCGCCTTGGCGCGGGCCGGATCGACGACGCGCGGCCGCGGCCCCGAGAGATCGGCGCCGTGCGCCGAAACAACCGCCGCCAGCGCCAGGCTCGTCAGCAGCATCGACAGGACGCGATCGATCGACATGCCGATCTATCGGGCGTCGTCGCGATTCCTGTAGCGTCTTGCGGAAGCGAAGCGACGGGCGGCGTCGCCGCGTCGCGGTTTCAGCGTCGGCTCGTGTCGCGGGTCACGAACGACAGCGGCCCGGCGTGGGGATTGTCGGCATAGAGCGCCTCGGCGACCGCTTCGGGGAGCATCAGGCGCCAGCGCGAGCTCGTCGCCATGTCGTCGACGGTGTGCATCGCGGCGAGCGGGTCGAGCGCCGGATCGAGCTCGAGCAGGCGCTTGGCGCAGCGATGCACCCAGGCGCTGGTCGTATTGACGTAAGGGAAGAGAGCGCCGGCCTCGTCGAGGCGCAGGGGTTCGGTCGACATCGACGGCCCATTGAAACGACGCGCGAGACTACGAAGCTCGCCGGTGGGCGTCACCGCCGCCGGGCCGGCCATCGCATTGCGCGTGCGAAATGCCGCGACCTGGAGGGCCGCCGAATCAGTCGTTGGTCATCACGACCTTGCCGCGCACCGTGCGGCTGCCCATCAGCGCGTACGCGGCGGGCAACTCGCGCATCGGCAGGCGTCGATCGATCACCGGCTTGACCTTGCCCTCGGCATACCAGCGCGCAAGCTCGGCCAGCGCCTGCGCATTCGCCTTCGGCTCGCGGCGCGCGAACTCGCCCCAGAAGACGCCGACGATCGACGCGCCCTTCAAAAGGGCCAGGTTGAGCGGCAGCGCCGGAATCGCGCCCTGCGCGAACCCGACGACGAGATAGCGGCCGCGCCAGGCGATCGATCGGAACACCGGTTCGGCGAGGTCGCCGCCGACCGGGTCGTAGACGACGTCGGGACCCTTGCCGGCGGTGAGCCGCTTGAGCTCGTCGCGAATGTTGGTGGTGGCGTAGTTGAATGTCTCGTCGGCGCCGATCGAGCGGCAGAGCTCGCACTTTCCGTCGCTCGACGCGGCAGCGATGACGCGCGCGCCGAGCACCTTGCCGATCTGGATCGCCGCCGTGCCGACGCCGCCGGCCGCACCGAGGACGAGCAGCGTCTCGCCGCTCCGCAGCTGGCCGCGGTCGACGAGCGCGTGGTGCGTGGTGCCGTAGGTGAGGATGAACGCCGCGGCGTCGTCGAACGGAAATCCCGCGGGCAGCGGCATGACGAGGCCGGCATTGACGACCGCGTGCGTGCCGAAGCCGCCGGTGCCGCCGAACGCGGCGACCGCATCGCCGACCTTCAGGTGCTTGACGCCTTCGCCCACGGCCTCGACCGTCCCGGCGTACTCGGAGCCCGGAACGAAGGGCACGGGCGGCTTCATCTGGTACTTGTTCTGGACGATCAGGAGGTCGGGGAAATTCAGGCTCGCCGCGCGGATGGCGATTCGCACTTCGCCGGCCTTCGGCTCGGGCGTCGGCAGCGACTTCCATTGCAGCGCCTCGACGC
>JBDTPG010000200.1:0-5211 GCA_039932815.1 Caldimonas sp.
CCGCTCGACGTCTCGTCGCTCGACGGCTTCCTGTGCGGCGTCATCGTCCAGCCGAGCGCGATCGCGCCGGCGCGCTGGCTGCGCTTCGTCGCCGACGCCGACGCCCGCGCGCTCCCCGCCAGTTTCGATGCCCGGCCGATCCACGCGCTGGCGGCGCGCCGAGAGGGCGAGCTGCGGCGCGCGATCGCCCGCCGTGAGTGGTTCGATCCCTGGGTGTTCGAGCTCGACGACGATGACGGGCCGACGGACGATGCTGGCGCGGCGAGCGTCGATCCCGTCTACCCGTGGGTGGCCGGCTTCGCCGCCGCGCTCGAGATCTTTCCCGGCCTGCTCGGCGCCGACGAAGAAGCGCTGACCGGCCCGCTGGCGCTGCTCTATCGCCACCTCGATCCCGACGACCTCGAGGACGCAGACGAGTTGCTCGCCGAGATCGACACGCTCGAGCCGCCGGCCGATCTCGGCGCGGCGGTCGAGGAGCTCGTGCGGGCGACGCTGCTGCTCGCCGACGTCGCGGCGACGATGGCCGGGCGCTGAGCAGTTTCGGCGCGGGCGTGGCCGCGACGACGCGAGCCGGTCAGATCGTCAGCGGATCGACGTCGATCGCCCAGCGCAGGATCCGCTGCCGTGCTGCGCCGCGCGCTGCGTGGAGCGCGTCGAGGTGCGGCAGCCAGGCGCGCAACATCGCCTGCAGGCGCTGCCGCGATGCCGACTCGACCAGCATCTGCATGCGCTCGACATCGGCGACGCGGGCGACGTCGAGGGGCACCGGCGCGTAGATCATCACCGCCTCGCTCTCGGCGAGCGGCCGTGCCAGAGCCGCGGCGGCGTCGAGGAACTGTCGCGCCGCCTCGGCCGACTTCGCGTCGGCGCGCAGGACGGCGAGGTGAGAAAACGGTGGCAAGCCGGCACTCTCGCGCTCCTTCAACTGGCCGGCGGCGAAGGCGGCGTAGTCGTGCCGTCCGAGGGCCTGGTAGAGCGGATGAGTCGGGTGCCAGGTCTGCAGCCACATCTCGCTCGCGGTGCCGCTCGCGGCGTCGCGGCCGGCGCGCCCGGCCGCCTGCATCAGCAGCGCGAACAGGCGCTCCGGCGCGCGGAAGTCGCTGCTGAAGAGCGACGTGTCCGGATTGACCGCGGCGACCAGGCCGATGCGGCGGAAGTCATGACCCTTGGCGACCATCTGCGTGCCCACGAGGATGTCGACCTCGCCGGCATGGACGGCGCCGAGCGTCGCCTCGAGCGCGCCTTTCCTGCGCGTGCTGTCGGCGTCGATGCGAGCGATCCGCGCGTCCGGCAGCAGCGCAGCGAGCTGTTCCTCGAGCCTCTCCGTGCCACGACCGACCGGTGCGATGTCGGGGTTGCCGCACTCCGGGCAGGCGCGCGGCACCGCTTCGGCCACGCCGCAGTGATGACAGCGCAGCGTCCGGTCCTGTTTGTGGAAGACGCGCCAGGCGCTGCAGTGCGGGCAGCCGCTCAGCCAGCCGCACTCGCCGCATTGCAGGACGGGCGCGTAGCCGCGCCGGTTGAGGAAGACGAGGCTTTGCTCGCCGCGGGCGATGCGGTCCTGCAGCGCGGCGACGATCTGCGGCGCGATCCCCGGCGCCGGCGCGCTCGCGCGCAGGCCGACGGTCGCCTTCGGCAGCCGGCCCATGTCGACCAGGCGGATCGCCGGCCAGGCCGCGCCGCCGATGCGCTCGGGCAGCGTCAGGCGGCGGTAGCGGCCGGTCTCGGCGTGCTGCCAGCTTTCGAGCGACGGCGTCGCCGAGCCGAGGACGACGAGAACGCCTTCGCGCCGGCCGCGCCAGACCGCCAGGTCGCGCGCCGAGTAGCGCGCGCCTTCCTGCTGCTTGTACGAGGCGTCGTGCTCTTCGTCGACGACGATGAGGCCGAGGCGCGGCAGCGGCGCGAATACCGCCAGGCGCGTGCCGAGGACGAGGTCGGCCAGGCCGAGCTGCGCCGCCAGCCAATTGCGCAGGCGCTGTGCCGGCGTCAGCCCGCTGTGCAGCGCGACGATGCGACGGCCGGCGAAGCGGCGCGTGAAGCGGTCGATCAGCTGTGGCGTCAGGTTGATCTCCGGCACCAGCACAAGCGCCTGTCGGCCGGCCGCCAACGCGCGCGCGGCGGCGCGCAGGTAGACCTCGGTCTTGCCGCTGCCGGTGACGCCGTGCAGCAGCGTCGTCGCGGGCGCGTCGCTGGCGATCGCGGCGGCGATCGCCGTCGTCGCCGCTTCCTGGTCGGCGGTGAGCGCCGGCTCGGAATCGGCGGGTGGCGCAGGGTCGTTCGCGGGCGCGGCGAAGGCGCGATGCAGGCGCCGGATGCGATCGGCCAGGGCGTCCCGGCCGAGGCGCCGCAACTCGGGTGGTAGCACCGCCAGCGCGATCTCGCCGACGCTGCGCTGGTAATAGCTCGCCGCGAAATCGACCAGCGCGCACCAGTGAGCACCGAGCGGCGGCAACGCGTCCAGGGCCTCGACGACCTCTCGCAACTCGCCCGGAGCGGTGTCGTCGGCGTCGACCGACCACGTCAGACCCGCGACTTCGCGGCGGCCGAACGGCACGCGAACCAATACGCCGGACCCGAGCGGGTGCTGACTTCGGTAGCTGAGCGACGGCGGCAGGCCGACGTGTCGCGGCGCATCGACGAGCACGCGAACGATGAATTCAGCCGTCGCCATGCGGTGTTGGTGGTGCGTTCCCTTCGATCTTCAGGAACTCATCACATTCACGTCGTAAGTTCATGATTCGCGGGCCGTTTTGGGATTTTCCACCGCGGCTGTGGAAAACTTTGTGGGTAACGTCGCCCGGATGCGCCCAAACGCTTGTCCTGTCTCGCTTCGAGCCCCCTTGCCCGCTTTAGCGGCAAGCGCGTCACCCTAGCAAAATCAACAACTTAGACGCGATGACGGTTTTGCTGATGATGCGCCGCAACAGACTGCCGATCGTTCATGACAGGACCGAGTCATGGGGATAAGTCAAGCCCTGAGCGCTCACTCAGCGCATAACGTCACGGCCGAGCCGTTCGTGAATTCGTTCACGTTCTCGCACCGTGATAGGGCGGAGACAACCGGTGCACCGCCTCCACCAGAACCGCCACGTTCTCCGGCGGCGCATGCTGGCTGATGCCATGGCCGAGGTTGAAGATGTGGCCGTTGCGCCCGGGGGCGGCGCTCTCGGCGCCGAAGCCGGACAGCACGCTGGCGACCTCGCGCTCGACCGCCGCCGCGCCGGCGAACAAGGCGGCAGGATCCAGGTTGCCCTGCAGAGCGATGCCGGCGCCGACGCGCCGGCGCGCCTGGCCGAGATGAACGGTCCAGTCGACGCCGACGACGTCGGCGCCCGAGGCCGCGATCGCTTCGAGCCAGGGGCCGCCGCCCTTGGTGAAGACGATGTGCGGCACGCGCCGGCCGTCGGCCTCGCGCTTCAGGAGGCCGAGGACGCGCTGCGTGTAGGCAAGGCTGAACGCCTGGAACGCGCCGTCGGCGAGGACGCCGCCCCAGCTGTCGAAGACCATCACCGCCTGCGCACCGGCATCGATCTGCGCGTTGAGATAGCGGGCCACGGCTTCCGCGTTGACGGCGAGGATGCGGTGCAGCAGGTCGGGCCGGTCGTAGAGCATCGTCTTGACGAGGCGATAGTCATCGGACCCAGCCCCTTCGACCATGTAGCAGGCGAGCGTCCACGGGCTGCCGGCGAAGCCGATCAGCGGCACCTTGCCGGCCAGCGCGCGCCGGATCGACGCGACCGCGTCGAACACGTAGCGCAGGCGCTCCATGTCGGGAATCTCGAGGCGCGCCACCGCGGCCTCGTCGCGGATCGGACTCGCGAAGCGCGGCCCTTCGCCTTCGGCGAACGAGAGGCCGAGGCCCATCGCATCGGGAACGGTGAGGATGTCGCTGAACAGGATCGCCGCGTCGAGCGGAAATCTCTCGAGCGGTTGCAGCGTGACCTCGGTCGCGTAGTCGGGGCTGGTCGCCAGGCCCATGAAGCTGCCGGCGCGCGCGCGCGTGGCGCGGTACTCGGGCAGATAGCGGCCGGCCTGGCGCATCAGCCAGACCGGCGTGTACGCGGTCGGCTGCGACAGGCAGGCGCGCAGGAAGGTGTCGTTGACGAGTGCTTCGGGCATCGACAGATTGTCGCCGGCCGCGGACCATAATCGTCGCGCCCCCGACACCGAGAGCGCGCCGGCCATGCTTGCCAACGACGTCTTGCACACCATCGGCAACACGCCGCACATTCGCATCAACCGGCTCTTCGGATCGAGCCACAGCGTCTACGTCAAGAGCGAGCGATCCAATCCCGGCGGATCGATCAAGGACCGGATCGCCGTCGCGATGGTCGAGGCGGCCGAGGCGTCGGGCGCATTGAAGCCGGGCGCGACGATCGTCGAGCCGACCTCGGGCAACACCGGCGTCGGTCTGGCGATGGTCGGCGCGGTCAAGGGCTACAAGGTCGTCCTCGTCATGCCCGACAGCATGAGCGTCGAGCGGCGCCGCCTGATGCTGGCCTACGGCGCGCGCTTCGAGCTGACGCCGCGCGAGAAGGGCGTCAACGGCGCGATCGCGCGCGCGCAGGAGATCGTGGCCGATCTTTCCCGGTCGGCGCCGGGCGCGTGGATGCCGCAGCAGTTCGACAACCCGGCCAACATCGACATCCACGTCCGCACCACCGCCGAGGAGATCGCGGCCGATTTTCCGAGCGGCATCGACGCCCTCATCACCGGCGTCGGAACCGGTGGCCACATCACCGGCTGCGCCCGCGTGTTGAAGAAGATGTGGCCCAAGCTCAGGGTCTACGCGGTCGAGCCGGCGGCTTCGCCGGTGATCAGCGGCGGCCCGCCGAGCCCGCACCCGATCCAGGGCATCGGCGCCGGCTTCGTGCCGAAGAACCTGCAGGTCGACCTGCTCGACGGCGTGATCCTGGTCGAGGCCGATGCGGCGCGCGAGATGGCGCGGCGCTCGGCGCGCGAAGAAGGGCTCCTTGTCGGCATCTCTTCGGGCGCGACGCTGGCGGCGATCGCCCAGAAGCTGCCCGAGCTTCCCGCCGGGGCGACCGTGCTCGGCTTCAACTACGACACCGGCGAGCGCTACCTTTCCATCGACGGCTTCCTCCCGTCGGAATGAAGCCGTCGGCCCGATGAAGCCGCGCATCCTCATCGTCGAGGACGAGCCCGGCATCGCCGACACGCTGCAGTACGCGCTGCGCACCGACGGCTTCG
>JBDTPG010000201.1:0-5184 GCA_039932815.1 Caldimonas sp.
CGCCCGAGGAGCTCGCGGTGTTCAAGGACCTGAAGCCCGAGATCGGCTTCGGCCTGGGCGTCGTCGACATCAAGGCGACCGAGATCGAATCGGCCGACGCGGTCGCGCGGGCGATCGAGCGAGCCGAGGAGATGCTCGGCGCGGGCCGGGTCCGCTACATCCACCCGGACTGCGGCTTCTGGATGCTGAAGCGCCCGATCGCCGACGCCAAGATCCGTGCCCTCGCGCTCGGCCGAGACCTCTACGAAGGCCGCGCCCACTGAGGGCCGTCGGAAGCGTCGGACCTGTCCGACCGGGAGACGGGCGGTTCTCGACGCCGGCCCCGCACCGCCACCGACGCCCGCGGGCCGATGCCGCGGCAACAATCACCTGAAAGCCTGCTTGCGCGAGACCGCGATGGACAACACCCGGATCTACATCGTCGAAGACAGCTCGATCATTCGCGAGAACCTGATCGAGGCCCTGCAGGAGAACGCGCCGGTCGAGGTCGTCGGCACCGCCGAAGAAGAGAACTCGGCCGTGGCGTGGTTGCGCGACCGCAGCCATGCGTCCGACCTGGTCATCGTCGACATCTTCCTGAAGAGCGGCTCCGGCCTCGGCGTCCTGAAGGCGATGGACGAGATGCCCGATGCGCCGCCGCGCATCGTCCTCAGCAATCACGCCACGCCCGAGATCCGCGTCAAGTGCCAGCAGCTCGGCGCGACCAAGGTGTTCGACAAGTCGAACGAGCTCGACGAGATGCTCGGCTGGCTCAACCGGTTCGCGCAAAACGATCGCGGAGCTGCTGCGTCGCGCTCCTGAACAGGCCGAGGTCGCTGCCGACCGCGACGAAGGTCGCTCCCATGCCCAGATAGCGGCGCGCATCGGCCTCGGCCGGCGCGAGGATGCCGCTCGCCTTGCCCGCCGCCTTGGCCGTGGCGAACACGGCGGCGATCGCCTCCTGCGTGCTCGGATGGGCCGGGTTGGCGAGGTGGCCGAGCGCCGCGGCCATGTCCTGCGGCCCGACGAACAAGCCGTCGACGCCGTCGACCGCGGCGATTTCGGCCGCGGCCTCGAGGCCGGCCCGGCTCTCGATCTGCACCAGAACGCAGATCTGCTCGTTGATGTCGCGGAAGTAGTCGGCGACGGTGCCGAAGCGGTTGCTTCGTTGCGAGACCGAGACGCCGCGAACGCCGGCCGGCGGATAGCGCGTCGCCGCGACGGCGCGACGCGCGTCGTCGGCGGTCTGCACGAAAGGCACGAGCAGGTTGTAGAAGCCGGCATCGAGCAGCCGCTTGATCTCGACGGTGTCGTTCCACGACGGCCGCACCACCGGCGCGCTGGCGCTGTCCTTCAACGCCATCAGCTGCGGGATGAAGGTCGTCACGTTGTTGGGCGAGTGCTCGCCGTCGAGCAGGAGCCAGTCGAAGCCGGCCAGGCCGAGCACCTCGGTCGTGGTCGGGTTGGCGAGCGAGCACCAGCAGCCGATCAGCGTCTCGCCGGCGAGGAGTCGCCGCTTGAACGCGTTCGGAAAGGGCCGGTAGGCTGCAGCAGCGGAGGGTGTCATCGCGTGAACCTGCTTCGATCCATCTTCACGCCGCCGCTGGCGACGACCGCGGCCCCGCGCTTCCGTTGGCGGTCGAAGTCGGCGGGCACGGAAGCGGCAGCATCGATCTCATGGGCTCTCCTCGGACGGCGCTCGCGTTGAGCCGCGAGTTGTCGTATGACTCGGTGGATCAGCTTCGGCCAGTTGCGCGGCACGGCGTCGGCGCTCGCGGCTGTTCGCGAGGTGCGTGCGCATTGCCGCCCGCGCCGCCTCGCCGTCCTGGCTCTCGATCGCGTCGACGATGCTGCCGTGCTCGGCATTGACGCGGCGCAGGTAAGCCTGGCGCTCGTCGGCCGACGCCTTCGACGGATCGAGGCGCGCGCGCGGGATGGTGCCGGTGCCGAGGCTTTGCAGGAGGGCCGAGAAATGCGGGTTCCGGGTCGCCCGGGCGATCTCGAGATGGAACTGGAAGTCAGGGCCCACTGCGTCGCGACCCGCCCCCACGGCTTGCGTGAAGGCGATCAGGGCGCGACGCATCGCGGCCAGGTCTTCCGGCGTACGGCGTTGTGCGGCGAGCCCGGCCGCCTCGGTTTCGACGCCGATCCGCAGCTCGAGCATGGCGACGACATCGTGCAGTGTCTCGAGCTGGTCGGGCCGGATCTGGAACACCGCCGAGTCGACGCCGCCGTGGGTGACGAAGGTGCCGACGCCGTGGCGCGTCTGCACCAGCGCGGCCGCCTGCAGCTTGGACAGCGCCTCGCGAATGACGGTGCGGCTGACGCCGAACTCGGCCATCAGCGCCGACTCCGTCGCGAGCTTGTCCCCGCAGGCCAGGCGGCCGTCGCGGATGCGGTCGGCGAGCGAATCGACCACGCGCGTCGCCAGGTTGCGCGGGCGCCGCGCCGGCAAGGTCGGGGAGAAGAGCGAGAGGTTCATCGGCGACGAACGAGGCGTGTGGCGGCCAGTTGTACGATGACTCACCGCATTCCTGCAAGAGTGCTTGCGCCGATGGCGCCCCGGCGGGCCGGCGCCGAGCATCGACCGATGGCCGCTCCTCATCCGCCGGCGCCAGGCGACGCCGCCGCGTCACCGGTCTTCGATCGTCTCCTCCTCACTGGCGCCGCAGGCGGCCTCGGCCGCGAGTTGCGGCCGCGCCTGCGTCGGCTCGCGCGCGCCCTGCGCCTGAGCGACGTCGCCGAAATGGCGCCGGCCGGCCAGGGCGAGGAGGTCATGACCGCCGCGCTCCAGGACGGCGCCGCCGTCGACCGCATCGTCGCCGGCAGCCAGGCGATCGTCCATCTCGGCGGCGTCTCGACCGAGGGCCCGTTCGCGCCGATCCTCGAGGCCAACATCGTCGGCGTCTGGAACCTCTACGAAGCGGCGCGCCGGCATCGCGTCAAGCGCATCGTCTTCGCGAGCTCGAACCACGTCACCGGCTTCTATCGGCAAGACGAAGTGATCGCGCCTTCCGATCCGATGCGACCCGACGGCAACTACGGCCTCAGCAAGGCCTTCGGCGAGAACGTCGCCCGCTTCTACTTCGACCGCTACGGCATCGAGTCGGTGTGCCTGCGCATCGGCTCGTCGTTCCCCGAGCCGAAGGACCGCCGCATGCTCGCCACCTGGCTCAGCTACGACGACCTCGAGCGCCTCGTCGTCGCCTCGCTCACGGCGCCGGTCGTCGGCCACACCGTCGTCTACGGCGTCTCCGACAATGCGCGTACCTGGTGGGACAACACCTCGGCACGCCACCTCGGCATGCGCGCGCAGGACAGCTCCGAGTCGTTTCGAGCGGCGATCGAGGCGACCCGGCCGATGCCTGATCCGAACGATGCGGCGGGGTATCTTCAGGGCGGCGCTTTCGTCGTCCGGGGTCCCTTCGCCTGAACCAAGGTCCCGCCGCCGCGGCGGCGACGACCCTCAGGCGTGCGCGACTCCCGCCGGTGCGGGCGATCGGGCCATCCGGCGCCGCTGTTGCCAGACGACGAGCGCCAGCAGAAGCAGCGCCGGCACGAACATCCATTCCTTGGCGAGCCGGTCGCGTTCGGTCTCGATGCCGCTGATGACGAAGCCCTGCTCGAACCCGGCCTTGTCGGCCGTGCTGTTGAGGGCGACCGAGACGACGCGCGTCTCGCCCGGCAGCGCCATCACGCGCAGCCCGGCGCCGGCGATCCGATCGCTGCCGCTGCCCTTGTCGGCGAGCGGCAACCGGACCGTCTTTTTCACGTCCTTGCCCTCGAGCGTCGTGCCCTCGATGCGCACGCGCAGGGCGTCGCCGGGCCGCGCCGATTCGGCCAGCGCGACGAGGTTCGTGCCCGGAACGAGGTCGAAGCGCGGCAGGGCCAGGTCGAGCCAGAAGCCCGGCCGCAGCAGCGTGAAGGTGACCAGCAGGAGCGCTGCCGACTCCCACCAGCGGCTGCGCGTCAGGAACCAGTTCTGCGAGCCGGCGGCGAACGCGAGCATCGCCGCCACTGCGGCGCCGACCACCAGCACCAGCTGCCACCACGAGTCGATGTCGATCATCAGCAGCTGCGGGTTGAAGATGAACATGAACGGCAGGATCGCGGTGCGGCTCGAGTACCAGAACGCGGTGATGCCGGTCCTGATCGGGTCGGCGCGCGAGATCGCCGCCGCCGCGAACGAGGCCAGGCCGACCGGCGGCGTCACGTCGGCCATCAGGCCGAAGTAGAAGACGAACATGTGCACCGCGACGAGCGGCACCACCAGCCCCGACTGCGCGCCGAGCTCGACCACCACCGGCGCCATCAGCGTCGAGACGACGATGTAGCTCGCCGTCGTCGGCATGCCCATGCCGAGGACGAGGCAGATGAATGCCACGAGCACCAGCATGGCGATGATGTTGCCGGCCGAGACCGTCTCGACGAACTCGGTCATGACGAGGCCGAGCCCGGTGACCGACACGGTGCCGACGATGATCCCCGCCGCCGCCGTCGCCAGGGCGATGCCGATCATGTTGCGCGCGCCCTTCTGCAGGCCGTCGACGAGGTCGTCGAAGCCGGCCCGGAACACGGCCGGCGGCGTCGGCTGCTTGCGAAAGAATGCGAGCAGCGGCCTCTGAGTGAGCAGGATGACGATCAGCAGCACCGTCGCGTAGAACGCCGAGAGGCCGGGCGAGAGTTCCTCGACGAGCAACGCCCAGACGAGGACGACGATCGGCAGCAGATAGTGCAGGCCCGCGAGCAGCGTCTCCTTGAGCGGCGGCAGGTGCAGGATCGGCGCGTTCGGATCGTCGATCGTCAGGTCGGGCTCGGCGGCGACCTGGCGGACGAGCAGCACGTACACGACCGCGACCGCGGCGAGCAGCAGCCACGCTGCGCCGGCGCCGAGCAGCGGCTTCAGCCAGCCGAGGCCGTAGTAGACGAGGTTGCCGACGATGACGATGCCGGCGATCGTCATGATCACGCCGGCGCCACGCCGCCAGGGCGAGACGCCGCGCGCCGGCGCGATGCCCGAGATGCCCGCCTTGCACGCCTCGAGGTGGACGATGTAGAAGAGGGCGATGTAGGAAATGATCGCCGGCAGGAACGCGTTCTTGACGATTTCCGAGTACGGCACGCCGACGTACTCGGCCATCAGGAATGCGGCCGCGCCCATCACCGGCGGCATGATCTGGCCGTCGACGCCGGCCGCCACCTCGA
>JBDTPG010000202.1:0-5126 GCA_039932815.1 Caldimonas sp.
CCGTGGTGGCGAACGGGGCGTCGCGCTCGAACGCCAGCTCGGTGATGGCCTGGCAAAGGTCGCCGTAGTCGTGCACGACCTGATCGACAGAGTAGCCGAGGGTGAGCAAGTCCCTGCCGTGCGCGGTGGCGGTCACGCCCATTTCAGAAAGCGCGGACTGATCGCCTCCCGAGGGCCCCGAGATGCGAAGGCTTTCGGCCTCTTCCTCGTCTTCTTCCGCCGCGAGCGTGCGGGTCAGTTGGTCGAGAAACAGCGGGATGCCGTTGGCGAGCTGCTGGCGAGTGGCCACGCGTTTCGGGCGCGCCGCGACCTTCACCTTGCAACGCTCGACCAGCTCGTCGCGATTGTTCAGGAGGAAAGAGTGCATGGGGCAGCGGCTGTTCCAGGACTTGCCCCGTTGCAGGCGACATGCATTGCCGTGACGAGCACGAGGGCGACCCTGGCCTTGTAGCCTCGCCGCAGGGCTTCGTCTGTGCGCCACCGCACCCACGGGCCGATCCGCCGTCCGCTCCGGCAGGGTGCGCCATCGCACAGACCGGTCTGCTTCCTGAGCGCTGGCCAACGTCGGCGTTCATGGCGTCAAGGTCGACCTCCACCTCGAGACGCTCTGGTCGCAGAACGTGACGATCACGACCGGCCTGGTCGACACGACATCGATCCCGATGCTGCTTCGCACGCTGCACTCGAAGCGCATCGACGCCAAGCAGCTCATCACCCACCGCTTTACGTTCGACCGCATCATGGAGGCGTACCAGACGTTCTCGATGGCCGCCGAGACCGGCGCGTTGAAGGTGATCATCGCGAACTAGGCGCTGGCGGCGCCCTTGAGCGCCGTACAGGCGCATTCGGTGCGCTAGCGCACCGATCGGTGTCGAGACTTCATATACTCGGTTTCTTTCTCATTGAGCGTCGTCTCGATCCGCGGCGCTCGTTGAAGGAGCGCCGTGCCCCGTTCCACCGTCGATCCGAAAGCCAACGAGCTGCTGGCGGCGCTGCCGCCGAGCGAATGGCAGCGATGGCTGCCTCAGCTCGAGCTCGTCGAGATGCCCCTTGGCCAGGTGCTGTACGAGTCCGGGTCGACGCTGAGCCACGTCTACTTCCCGACGACGTCGATCGTCTCGCTTCTCTACGTGATGGAAAACGGCTCTTCGGCCGAGATCGCCGTGGTCGGCAACGAAGGCGTCGTCGGCATCTCGCTCTTCATGGGCGGCGAGTCGACGCCCAGCCGCGCCGTCGTGCAAAGCGCCGGCAAAGGCTATCGCCTCAAGTCAAAGGTGATCAAGGAGGAGTTCAACCGTGCGCCGGTCCTCCACCTGCTGCTCCGCTACACCCAGGCGCTGATCACGCAGATGGCGCAGACGGCGGTCTGCAACCGGCATCACACGCTCGACCAGCAGCTCTGCCGCTGGTTGCTGCTGAGCCTCGATCGGCTGCGCGGCAACGAGCTCGTCATGACGCAGGAGCTGATCGCCAACATGCTCGGCGTTCGCCGCGAAGGGGTGACCGAGGGCGCGGTCAAGCTGCAGAAGGCGGGCTTCATCCAGTACTCGCGCGGCCGCATCACGGTCCTCGACCGCCCTGGCCTGGAAGGACGCAGCTGCGAGTGCTACGCCGTCGTCAAGAAGGAGTACGACCGGCTGCTTCCGGCCCTCGTGGCGAGCTGAGGCCGTCTTATGTGGGGTGGCAGACAGTCGCGCCGCGGCATGACGCGCAGACTCCGGGCCCTGCCCCCTCCGGAACGCGCTTGGCTGCCCAGAATCACCTCATCGAGATCCTCGCCGGAGAAGACCGCCGGCGTCTCGTCGCCGTCTGCGAGACCGTCGAGCTGGCGCTCGGCCAGGTCGTCGGCGAACCGGCGACGCCGACCCGGCACGTCTACTTTCCGGTCGACAGCTTCATCTCGCTGGTGGCGACGGTGCCGGGAAGCCCCGGCATCGAGGTCGGCATGGTGGGCCGCGAAGGCATGCTGGGGTCCCAGCTCGCCTTGGGCGTCGGCACGACACCGCTCCATTCGGTGGTGCAGGGAGCGGGGACCGCGCTGCGCGCTCGCTCGGCGGCCTTCCGGCGCGAGCTCGCGAGCAGCGCGACGCTGCGGCGCGCCATCGACCGCTACATCGCCGTCGTGATGGTCCAGCTCGCGACCTCTGCGGTCTGCCTGCGCTTCCACGAGATCGGTCCGCGCCTGGCCCGCTGGGTGCTGATGAGCCGCGACCGTGCCGGTGCCGACACCTTCGCGATGACGCATCAGTACCTGGCCTACATGCTGGGCGTTCGCCGTGCCGGAATCACGGCCGCGGCGATGCGGCTGCAGCGCCTCGGGCTGATCGAGTACCGGCGCGGCACGCTCAACGTGCTCGATCGCCGCGGCCTCGAAGCGGCCGCCTGCCCGTGCTACGCGGCCGACCTGCGCGCCTATTCCGATCGATTGAAGTAGATCGCCGCGCCAAGCCTCGCAACCCGTTCGTCAGCGCTGCAGCTTGTCCTTGGCGTTCTGCGCCTCGATCCGCTCGCGCGCGACCTGCCACTCGGCATCGCTCCATTGGCGCAGCTCGTAGAAGTTGCCGCCGGTGGCCAGCGCGTTGGCGCCGTCCATGAAGATGCTCTGGCCGGTCAGCCAGTCGCAGACGCCGGGGGCCATCAGGAAGGTCGACAGGTTCTGCAGCTCGCTCATCCGGCCGGCGCGCGCCATGGGGTTGGTCTTCCTGCTGCGCGCTCCGGGCTCCTCGCCCGGGCTGAGCCGCTTGCTCATGCCTTCGGTCGGGATCTCGCCCGGGCCGACCGCGTTCAGGCGGATGCCGTGGCGCGCCCACTCGATCGCCAGCGACTTGGTCATCGCCTCGATGCCGGCCTTGCTCATCGCCGAGGGAACGACGTAAGGCGAGCCGTTGTCGACCCAGGTGACGATGATGCTCATCACGTTGCGGTAGGGCAGCATGGGCGTCCACGCGCCGGACTTGGCGGCATCGACCCAGCGCTTGCCGATCGCCTGCGTCACGTAGAAGGTGCCGTGGAAGACGATGTTGGCGATGGCGTCGAAGGCGCGCGGCGACAGGCTCTCGGTCGGCGCGACGAAGTTGCCGGCGGCGTTGTTGACCAGCCCGGTCAGGCCGCCCGACTGCCACAGCGACTCGACCATCTCCTCGACGGCCTGGGCGTTGCGGATGTCGACGCCGTAGCTGTCGATTCGGCGCTCGGGGAACGTCTCGCGCCAGGCGGCGGCGGTCTCGTCGCACACCGCCTTGCGCCGCCCGCAGATCGCGACATCGGCGCCGAGGCGGAGGAACTGCTCGGCCATCGCCTGGCCGAGGCCGGTGCCGCCGCCGGTGACGAGGATGCGTTGGCCGGCCATGAGTCGGGGGTCGAACATCCGGGCTCCTGATCATCGAGAAACGATCTTGTGCCGCCGCGAGGGCGCCGCCGCTCAGTCGGCCGCGACCTTCTTCGCTTTCGCCGCTGGCGGCGCGACGACCGGGGGCTCCGCGACCTTCGGCGTTGCCGCCTCCTTGATCACAGCGGCCTCGGCGTAGCGCAAGCCGATCTCGACGCGCGGCCGCCAGCTCGGATCGAGCGCCGTGTTTCGAAGCGCCAGCTGGGCCGACTCGACGTAATGCGCCAGCGCGGCGGCATCCATGGTGTCGATCCGTTCGGCGAGCGCGAGCTCCTCGTCGGCGGTGAAGGGTGGGAGTGGCGGAAGAACAGAGTCTCTTTTCATCCGCAGAGCTTAGTCCTATTCGCGCCGCTCCCAAAGGGGCCGAACGGGCCGCCCCGCCCGAGCCGCGATCTGCTGCTCCAGGACGACGCCTTACGATGCCGGATCCGACTCGAGGAGATGCCATGACGAGACTTCAGGCCGCGATCCCTGTGACCCTGCTCGCAGGCCTGGTCGCCTGTGGCGCTGCCGTCGGTGCGGAGGCGCAGCCACCGGCCGATCCGAGCAAGCCGGTGACGACCACGCGGGTGGGCGGCAGCCCGGCCGATCGCGCCTTGCGAACCGCGACGCAGGAGAGCGGCGACCGCTATCGCCAGGCCCGGGCCGCCTGCAAGGCGAAGGCGAGCGCGGAGCGGAGCGCTTGCGTGAGCTCTGCCCGTGCCGAGCTGAAGCAAGAGCGTCTCGACGCGAAGACGGCGCACGACGCGGCGACGAGGAAGCCGCGCTGATGCAGGCGCGACGCCGCGCTTGTTACGGGCCGGGCAGCGTCGGGTAGAAGTCGCTCGGCGCCGGCGGCGTGACCGGCCGGGGGCCGACCTTGCCGCCTGCTTGGCTGCGCGCCTCGAAGATGTAGAGCATCTCGGCTTCGCGGCGCGCGGACCGGGTGTCGCGCAGCGCCGACCAGCGACTGTGCAGCCACCAGCCCGCGGTCACCAGCAGCAGCAGGAAAAGAACGCCGAAGCCCATGAATGCCCTCGCTCGCCAACGTCGCCGGAATTCTGCGCAAGGCGATGCCGCGTCGGCATGCCGGCTGTCCGCCGGAACTCACCCTTCGCCCACGTCGGTCGTGCCGGCGCCAGGCCCGCGATGCGTCCGAACGATTCGGTAAAGCGCTGCCGGCGGCGCTTGAAATCGATCGCGCCGGCCGCCACGTGCGCGTGTCGTGATGCGTTGGCGCCCCGCTTCGGGCGCCTGATGGGAGAGTCGCCATGAAGAAGCTGATCGTGAGCGTGGCCCTGGCCGGCCTGTCCGTTCTCGCCTGGGCGCTGCCGACGCTGCAGCAGGTCGAGGCCGAGGTCCGGCAAGGCCGCTACGCGCAAGCCGAATCGATGATGCGCGAGGTCGTCGCCGCCAAGCCAGGGAGCGCACGCGCGCACTACATCTACGCGGAGATCCTGGCGCACGACGGCAAGCTGCAGCTCGCCGTCGACGAGGCGCGCAAGGCCCGCACGATCGATCCGGACGTGAAGTTCACGGACCCGGAGAAGTTCCGGACCTTCGAGGCGGCGCTGCTGAAGGCGCAGAGCCCGGCCCCGCGGGCGCCGCTCTCGCCCCCGGCGGCGCAGACCGCGGCGCCGGCGCAGGTCGCTCCGGCACAGGTCGCGCCGAACCGGGTCGCGCCGGCGCCGGTTGCGGCCGGCCTGCCGAGCTGGGTCTGGCTCGCGGGGCTGGCGGCGGTCGCCTTCGTTCTCTGGCG
>JBDTPG010000203.1:0-5120 GCA_039932815.1 Caldimonas sp.
ATCTCGGCCTTGGACTTCTTCTCGGCTTCGGCCTTGGCCTTGGCTGCGTCGCGCAGCGCCGTGTCCGCCGCGCTGCTCAGCTCCGCCAGAAAATTGGCCACCGCCGGCGCCGCCGCGGTCTCCTTGGACTTCTTCAGCGGTGCGGCGAGCTTCAGGATCTGATCGAGAGACGCCAGAACGTCGTCGTGCTGTTCCGAATCGAGCCGTTTGTGATCCGCGAGCGCCTTCAGCAGACCGTTGTCCTTGACCTTGTTCTTCGACGCGATGTCCTTCCAGCCGCTGTCGCTCAGGAACTTGATATTGCCCATGCTCGATGTCCTCGTCGTGTCACGCGGCGGGCCGCTCCCGGGTGCTCCCGGTTCAAGCCTTCGACTGCATGGAGCGGGCGAGGCCGCGTCGTTTCATCGCCCCGAGCGAAGCCATGCCGATGCCCAGCAGCAGCAGCGACGAGGGCTCGGGCACGGGCGACACGTCGGGCACCGCGAATTGCGAAAGGAATCCCTGTGCATCCGGCGTGAACGTCATGCCGGCGGGCAGATCGATTGCCGTGATCTTGAAGGTGTTGCGAACGTCGAGGTCGGCGGTGCCTGCGAGCGAGCTCGCATTGCCAGTGAAGGAGAGAGCGAATGGAATCGTGTCGCCCGCCTGGACCAGTTGCGTCCAGGTGAAGGGAATGCTGAAGAGGCCGGAGGTGTCCACTTGATCGAACACGCCATGGAACTCCGGGCTTGAGCCGACCAGGAACGAGTAGTCCGCGTGCACGGTGCTGCCCACCGGCGTCGGGTTGGAAAACGTGTACGCCCCTTCCAACAGGGCGGTAAACGTCGCCAAGCCCGGCGCCGCCGCGCCGACGATGCCGATGCTGCCCGTCATGTTGAACCCGCCCGAAGCAAAGGCATTGCGCCCGACGAGATATCGATCCGCAGACACCACGCTGAGGAACCGGGCATGCCCGGCGCCGGTGAGGCCGTTGGCGTCGACTTGCGCAAGCGCCGTCGAGTCGCCGGCCGCCGAGGTCACCAGAAACGACGCGACGGGAGGTGCCGATGCCCGGCCGCTGTCCGTGCTCTCGGCGCCCGTCGGCACGGCGGGGGAGTCCTGGGCATAGGTCCGGACGGTGATCCCCACCTCGCCCGCGTGGGCGAGCGGCCAGGCCATGGCCGCGGACAACGCCAAAACCCATCGAAATATCATTTGACGATTCATGCTGGCTCCCAGGTAGGCGGCAATCCCCGCGCGCACAACGCGATCGGGCCTTGCTCTCAGTTACGAGGAAACCTGTCCGAAGCGGACATGGGACGTGGCCGTGAGCGCTCGGGCGAGCGCGGTCGCTATGGCGGTGCGGCGCGCTGCGGCCCCGCCGCCAGTTGCCGCAGCGCCGGCCATGACGACGCGGCCAACAAAGGACTGGCGCGCGCCAGCAGTGCCGACGCTGAGCGCTTGTCCCCTGCCTGTGCCCGTGCGCGGCCCAGCCAGAACGCCGCCTCGCCGGCCAGGGCATGCTCGGGTTCGAAGCCGCGCCAGAAGGCGTCGGCCCGTTCGAGCTCGGCCAGTGCTTCGGCCGTCCGACCCTGCGACAGCCGCACGCGGCCCAAGGCGAGCCAGGCTTCGGCTTGTTGCGGGGTGGGCGTCGGCTCGAGTTCGCGCAATTCGTCCAACGCCTGCAGCAGCGTGGCCTCGGCCTCGACGAGCCACTCGGCATCGAGTTGCGCCCGGCCGAGCTCGGCACGCAACTGGGCTAGCGCCCTGAATTCGACCGTGCGTGTCTGCCGAGCCAGCGCATCGGCCTGTCGAAGGCGCGCCAGCGCCGTGACCGCATCGCCGCGCACGTGGTCGAGCAGGCCGCGGAGGCGCAAGGCGCGCGCCAATCCGGTTGCGCCGCTGGCGCCCCCTTCGGCGACGCGCCGGTCGATCAGGCTCTGCGCCTCTGCCAGCCGGCCGCTGCGCAACAGGGCCTCGGCCCGGTAGTACCCCGCATCGCGCACGCGCGCGCTGTCGGCGCCGAAAGCCTGGCTGCCGATCGCGATCGCCTCGTCGAGATGGCGCAGCGCAAGCTCGTCCTGGCGCGCCAGCAGCGCCGCGCGGCCGAGCGCGAAGTGGCGGATCGCCAGCTCACCGCCGGCGTGCACGCCCAGGCCCTGCAGCATCGCCAACGACTCTTCGAAGCTCGCGAGCGCGTCCTTCAGTTCGCCGAGCGAAGTCTGCGCATGACCGAGCGCGAGCAGCGCCTGCGAGACCTGAGGCCCGCGTGGATTGAATATCCTGCGATCGGCGGCGACGATGATCTGCCACTGTTCACGCGCCTCGCGCGCGCGCCCGTTGGCGTTCAGCGCATACGCGTAGTTGGACAACTGCGCCACCAGCGCCGGATGCTCGGGAACCACGAAGGCGCGGCGCGCTGCCTGCACCGCGAGCTCCGCCTGCTGCAGTGCTTCCTGCGGCTGCTTGGCGATCATCAGCTTGTTCGACAGGCGGCCGCGGGCCTCGATCGTGAGCGCATGGTCGCTGCCATAGGCAGCTTCTAGGCGCTGTACGGCTTCGCGCGTCAACGCCAGCGCTTCCGCTTCCTGCCCCTGGTCAAGCATGGCACCGGCCATCGCGAGCAGGGACAGCCCGAGCTCGGCGGGCTCGCCGCCTTGCCGGCGCTGCATCGTCAGGGCGGCGCGCAACAGGCTCCGCGCCTGCTCGCCCTGACCTTTGGCGTAGTGCGCCTGGGCGAGCACACGCATCAGCCGCGGCCGCATCGGATCGCTCTCCGGGTAGGCCGCCGCCGCCAGCGCATTGGCGCGTTGCGCGGCGCTCATCCCCCGGTCGACTTCGCCGAGACTTAGGTAACTCTCGGCGAGCAACCCCAGCAACTCGGCGGCCACTGCCGGCTCGCGCCGCAACTCTCGTTCGATGCGGGCGGCGGCGGCGTCGAGCAAGTCACGCACGGTGGCGCCGCCCTTGCCCGCGATCTCCGGGTCGGCGGCGGCGAAGACAGTGCCGATGAAATCCTTCACTCGCTGCGTTCGCTCGGCCTGGAGCAGCGCTTCGCGGGCCTGCCACAGCGTCAGCGAGAGGCCACCGATCAGCGACACGCTCACCGCAATCGACGCCGCCACAGGCAGCTTGTTGCGACGCAGGAACTTTCGAACGCGATAAGCCAACGAGTCCGCCTGCGCCTGCACCGGCTGGTGGGCGAGGTGGCGCTCGATGTCCTGCGCAAACGCCTCGACACTGGCATAGCGCTCGGCGACTTCCTTCTTCAGCGCCTTGTTCACTATCGCATCGATGTCGCCGCTGAGTTGGCGCGCCAGCATCGGGTCAGCCAGCGCCGCGCGGCTGGCCGGCGGAGCCTCGATACCGGCGATCGCCTCGGCGAGGCCGCTCGCGCCCGAGCCCTTCAGGCTGTAGGGCCGTGAGCCGGTCAGCAGCTCGTAGCTGACGACGCCCAGGCTGTAGACGTCGCTCGCGGTCCCGATCGGCTCGCCTCGGATCTGCTCCGGGCTGGCGTAGTCGGGTGTCAGCGCTTGGCCGGCGAATTGCGTCAGCTCGGTGGCCTGACCGCCGCCGCCGTCTTGAAGCAGCTTGGCGATTCCGAAGTCGAGGAGACGGACCTCGCCTCCTGCAGTGACGAGGATGTTCGACGGCTTCAGGTCGCGATGGACGACGAGCCGCGTATGCGCGTGGGCGACCGCAGCCGCGATTTGCAAGACGAGATTCAAACGCTGGCGCAACGGCAGCGCGTGCTCCTTGCAATACCGGTCGATGGGAGTGCCGGCGACGTACTCGAGCGCGAGATAGGGCCGGCCGAGCTGGTCGACGCCGGCGTCGTAGAGGCGCGCGATGTTCGCGTGCTCGAGCGAGGCCAGGATGTCGCGTTCACGGGCCAGCCGCTCGGCAAAGCCCGGCGCCCAGCCCAGGTGCGGCAGCTTCAGCGCGACCTTGCGGCGCGGCTGGCCGTCGATTCGCTCGGCGAGCCAGACGGTGCCCATCCCGCCCTGCCCGAGCTGTGAAACGAGCCGGTACGGACCGACCGTCGCGCCCGCCTCGGCGCTGTCGGCGAGGCTGCCGTTCTCGGCTGTCGCCGGCCCCAGCGCGAGCCTGGGCAGCACGTCGAGAAAGTCGCCCGTCTCGATGCCGGCGGCGTCGTCGAGCAGCCGGCGCAGCTTCGCCTTGATCGAGTCGGATTCCGCCAGCGAGTCGAGCCAGGTGTCACGCTCGCCGACAGCGAGCGCCAAGACTTCGTCGAGGCGCCGGCTGATCGTGGGCCATTCGTCGGCGAGAAACTGGAGATTGGCCAAGGGACTCAACCCGACACGTGAACGCGGTCTGCCATCTCTATACGAGATCCGCCGCGGCGAACGGACATGGGTGTGCCGACCCGCCGCTCGCCGGGAGGCGTCTCAGCGCAACGCGGCGGCGAGCAGCACACGCGCCTTCTGCCAGTCGCGACGTACCGTGCGATCGGTGATGCCCAGCCCGTCGGCGATCTCCAGATCGCTGAGGCCACCGAAATAGCGCATCTCCACGAGCTTGGCGAGCCGCTCGTCGAGCTCGGCCAATTCATCGAGCGCCTCGTGGACCCGCAGGATCTGCTCTGCCGCCGCGCCGTCGTCGCCGCCGAGATCGTCTTCGAGCATCACGTGCTGCGCGTTCGCGCCGTGCCGCGCGCTTGCCCGACGGCGCGCGATGTCGACGACGATTGATCGCATCGCCATCGACGTGTAGGCGAGGAAATGAACCCGGCTGGTGGCGTCGAGACGCCCGGCATCGCAAAGCTTCAGATAGCACTCGTTGACGAGCGCGGTCGTGCCCAGGTCCGGGTCCGGAAAGCCGCGCCGCAGGCGTACATGCGCGATGCGCCGCAGGTCCGGGTACACCGCTTCGAACAGGCTGTCGAGGGCGCTGCGATCGCCTTCGCGAGCACGTTGAATCAGTTGTGTGATGTCGCCCATGGCTGGCGCTGGACCGGCCGAATGTCGACCCGCGGCATGCTTGCATCGTAGTCCCGGACGGAGAGCGTCGACGTCGGGTCGCGGCGGCGCCGCGATCGCGGCCGGCTCAGAACAGCGCCATGCTGAGCTTCCTCCGATAGGCGTCGACGACCGGGTCGCTCGGCGTCGCCAGTGCCTTGC
>JBDTPG010000204.1:0-5114 GCA_039932815.1 Caldimonas sp.
TGATGTGGCAGACGATCATCCACCTGGCCTTCCTGCTGTCGGCGATCGCGATCGCCTACACCGACAGGCTGCTCAACACGACGGAGAGCGGCGCCCGCCGGCGCCACCCACCCGAAGAAGGCGTCTGAGCTAGGCCGGCGCGGCGCCGCGCCGGCGCGCCCGCCACGCCAATGCGCCCAGGCCGCCGAGCAGCAAGGCGTAGGTCTCGGGCTCCGGAATGGCCACGAGGGGTTCGCCGTAGATGAAGTCGTCCATCGCCACGATGTCGAGATTCGTGCTGCCAGCGGCGAGCGCTTGGTTGCCGCTCGTGATCCGGACGCGGCTCACCGACGCCACGCCGTAGTCGACGCCGAGGAACGAGAAGCCTTCCTGGCCGCCGGAGGCCGGCGCGAAGTACGTGCCGAGCAGGTTGCCGGCTGCGCCGAAGAAGCTCATCGACGTCGTGTTCGCGAGATCGACATCGCTGAAGACGACACCGAAGCCGCGCGTCAGGGCGCCCTGCGCGCTGCCGGGAACGAAGAAATTGACGTCGACGACGTTCGAGCCGATCGCGGTGAACAGCCGTTGCGCGCTGAAGGGCGCGAAGAAGGTCGGATAGGCCGGGTCGATGTTGCCGAACTCGATCGGCGTCGAGGTTGGATTGACCGCGTTGGCGCTGACCTGAAAGCCGCTGCCCGGAGTCGCGAAGACGACGCCGCGCGGCGAATTCACGTTGAAGAAATTCGCCGGCAGGTTGTTGGGCGCGGCGAAGCTGTCCGGGACGCCGTCCCAGTTGATCTCGCGACGGCCGCCAGCGAAGGAGCCGGCGACGTTGGCGTTGAGCGTGCCCAGGGCGTTGCGGAAATCGACGACCGTGGGCGTGATCGACGCCGCGGAGACGCCCGCGCCCGAATAGACGGTCTGGGCGTGGGCGACCGAGCACAGCGCCAGGACGCCGAGTTCGATCGCGATGAAGCGAGGCGCACTGCCGCGCCGCGAACGCTGGAGGAGAGCAGAGATCACGACGTTTCCTTTCGAGTGGACTTCGAGGACCGACCGGGCAGATTAGAACTGCCCTCCCGGCAGATGTCCACGGCTCGCCCCTTGGACGACGCCGGGGCCGCCCGCCTCGCCGTCATTCGCCCGAGGCCGCCCGGGCCCGCCCGCCGGCGAGCAACAGGCCGACGCCGAGGGCGGCGGAGACGAGCGATCCGGCGATCACGCCGAGCTTGACCTGCGTCGCGAAGCGGGCGTCCTCGCCTTCGAAGGCCAGACCGCCGATGAACAGGCTCATCGTGAAGCCGATGCCGCACAGAACGGCGATCGCGAAGAACTCACGCCAGCCGGCGCCTTCGGGAAGGCGCGCACCGCCGAGGTGAATCGCCAGCCAGGACGCCAAGAAGACGCCGGCTGCCTTGCCGAAGACCAGCCCGGTGGCGATGCCGATCGGCACGCCCTGGAACATCGTCGCGACCTGGACGCCGGCGAGGTCGACCCCGGCGTTGACGAAGGCGAACGCGGGCAGGACGAGGAAGGCGACCCACGGCTGCAGCGCGTGCTCGGCGCGCTCGAGCGGCGAGCCGCCGGATCGATCGGCGAGCGGGATCGCGAGTGCGGTGACGACGCCGGCCAGCGTCGCGTGCACGCCGGACTTGAGCACGCACACCCAGACGACGAGGCCGACGATCGCGTACGGGCCGATCGCCGCGACGCGCGCGCGGTTGAGCGCCAGCAGCACGACTGCGCCGACGCCGGCAGCCGCCAGCATCGGCAGCGACAGGTCGTCGGTGTAGAAAAGACCGATGACGACGATGGCGCCGAGGTCGTCGATGATCGCCACCGCGGTGAGAAACACTTTCAGCGAGGCCGGCACCCTCGGCCCGAGCAGGGCGACGACGCCGAGCGCGAAGGCGATGTCGGTCGCCATCGGGATCGCCCAGCCGCGCAAGGCCAGCGCATCGCCGCGGTTCACCGCGGCGTAGACCAGCGCCGGGACGATCATTCCGCCGAGGGCGGCGACGACCGGCAGCGCGGCCTGGCGCGGCGAGGCGAGCTCGCCGGCGAGCAGTTCGCGCTTGATCTCGAGGCCGACGAGAAAGAAGAACACCGCCATCCACAGGTCGTTGATCCACACCGACAGCGGCTTGGCCATGACCAGCCACGGATCGGCGACGCGCAGCTCGCCCGGCAGGCCGATCAACGCCCGGTAGCCGTCGCCGAGCGGCGAGTTGGCGACGACGATGGCGACCAGCGCAGCCATAGCCAGGGCGATGCCCCCGGCCGATTCCGACGCGATGAAGTTCTTCAGCTTCGAGGTCATCAAGGGTTCCGCCGATCCGGTTTCGTAAACTCGCACGTCGCAGCGTCTCCTTGCACACCATGACCACCATCCGCCACGCCGACTTCGTCGACAGCATCGCCGCGGCGCTGCAGTACATCAGCTTCTACCATCCCGCCGACTACATCGCCCACCTCGCCCGCGCCTACGAGCTCGAGCAAGGGCCGGCGGCAAAAGACGCGATCGCGCAGATCCTCACCAACTCGAAGATGTGCGCCGAGGGTCACCGGCCGATCTGCCAGGACACCGGGATCGTCAACGTCTTCCTGAAGATCGGCATGGACGTCCGCTTCGCGGACTTCCCGGGCAGCGTCGAGGACGCCGTCGACGACGGCGTTCGCAAAGGCTACCTCGACGCCGACAACCCGTTGCGCGCATCGATCGTCGGCGACCCGCACTTCGAGCGAAGGAACACCAAGGACAACACGCCGGCCGTGGTGCAGATGAGCCTGGTGCCCGGCAACACCATCGACGTGATCGTCGGCGCCAAGGGCGGCGGCAGCGAGAACAAGAGCAAGTTCATCATGATGAACCCGAGCGACGACCTCGTCGCCTGGGTGCTGAAGACGGTGCCGACGATGGGCGCCGGCTGGTGCCCGCCCGGGATTCTCGGCATCGGCATCGGCGGCACGGCGGAGCGGGCGATGCTGCTCGCCAAGCAGAGCCTGATGGAAGACATCGACATGCACGAGCTGAAGCTGCGCGGCCCGGCGAACAAGGTCGAGGCGCTGCGCATCGAGCTGTTCGACAAGGTCAACGCGCTCGGCATCGGCGCGCAAGGCCTCGGCGGCCTGGCGACCGTCCTCGACGTCAAGATCGCGATGGCGCCGACGCACGCGGCGAGCAAGCCGGTGGCGATGATCCCGAACTGCGCCGCGACGCGGCACGCCCACTTCGTCCTCGACGGATCGGGGCCCGCATACCTCGAGCCGCCGAGCCTCGACCTCTGGCCCGACGTCAACTGGGCGCCGGACTACAACAAGTCGAAGAAGGTCGACCTCGACACGTTGACGAAGGAAGAGGTCGCGCGCTGGAAGCCGGGCGAGACGCTGCTCCTGCGCGGCCGGATGCTGACCGGCCGCGATGCCGCGCACAAGCGCATCCAGGACATGCTCGCCAGGGGTGAGCCGCTGCCGGTCGATTTCACGAACCGCGTCATCTACTACGTCGGCCCGGTCGATCCGGTGCGCGACGAGGTCGTCGGCCCGGCCGGTCCCACGACGTCGACGCGCATGGACAAGTTCACCGAGATGATGCTCGGCCGGACCGGGCTCATCGCCATGATCGGCAAGGCCGAGCGCGGGCCGGCGGCGATCGAGGCGATCAGGAAGCACCGGAGCGCCTACCTGATGGGCGTCGGCGGCGCCGCCTACCTGGTCTCGAAGGCGATCAAGCAGGCGAAGGTCGTCGCCTTCGCCGACCTCGGCATGGAAGCGATCTACGAGTTCGACGTCGTCGACATGCCGGTGACGGTCGCCGTCGATGCCAACGGCACCTCGGTACACGACACGGGCCCGGCGGAGTGGAAGGCGCGCATCGCCGGCATTCCGGTCGTCGCCGCCTGATGCCGAGGGTCGCCCGGTGAGGACCTATCGCATCGCGACGATCCCCGGTGACGGCATCGGCAAGGAAGTCGTTCCCGCCGGGCGCGAGGCGCTCGAGGCCGTCGCCGCCGGCAGCGCGTTCGCGATCGAGTTCGAGGACTTCGGCTGGGGCGGCGACTGGTTCCGCGCCCACGGCGAAATGATGCCGAAGGACGGCCTCGAGGCGCTGCGCGGCAAGGACGCGATCCTGTTCGGCTCGGCCGGCGATCCGCACATCCCCGACCACGTCACGCTGTGGGGCCTGCGCCTGAAGATCTGCCAGGGGCTCGACCAGTACGCGAATGTGCGGCCGACGCGCATCCTGCCGGGCATCGACGCGCCGCTGAAGCGCTGCCGGCGCGAAGACCTCGACTGGGTGATCGTTCGCGAGAACAGCGAGGGCGAATACTCGGGCGTCGGCGGAAGAGTCCACCGGGGCCTGCCGATCGAGGTCGCGACCGACGTCTCGATGATGACGCGCGCCGGCGTCGAGCGGATCCTGCGCTTCGCCTTCCGCCTCGCCCAGTCGCGGCCGAGGAAGCTGCTCACCGTCGTCACCAAGAGCAACGCGCAGCGCCACGCGATGGTGATGTGGGACGAGATCGCGGCCGAGGTCGCGCGCGAGTTCGCCGACGTGCGCTGGGACAAGGAGCTCGTCGACGCCGCGACCGCGCGCATGGTCAACCGGCCGGCGTCGCTCGACACCCTCGTCGCGACCAACCTGCACGCCGACATCCTGAGCGACCTCGCCGCCGCGCTCGCCGGCAGCCTCGGCATCGCGCCGACCGCCAACATCGATCCCGAGCGCCGCTTCCCGTCGATGTTCGAGCCGATCCACGGCTCGGCGTTCGACATCATGGGCAAAGGCCTCGCCAATCCGATCGGCACCTTCTGGTCGGTCGTGATGATGCTCGAGCACTTGGGCGAGGCCGACGCCGCGGCGCGCCTGATGCGCGTGATCGAGGAGGTCACCGCCGAGCCGCGCCTGCACACGCGCGACCTCGGCGGCACCGCAACGACGGCACAGGTTACCGCGGCCGTGTGCGCCGCCCTCGCGCGAGCACCCGGTCGCCAGGCGGCATAGCGCCCCGCCTTGGCGTCGTGCCTCGGTCGCGGCGCGCCGGCGCGGGCCGCTCGAGCCGCCCGAGCGGCCTAGCGACGGACCTCGAACGGTGCCCGGCGCAGATCGACGGCCGGGTTGTGGTCGAAGAAGT
>JBDTPG010000205.1:0-5079 GCA_039932815.1 Caldimonas sp.
GTGCGCCGGTGGGTCAGCAGCGAATCGCCGACGGCGAGCTCCTCGAAGTGCTTGCGAAACGGGTGGAGGTCGCCTTCGGTCAGCGCCGCACCGCGGACATATTCGCCGGTCACCGCGGTCAGCATCGTCGGCGAGCCCTGAACCGCGGCGCGCTGCAGGAAATGCTTGACGGCGCGGATGCCGCCGAGCTCCTCGCCACCGCCGGCGCGACCGGGGCCGCCGTGCTTGAGCATCGGCAGCGGCGAGCCGTGGCCGGTCGACTCCGCGGCCGACTCGCGGTCGAGGATGTGGAGGCGACCGTGCCATGCCGCCATCTGCGGGATCGCCTTCGCCGCCACCTTTCTATCGTGGGTGACGAGCGTCGCGACCAGGCTGCCGCGACCGCGCGCGGCGAGCGCCAGCGCTTCGTCGAAGTCCTGATACGGCATCAGTGTCGAGACCGGGCCGAACGCCTCGACGTCGTGGACCGCGTCGTTTTTCGTGCCATCGCGACAGAGCACCAGCGTCGGCGCGAAGAACGCGCCGTTGGCGACGCCCTCGCCTTTCGGCGCGAAGCCGTCCGCCGCGCCGAAGACGATCTCGTTGCCTTCGGCCAGCAAGGCGAGGCGCGCGCCGACGTCGGCCTGCTGCGACTTCGAGGCGAGCGCGCCCATCTTCACGCCCTCGACCTGCGGGTCGCCGACGCTGACCTTGGCGAGGCGATCGCGCAGGCGCGCCGCCATCGCGTCGAGGTGCTGGCGCGGCACGATCGCGCGCCGGATCGCCGTGCATTTCTGGCCGGCCTTGACCGTCATCTCGCGCGCGACCTCCCTGGCGAAGAGATCGAACTCCTCGTCGTCGGGCGTGACGTCGGGGCCGAGGATCGCGGCGTTGAGCGAATCGGCCTCGGCGTTGAACGGGATCGAGCGCGCGAGCAGGTTGGCGTTGCTGCGCAGCTTCAACGCCGTGTCGGCCGAGCCGGTGAAGGTGACGACGTCGCTGCTCTCGAGGCGATCGAGCAGGTCGCCGGTCGGCCCGATGACGAGCTGCAGGCTCCCTGCCGGCAGCACGCCCGAGCCCATCATCAGCCGCACCAGCGCCTCGGTGAGGTAGCTCGTCGAAGTCGCCGGCTTGGCGATGCACGGCATGCCGGCGAGAAAGGTCGGCGCGAACTTCTCGAGCAGCCCCCAGACCGGAAAATTGAAGGCGTTGATGTGGACCGCGACGCCGCCGCGCGGCACCAGGATGTGGGTCGCCGCAAACTGCCCCCTCTTGCCGAGGACGACCGGCGGGCCCTCATGCAACACGTTGCCCGAGGGCAGCTCGTTGCCGCCAATCGATGCGTAGGCGTACAACGTGCCGGTGCCGCCTTCGATGTCGACCCAGCCGTCGCTGCGCGTCGCGCCCGTATGGCGCGAGATCGCGTAGAGCGTTTCCTTCTTATCGTTGAGGTAGGCGGCAAGCGCCTTCAGGCGCGCCGCGCGCTGCTGGAAGTCGAGCGCCAGCAGCGACTTGCCGCCGCTCTTGCGCGCGAAGGCGAGCGCCTCGGCGAAATCGAGCGGGTCGGCGTGCGCGTGGAAGACCGTTGCGCCGTCGATGGCGCTCGCGAGCGCGGCGCCCTCGCGCGTGCCGACCCAGCGGTCGGCGATCAGGCTTTGCAGAAGGGCCATGTGTTGACTACCTTGTCGACCCAGGCGCATGAACGCACGCGTTCACGCCGGTCCGGCTCAAGTTTCAGTGACTCGCGAGTGTTGCCCAAGCGACGCCCGGCCGCGAGGCCCGGCCTCTGCCAGGCCCGACGTTACCTGCCGACGGCTGGGGGCGTGGACGCCCTTGCGAGGTATTGCGTCAACCGGAACTCCCTGCGATTCTTCATCCCTCGGGAGGACGGCATGGCAGATCTGAACACCGCGCAACGCGATTGGCTCGAAGCCTTGGGCGCTCTGATCGGCGCAGCGGTTTCCGCTCCGCCACCCAAGACCTCGGACGATCCGGACCCCATCGGTTCGGCGATGGCCCTGACCGGCGTGAAGCTGGCCGGCCCGAGCGGCGGGTCGAAGGGTACCGGTACGCCCATCGCCGCACCGCCGCCGCCTGCCACGAACGCCGAGTTGCCCAAGAAGGCCAAGGTCACTTCGCTGGGAATGACGCGAGCCCAGTACGACTTCGGTCGACCGATCACCCGCGAACAAGCCGCCCAGGTTTTGTTCGTCGACGGCAAGGTGCCCGGCGAGGCCGAACTCGTGCCCGGCCCGGGCGACAACAGCTGGACGCTGAAGGCGCCCGATGCCGACGCATGGCAAGCGACGCTGCGCAAGATGAAGGCTCGCACGCAGACGGTCCGGCAAGGCAAGCCCAACACCGACGGCGGAACATGGAATCCGCCGGAGCCCGACGAGGTCACCGAAGAGTGGAGCGACGGCCCGAGCAAGCCGAGCACGGGGCCGGCACGCCGCGACCTGAAGAACGACCTGGGCTTCAAGATCACCCGAAACTATCGGCTCGACGAGGGAAAGTCTCCCGTCAAGCATGTCAAGTCGCCGCTCGGCCTGGGCAGGGGCCACGGCTACGAGCTGGAGTTCGCGCAACCCGTGACCCAGGCCCAGGTGATGGACACCTTGTTCGGCAAGAACAGCCTGGGCGAGGGCACTGTCTATCTGAAGACCGCCGGCAAGGAACCGGCCACGACTTGGCAGGTCCACGTGATCGGCGTCGATGCGCTCGGCGCGTTCAAGCTTCCGGCGTTCCGCGCGATCGCCGATGCGAACGTCTACGCGGCCGAGTCGATCGCGCCCGATCTTCCGAAGGGCATCCGTTCGCACATCGAGAGCAAGACCGTTCCGAAGGATGCGACCCGGCATCCACCCGATGTCTACGCGTGGGAACAGGAAGGTCATCTGGTGCGGGTGGAGACGGACGGCAAGGGCGGCTACTACACCTACGAAACGACGGCGTTGTCGCCCTCCGACGAGGCCTCGAACATCACCATCCGCTACTTCATGGTCGAGCAGGGCATGAAGGCACGCGAGGCGTGGCAGGAATACGTCAAGCACTGGGAATGGATTCACCAGCAGATTCTGACGGCTCTGGCGATGGCGCTGTCCTCGGGCCGTCTGCCGGGAAAGGCGCCGGCCCTGCCGACCCGCACCCGGATACGGCAGCCTTCGATCAGGGAGCCCGCGATGAGCGGCCCGCGGCCCGAACCGACGCCTCCCGTGAAGGCGCCAAGGGCGGCCGACCCGGAGATCGGCGTCGCACCCACGCAGCCGGCTCCGCCGCAGCGGCCGGTGCGAGGGCGTCCGCTTGACAGCACGCATCCCGACGTCCGCAGGCAACCCACGGTCGACGACAGCAGTGCGCCCTCCGGCTCGCCGGCGTCGCAGGGCTCCTCGTCGTCGGGCGGCGGGTCACCGCCGCGCAAGTTGAATGACCTCACGCCCAAGAATCTGCCCGAAGGCCAGCAGATCACGATCAATACGTCGAAGGGTCCGCGGCAGATGACCGTGGGCGACTACCGAGGCAAAGTCCGGGAGGCGAACAAGTGGGTGAGCGATCAGCGCCAGAAGAATGTCGGCCAGGGAGTGACGAATCACGATCACAAGGCGATGTATGACGAGGCCGCGGAGAAATTCGGCTTGAACAAGAACTGGCAATACGTCGGCAACCCCTACGTTCACTAGGCGCGCCTCGGGCTGCGCCGCCCCGCGGGTACCCACGCGGGGTCGACGAACGAAGAGAAGTCGGCCCGCTTACGGCTGAGGCTCGTAGTGCCAGGCGCCGTTCTCGATCCTGACCATGACGCGCGCGCGCTGGTCGAGGCCGAGGTGGTCGGTCGGCGACATGTTGAAGATGCCGTGCGCGCCGTGGACCTCGCGCGCCGATTCGAGCGCATCGCGCAGGGCGGCGCGGAATTCTGGCGTCCCGGGCTGGGCCTTCTTCAGCGCCTGCGCCGCGGCGATCGACATCAGCCGGCCGGCGTCCCAGGCGTGCGCGCCGAAGGTCGACACCGAGCCCTTGCCGTAGGCCGCCTCGTACTTGCTGACGTATTCGAGCGCGCTCATCCGGACCGGATTGCCGGGCGGCAGCTGCGAGGCGACGAGTACCGGCCCCGACGGCAGGTAGGTGCCGTCGACGTCCTTGCCGCCGACGCGCAGGAAGTCGTTGTTGGCGACGCCGTGGGTCTGGTAGTACTTGCCGGCGTAGCCGCGCTCCTTGAGCGTTCGCTGCGGCAGCACCGCCGGCGTTCCCGACGCGGCGACCAGGATCGCGTCGGGCTTGGCGGCGACGAGCTTCAGCACCTGCCCCGTCACCGAGGTATCGGTGCGCGCATAGCGCTCGCTGGCGACGATCGTCAGGCCCTTGACCGGCGCGATCTTCGAGAACTCGCGAAACCACCCTTCGCCATAGGCGTCGGCGAAGCCGATGAAGCCGACCGTCTTGACCCCGGCCGCGGCCATGTGCGTCGCGATCGCGAGCGACATCATGATGTCGTTCTGCGGCGTCTTGAAGATCCACTTGCGCTTGGCGTCGACGGGCTCGACGATCGCCGCCGACGCGGCCATCGAGATCATCGGCGTCTGCGACTCGGCGGCGACGTCGATCATCGCCAGCGAGTTCGGCGTCGTCGTCGAGCCGAGCAGGATGTCGACCTTGTTCTCGGTGACGAGCTTTCTCGCATTCGCGACAGCCGTCGTCGTGTCGGAGCCATCGTCGAGGACGATGTAGTTCACCTTCTGCCCGCCGATCGTCTGCGGCATCAGCGCGATCGTGTTCTTCTCCGGAATGCCGAGCGACGCGGCCGGCCCGGTGGCCGAGACGGTCACGCCGACGTTGATGTCGGCGTGCGCGACGCCGGCGAGCGCGGCCGCCGCCGCGAAGCCGGTGGCGAGGAAGACGTTTCTGGCGAGGGACATGGAGAGTCTCCGTGGTGGTGTTGGGGATTGCGCGGCGCCGGCGCGCGCACCGCGCCGATGCCGCCGAAGAAGAGGTCGGCGACGACCGGCGCCAGGTCGGCGTGGCTCAGCTCGCCGCGCGGCCGCAGCCAGGTGAACATCCAGTTCATCATGCCGAACAGCAGCATCGCCAGCGGCTTCTGCAGGC
>JBDTPG010000206.1:0-5067 GCA_039932815.1 Caldimonas sp.
GCTGGATGTGCTGGCGCTGCCGGTAGGCGATGTTCTCGGTGGTCGAGCTCGGCACCCTCACGCCACCGTGAAAGCGCGCCAGGAGCCCGGCGTCCGACAGCAGCTTCACGTCGCGCCGGACCGTCTGCAGCGTGACGCCGTAGCGCTCGGCGAGGGCTTCGACGGACACCGAGCCGCGCGCCCGAACCTCCTCGAGGAGCAGGGTTTGGCGCGGGTTCGGATTCATCGCGGGCAACAACACGGCAAGGGTGGTCGACCCACGGTAAGCCTTGCGGCGGATCACGCCATCGAGGTATTCGCGCTTGCGTTTTGAGGCCGGAAGGGCTAAAACGAAAAAACACGAACAACAAGCGAAACAAAACGAACACCCCCTGCGGGGATCGGAGCCTTCCGTGGTGGCCGATCGATTCGTTCGCAGATCCGAGGAGACCCCCGGCTTGAACGTTCCCGGTCCCGCGACCGACGCGCATGCGTCATCCGACCCGCCCCGCGGCGGAACGGTCGATGCCGCGCGCAGCTGCGACGTGCTCGTCGTCGGCGGCGGCATCAACGGCGCCGGCATCGCCCGCGACCTCGCCGGACGGGGTGCGAGCGTCGTCCTCTGCGAGAAGGACGATCTCGGCCAGCACACCTCGTCGTCGTCGACCAAGCTCATCCACGGCGGCCTGCGCTATCTCGAGTACTACGAGTTCTCGCTCGTGAGGAAGGCATTGGCGGAGCGCGAGGTGCTGCTGAAGAGCGCGCCGCACATCATCTGGCCGCTGCGCTTCGTGATGCCGCACGACCCGTCGATGCGTCCCTTCTGGATGATCCGGGCCGGCCTCTTCCTCTACGACCACCTGGCCCGGCGCGAGGTGCTGTCGGGCTCGCGCACGGTCGACCTGCGGCGCCACCCCGCCGGCCGGCCGCTGAAGGCCGCGTTCACCAAGGGTTTCATTTATTCCGACGGCTGGGTCGACGACGCCCGGCTCGTCGCCCTCAACGCTGTCGATGCCGCCGCGCACGGCGCCATCATCCTCACGCGGACGCGCTGCGTCGACGCGCAGCGCGGCGCCGACCACTGGGACGTTCGCCTCGAAGGCGAAGGCGGGCGGACGACCGAGGTCCGCGCGCGGGTGCTGGTCAACGCCGCCGGGCCGTGGGCGGCGCAGTTTCTCGGCGGCCCGGCGCACATCGCGCGTCACAAGGAGCTGCGCCTCGTCAAGGGCAGTCACATCGTCGTGCCGAAGATGTTCGATCACGACCATGCCTACATCTTCCAGAACCCCGACAAGCGGATCATCTTCGCGATTCCCTACGAAGGCGACTTCACCCTGATCGGCACTACCGACGTCGAGCAGCACGGGCCGGTTCGCGAGGCGCGCATCGACGCCGCCGAGACCGCCTACCTGTGCGAGCAGGCGAGCCGCTACTTCGAGCGCGCGGTCGCGCCGGGCGACGTCGTCTGGAGCTACTCGGGCGTTCGCCCGCTGCTCGAGGACGAGGCCGGCGACCCGTCGGCGGTGACGCGCGACTACCAGCTCGACTTCGACGACGCCGGCGCACCGCTGCTCACCGTCTGGGGCGGCAAGATCACCACCTTCCGCAAGCTCGCCGAGGAAGCGAGCGACCTGCTCGCCGGTTCGCTCGCACTGCGACGCGGCGCCTGGACGCGCGACGCCTCGCTGCCAGGCGGCGACCTGAGCGGCTTCATCGGCGCAGCCCAGCGTCCCGACACCGACTTCATGCGCTTCGAGCAGGCGCTGGCTCTGCGCCACCCCACCGTGCCGGCGCCCTTGCTGCACCGCCTGGCGCGCGCCTACGGTTCGCGCGTCGAGGCGCTTTTCTCGGGCGGCGGGCTCGGCGCGGCCGTCGTCCCCGGTCTGCACGAGGGCGAGCTGCGCTACCTGCACGACCAGGAATGGGCCGGAAGCGCCGACGACGTCCTTTGGCGGCGCAGCAAGGTCGGCCTGCACCTGAGCGACGCCGAGCGCGCGACCGTCGCCCGCTGGTGCGAGGCGGCGTGGCCGGCCGGCGCCGGCGCGGCGCAACCCTCGGAGCAGGCATGGAGCTGACGCTCGAACGGGTCGAGCAGCGGGTCGGCGCCCAGGCCTTCCTTTACCCACTCGACCTGAAGCTCGTGCCGCTCGCGGTCACGGTGCTGCTCGGCGCCACCCAAGCCGGCAAGACCAGCCTGATGCGCGTCATGGCCGGGCTCGATGCGCCGAGCAAGGGGCGCGTCCTCGCCGACGGAAGCGACGTGACCGGCAAACCCGTGCGCGAGCGCGACGTCGCGATGGTCTACCAACAGTTCATCAACTACCCGTCGATGACCGTGGCCGACAACATCGCCTCGCCGCTGAAGCTGCGCGGCGAGAAGAATGTCGCGGCGCGGGTGAACGAGCTCGCGGCGAAGCTGCACATCGAAGCGTTCCTCGGGCGCATGCCCGCCGAGCTCTCGGGCGGCCAGCAGCAGCGTGTCGCCCTGGCGCGGGCACTGGCCAAGGACGCGCCACTGATGCTCCTCGACGAGCCGCTCGTCAATCTCGACTACAAGCTGCGCGAAGAGTTGCGCACCGAGCTTGCGCTTCTGTTCGCTGCGGGACGCTCGACCGTCGTCTACGCCACCACCGAGCCGACCGAAGCGCTCATGCTCGGGGGACACACCGCTGTCCTCGATGCCGGCGAGCTGCTCCAGTACGGACCGACCGCCGAAGTCTTCCACCGGCCGCGTTCGATCCGCGTGGCGCGCGCCTTCAGCGATCCGCCGATGAACCTGTTCGCGGGCGAGGCCACGGGCCACGGCGTCGCCCTGCCCGGCGGCACAGCGCTGGCGCTGGCACTGCCGCCCGCCGCTTCGAAGACGGTTACGGTCGGCATCCGCGCCGGCGCGCTGCGGGTCGCGGGGCGCGACGGCGATGTCGTGCTGCCGGGACGGGTCGAGCTCGCCGAGATCTCGGGCTCGGACACCTTCCTGCATATCGACACGGCGATCGGCGAGCTCGTCGCGCAGCTCACCGGCGTCCACCAGTTCACACTCGGCGCGCCGGTGACGCTCTACCTCGACCCGGGCCAGGTCTACGCCTTCGACGCAGGCGGCGAGCTGCTCTTCGCACCGGCCGGACACGCGAGTCGCTGACATGGCACGCATCGACCTCGATCTCGCGCACAGCTACCGGCCGAACCCGGCCGACGACGACGACTACGCGCTGCTGCCGCTGAAGATGACCTTCGCCGACGGCGGCGCCTACGCCCTCCTCGGGCCGTCGGGCTGCGGCAAGACGACGCTCCTCAACATCGTCTCGGGGCTGGTCAAGCCTTCGCAGGGCAGCGTCAGGTTCGACGGCGTCGACGTCACTGCGCGCACGCCGCAGCAGAGGAACATCGCCCAGGTGTTCCAGTTCCCGGTGATCTACGACACGATGACGGTCGCCGAGAACCTCGCCTTCCCGCTGCGCAACCGCGGCGTCGCGCCCGAGCGGATCGCCCGCCGCGTCGGCGAGATCGCCGAGATGCTCGAGCTGAGCGGCCAGCTGAACGCGCGCGCCGCGGGCCTGGCCGCCGACGCCAAGCAGAAGATCTCGCTCGGCCGCGGCCTGGTGCGCGACGACGTCTCGGCGGTCCTGTTCGACGAGCCGCTGACGGTGATCGATCCGCACCTGAAGTGGCAGCTGCGCAGGAAGCTCAAGCAGATCCATCACGAGCTCAAGCTGACGCTGATCTACGTCACCCACGACCAGGTCGAGGCGCTCACCTTCGCCGAGCAGGTGATCGTGATGACGCGCGGCCGCGCGGTGCAGACGGGCAGCGCGTCGGAGCTGTTCGATCGGCCGCAGCACACCTTCGTCGGCCACTTCATCGGCTCGCCGGGGATGAACTTCCTGCCGGCGACGGCGAGCGGCGCCGGCATCGACGTCGCCGGGCGGCGTCTCGCCTTCGCCGGTCCGGACGGGGCCGCGCTCGGTACCGTCACGCTCGGCGTGCGGCCCGAGTACGTGAGCCTCGCGTCGGCCGATGCCGAAGGTGCCGTGCCCGCGGTCGTCACGCAGGCCCAGGACATCGGTACCTATTGGCTGCTGACGGCGCAGGTGGCCGGCCTCGAGGGCCCGGCCGGCGTCGTGCGCGCCCGCCTCGGCACGCACGAGCGGATCCCGCGCGCCGGCGAGGCGGTCTGGCTGGGCGTCGTCGGCGCCCACACCTGCGTCTACAAGGACGACGTGCTCGTCGCCGGAGGCGCGTCGTGAAGACCGTCAATCAGCGCGCCTGGCTGCTCATCCTGCCGGTGGTGATCTGCGTCGCGTTCTCGGCGATCCTGCCGCTGATGACGGTCGTCAACTACTCGGTGCAGGACATCATCTCGCCCGAGCGGCGCGTCTTCGTCGGCACCGAGTGGTTCAAGTCGGTGATGCGCGACGACGACCTGCAGGGCGCGCTGCTGCGCCAGATCGGCTTCTCGTTCGCCGTGCTGGTGGTCGAGATCCCGCTCGGCATCGCGCTGGCCCTGTCCATGCCGGTCAAGGGCTGGCAGGCGTCGGCGGTGCTGGTCCTGGTCGCGATCTCGCTGCTCATTCCGTGGAACGTGGTCGGCACGATCTGGCAGATCTACGGCCGCACCGACATCGGCCTGTTCGGCGCCGCGCTGGCCCGCCTCGGCATCGAGTACAGCTACACCGGCAGCGCGCGCGATGCCTGGCTCACCGTCCTGCTGATGGACGTCTGGCACTGGACGCCGCTGGTCGCGCTGCTCTGCTACGCGGGCCTCCGTGCCATCCCCGACGCCTACTACCAGGCGGCGAGCATCGACGGCGCCTCGAAGCTCGCCGTGTTCCGATTCATCCAGCTGCCCAAGCTGCGCGGCGTGCTGATGATCGCCGTGCTGCTGCGCTTCATGGACAGCTTCATGATCTACACCGAGCCGTTCGTGCTCACCGGCGGCGGGCCGGGCAACGCGACGACCTTCCTCAGCCAGTACCTGACGCAGAAGGCCGTCGGCCAGTTCGACCTCGGCCCGGCGGCGGCGTTCTCGCTGATCTACTTCCTGATCATCCTGCTGCTCTGCTTCATCCTCTACAACTGGATGCAGCGCGT
>JBDTPG010000207.1:0-5027 GCA_039932815.1 Caldimonas sp.
CCCTAACGCGCTGCAGCGCTACCTCGGCGAGCGCCTGATCGGCCCGGCGGCGCAGCACGTCCTGCGCCATCCGTGGGCTTTCGCGTGGCAGACGCTGAAGGGGTTCAAGGCCAACCAGGGCCTGCTGCTGGCCGGCGCGGTCGCGTACTACGCGCTGCTGTCGATCGTGCCGCTGCTGATCCTGACGGTCATCGCGCTGTCGCACTTCATCGACCAACGGGAGCTGCTGGCGACGCTCGGCAGATACCTCGAATGGCTGGTGCCCAGTCAGTCGCACGCCATCGTCGTCGAGCTGGGCAACTTCCTGGACAAGCGCGAGGGCGTCGGCTGGCTCCTGCTCGCGACCATGATCTTCTTCAGCTCGCTCGCCTTCACGGTGCTCGAGAACGCGATGTCGGTGATCTTCCTGCACCGCGTCGTCGAGCGGAAGCGCCGCTATATCTTCTCGGTACTGCTCCCGTACGTCTACATCCTCTCGCTCGGCGCCGGGCTGCTTCTCGTCACGCTGGTCTCCGGCAGCCTGCAGGCGGTCGGCAAGGAAAGCGTCGATCTGTTCGGGCGCGAATGGTCGCTGCACGGCGTTTCTGGCGTGCTGCTCTACCTGCTCGGTCTGGCCGGCGAGATCTTCGTCCTCACCTCCGTCTACCTGGTCATGCCGGCAGGCCGCTTGGACTGGCGCCACGCGCTGATCGGCGGCGTCACGGCGGCCCTGCTCTGGGAGCTGACGCGCCACGTCCTCGTCTGGTACTTCGCGACGCTGTCGCAGGTGACGATCGTCTACGGCTCGCTGACAACGGCGATCGTCGTCCTGCTGAGCCTCGAGATCGCCGCGACCCTGCTCCTGCTCGGCGCCCAGGTCATCTCGGAGTACGAGCGGCTCGGCCACGGCGCGGCCCTGCGCGCCGAACCCGGCTTCACGACGTCGCCGGTGTAGGCGGCGCCGCTAGGACGAGAGCAACCGGCCGACGCGCTCGTGCAGCGCGCCCGGCGTCACCGCGCTCGCGGGGAGCGGGTCGCCGGCGACGAGCGTGACGCGGCTGAGGACGCCGCGCGGAAACGGACGGCTCATCGCCTTGCCGCCAGCGCGGGAGAAGAACGAGCCCCACAGGTTCTGGAGCGCCAGCGGCACGACCGGCACCGGGTTCGATTCGAGCAGGCGCATGACGCCGCCCTTGAACTCGGCCATCCTTCCGTCGCGCGACACCGCGCCTTCCGGAAAGATGCAGAGCAGGTCGCCGTCGTCGAGCACCTGCCGCGCACGCGCGAACGCCTGCTCGTAGATCTGCGCGTCGACCTTCTGCGGCGCGATCGGGATCGCCTTGGCGAGGCGGAAAAACCAGCCGAGCAACGGCGACTTGAAGATTTCGTGGTCCATGATGAAGCGGATCGGCCGCGGGCTCGCCGCCATCAGCAGCACCGGGTCGATGAAGCTGACGTGGTTGCAGACCAGGATCGCCGCGCCTTCGATCGGAATGTGCTCGTCGCCGCGCACCTTGAAGCGATAGATCAGCCGCGCCGTGACGAAGGCGATGAAGCGCAGCAGGTACTCCGGCACCAGCATGAAGATGTAGAAAGCGACGACGGCATTGAGGATGCCGATGACGAGGAAGACCTGCGGGATCGTCAGCCCCGCGCTCAGCAGGCCGCCGACGATCACCGAGCTGGCGATCATGAACAGCGCGTTGAGGATGTTGTTGGCGGCGATGATCCGGGCCCGATGGCTGGGCGCCGATCGCATCTGGATGAGCGCGTACATCGGCACGCTGTAGAGGCCGGCGAAGAGCGAGAGCAGGAGCAGGTCGGCCATGACGCGCCAGTGGCTGTGCTCCGTCAGGAACGCCGCGAGCGTGTAGCCGGCCGAGGGCGGCAGGCCGCGCGCCGCGAAGTAGAGGTCGATCGAGAACACGCTCATGCCGATCGCGCCGAGCGGCACCAGGCCGATCTCGACGTGGCGGCGCGAGAGCACCTCGCAGAGCAGCGAGCCGATGCCGATGCCGATCGAGAAGACGACGAGCAGGAGCGACGCCACCTGCTCGTCGCCGTGCAGGACTTCCTTCGCGAACGCCGGGAACTGGGCCAGGAAGGCGGCGCCGAAGAACCACATCCACGAGATGCCGAGGAGCGACCTGAAGACGACCAGGTTGCCGTGGGCGAGCTTCAGGTTGCGCCACGTCTCGCTGACCGGATTCCAGTTGATGACCAGGTTCGGGTCGGTCGACGGCGATGCCGGCACCGCCTGCGCCGTCAGCCGGCCGAGGACGGCGAGGCCGACGCAAGCCACTGCCACGTACCGCGCACCGACGCCGGGCATCGCCACGAGCAGACCGCCGGCGAGGCTGCCGAGCAGGATGGCGACGAAGGTGCCCATCTCGACCATGCCGTTGCCGCCGGTCAGCTCGCGCTCGCTCAGGTGCTGCGGCAGGTAGGCGAACTTCACCGGGCCGAACAGCGTCGAGTGCAGGCCCATCAGGAACACGCAGGCGAGCAGGACGCCGACGTCGGCGCGAACGAAGCCCCACGCGGCGAGCGCCATCACCGCGATCTCGAGCCACTTGACGAAGCGGATCAGGCGACCCTTGTCGAACTTGTCGGCGAGCTGGCCGCTGGTCGCCGAGAAAAGCAGGAAGGGCAGGATGAAGAGCGCGCCGATCGCCAGGCCGGCGAGCGCCGGCGGCAGCCAGCTCACCTGCAACTGGTAGGTGATCATCACCGTGAACGCGAACTTGAACAGGTTGTCGTTGCCGGCGCCGAGGAACTGGGTCCAGAAGAACGGCGCGAAGCGGCGCTGCGCGAGCAGCGCGAACTGATTCGGATGCGCGTGCCCTGCAGGCTCGGCCACGGGGGCAGCGATGTCGGCGTGAAGGGTCAAGCGAAGCTCCCGTCTTGCGGCGCCTGGCGGGCGCCTGCTGCAATCTAACGTATCACCTGGACCGCGCCACCGAGGCCGTCGCGCTCGAGCCAGCGAAACACCGAGTCGACCGTGACGGTTTCGATGCGGTCGCTGAATCGCTTCTCGTTCGGATGGTCGTCGAAGGCGACGTTGGCGCTGACCATGCGCGCGCCGAGCCGCTTGAATGCCGACAGGTGCAGCGTCGTCGGCTCGTAGCCGTGCAGGCGCAGCCACGCCTGTGCGCGTTCGCGCGTCGCGGCGGCGGGATCTTCGGCGAGCGCGAGCGTTTCGAGCGCCCACTGGTTCGACTGCTGGTAGCGATCCGACCAGGGATACGCGACCATGCTGTAGGCCGGCGTGTCGAGGCGCGCTACGGCGACGTTGTCGCCGAGCAGCGCGCGCAGGTGCGCCTGCGCCTGCGGCGCGAGGACGACGACCGCCGCCTCGTACTGCCAGAGGTCGTCGAGGAAGAACTCGCCGAGCCCTTGGCGGTAGAGCGTGGCGCTCGCCGAGCCGCACTGGTTGAGCTTGTGGACGACGCGCCAGACCGCCGCATCGCCGTTGCCCTCGCGGTAGGCGAAGCCGAGGTGCGAATAGCGCAGGCCGTATTCGCTCAGGTTCTGGCCGGCGCGGGCGATGACGACGACATCGGCGCCGCTCTGCGACAGCCGCTTGGCCGTCACTTCGGCGAGCTGCATCGCGCGGCTGACCGCCAATGCCGTCGGCGGGCGTTGTTCGCAGCTGCGGCCGGCATGGACGGTCGTCGCGGCAAGGATGGCGGCCACGGCGGCCAGGCGGCGAAGGGCGCGCGGTGTCATCGCGTGATCCTTTCGTTGTAGAGCAGGGCCCGACCGATCTCGTTGGGAATGAAGGCGATCGCCTCGCCCGCGGCGGACAGGATCCAACCGGTGCTGAGCGCCGTCGCGACGACGACCGTGCCGGCCGCGATCGAGGCACCGGCGACGCCGTGGCCGACGAGTCGGACGCTGGCGCGCGCGCCGTCGGAAGCGCGCGCTAGCACCCAGATGGCGCCGGTGCTGGTCGCTTCGATGGTGACCACGCTGAGCGCCGCGCCGGTGGAGAGGATCGCGACGGGCGCTGCGACCGAGACGGCGATCGGCAGCATCGACAGCGCGCTCGCGTCGGAGATCGACGATTGCGCGCCGGCCGGCCCGGCCAGCACCAGCGATACGGCGAGCACAGAGGCGGCACGACGAAGCGTGCCGGCGCATGGAGTGAAGAAGCGGTGGCGGCAAATCATGAGCAACTCCTGGTGAGGACGAAAGGATGAGATCTCAGCCGCGTTCGCACGAAGCGCACACCGTCCCGCGCGATGGCGCGATGGCGCGGTCTCGGCGAGGCCGTTCTCGTGCGCATCGCGCAGCGTCTTGGCGAGCGTGAAGCAGGTCGAGATCAGGAACAGCCAGCTGACGCCGAGAAAGGCGCGGTAGGCCGGATTGATCTCCATCTGGACGAGGCCCCAGCCGGTGAGCGCCATCGCGAGGAAGAAGCCGCCCCAGACGACGAGACGCCAGAGCGGCGTGTCGACCGGCCGGCTCGCGTTGTCGCGGATGAACTTGGCGAGGGCGAACGCCGCCGACAGGCAGAACATGTAGCCCATCACCATGAAGGCGCGGTCGAGATCGCGCCCCGGCAGCCACGCGAGGCCGATCGCGCACAGCGTCGCGGCGGCGCAGAAAGAAACCCAGACCTGGAGCCTCCAGGCCTTGGTGTCGTGACGGATGGCGATCGTATGCATGGTGTCCTCGAGCGCGGTGAAGTGAAGAAGCGGGCGCATCTTGCAGGCCGCGTGCACGGGTCGCCATCGCTCGCAGGGGCGTGGCAGGCGACGGCACCGCAGGGCGCGCGCGGCGCTACCGCACGGCCGTGTCGGCAAGGGCGTTGTGGCAGCATCGACGGGACCGCCACAAGCCCCTTGGTGCCTCATGTCCCTTCGCCTCGCACCCCTTCTCTCGCTGCAGCAGATCCGTCTGCGGCTTCCCCTCGTCCTGCTGATCGGCGTCGCTTCGCTCGCCGCTTGCGGCGGCGGTGGCGGCAGCGCCGGCTCGACGCCGGTGGTGCCCGCGCCGGGAGTCGACGGCCCCGCCTGGTTCGGCTTCGGCCGCGATGCGCAGCA
>JBDTPG010000208.1:0-5014 GCA_039932815.1 Caldimonas sp.
TCGGCGCTCTTCCAGCGCAGCGTGATCGTCTCCTGGTCGAGCACCGGATCGGCGAAGCCGGCGTCGACGAGCATGTCGCCGAGGTCGTGCATGTCGATGTAGCCCGGCGTCGGCGTCGGCCAGCGTTCACCGCGGTAGAGATCACGCAGCTCGCCCAGCGTGCCCGGGCCGAGGCAGGAAAAGACGACGACGCCCTCGACCTCGAGCAGCGCGTGCCAGCGCGCGAAGAGCGCAGGCGGATCGACGACGAGGTGCAGCGCCATGTTGGCCCAGACGAGCTGGGCGCGGCCGATCTCGGCGTCGCTGGCCGTCTCGTCGAGAACGAGCGCGCCGGCGGCGCCGAGCGACCACCATGGCCGTCGCTCGCTCGCGCGCCGGCGCGCCGTCCACGCGACGCCGGCCTCGACGGCGACGCGCTCGGCGCGCGGGTACGCGGCGCGCAAAAGGTCGTCGCCGCCGCCGGCGCCGGCCCACCATTCGACGATCCGCCGCGGCTCGAGACGGATCGGCACGAGCCGCTCGGCCAGCCGGCGCGCGATCTCGCCGTGCAGCCACGGCAGCTCGCCCTGGCGCGCCAGGCGCGCGAGCGCGGCGCGCGCTGCCACCGGATCGACGCCGCGCGCCTTGCTGGGTTCGCTCGACGGCATGGCGCGGCAGTATATTGAGACGATGCTTGCGACGCGTTGGCCGGGCGCCGTGGCCGACGCCGTGGCTTCGGCGATCGCGGCGCGCGGGCCGAGCGTATGCGCCGTCTGCCGCGGCTGGGGCCGCGGCAGGGTGTGCGCCGAGTGCCTCGACCGCTTCGCCGTGGCCGTTCCCCGCTGCCGTCGCTGCGCCCTGCCGGTGGCGCCGACGACGCCCGTGTGCGGGTCCTGCCTGACGGCGCCGCCCCTGTTCGACGCGGCGCTGGCCGCGGTCGACTATCGGCCGCCCTGGGACCGCCTGGTCAGCGCCTTCAAGTTTCACGGCGCCCTCGACCTCGCGCCGGTCTTCGCGGCGGCGATCGTCGATGCGGAGCGACGGCGCGCGGCTCCGCGCCCGTCGCTCGTCGTTCCCGTGCCGCTCGCGGCCGCGCGCTGGCGCGAGCGCGGCTACAACCAGGCGTGGGAGCTGGCGCGCCGCGTCGCACGCCGCCTCGCGATCGCGGCCGAGCCCGACCTGCTCCTGCGCCTGCGCGAGACCTCGCACCAGCTCGCGCTGCCACTCGCCGATCGCGCCGGCAACGTCGGCGGCGCCTTCGCGGTCGAGCCGCGGCGGCGCGCCGAGCTCGTCGGCCGCCACGTCGCTATCGTCGACGACGTCATGACGACGGGCAGCACGGCGGCCGAGCTGGCGCGCGTCGTCAGGCAGGCGGGCGCGGCGACGGTCGAGATCTGGGTGCTCGCGCGCACGCCCCGGCCGGGCGAGGCCTGAAGCCCGGCGACAGAAGAGAAGCGCGCGTGTTCAACATCGTTCTCGTCGCGCCCGAGATTCCGCCGAACACCGGCAACGTCATCCGCCTGGCCGCCAACACCGGCTGCCGCCTGCACCTGGTGGAGCCGCTCGGCTTCGCGATGTCGGACCCGCTGCTGCGCCGCGCCGGCCTCGACTATCACGAGTACGCCGACGTGCGCCGGCACGCATCGTGGCGCGCCTTCCAGGCGACGACGAGCGCCGATCCGCGCCGTCTGTTCGCGTTCACCACCGACGGCGCGCGCGGCCTCGGGTCTGTCGCCTTCGCCGCCGACGACTGGCTCGTCTTCGGCGCCGAATCCGCGGGGCTGCCCGAGGACGTCCGCTCGACGATCGACGCTGACCAGCGGGTGCGTCTGCCGATGCGTCCCGGCCAGCGCAGCCTCAACCTCAGCAATGCCGTCGCGGTCGTCGTCTTCGAGGCCTGGCGCCAGAACGGCTACGCCGGATCGGTCTAGGGCTCTCAGCCGGCCCTGGGCGCCTCGGGCCGCGCCTCGCGCCGCATCAGCCGCTCGAGCGCCTGCTGCGGAGCGACCCGCCCCGCCAGCACTTCGGCCACCGCCGCGACGATCGGCATCTCGACGCCGCTCACCGCAGCGCGCGCCAGAACCATCGGCGCGCTGCGAACGCCCTCGGCGACGTGACCCAGGTCGGCGAGGATCGGCGCCAGCGACTTTCCCGCGGCGAGCTCGAGCCCGACCTTGCGGTTGCGCGACAGGTCGCCGGTGGCCGTCAGGACGAGATCTCCCAGGCCGGAGAGGCCCATGAAGGTCTCCGCCTCGGCGCCGAGCGCGACGCCGAGGCGGGTCATCTCGGCGAGGCCGCGCGTGATCAACGCGGCGCGGGCATTGAAGCCGAGGCCCATGCCGTCGGCGATGCCGGTCGCGATCGCGAGCACGTTCTTGACCGCGCCGCCGACCTCGACACCGATCGGATCCGCAGAGGTGTAGATGCGCATCGCGGCGTGGTGGAAAGCGGCGACGGCGGCGGCGCTCACGCCGGCGTCGCCGCTCGCGGCGACGAGCGCCGTCGGCTGGCCGCGCGCGACCTCCAGCGCGAAGCTGGGCCCGGAGAGCACGCCGACGCGCGCCGAAGGGGCGACCCTGCGCGCGATCTCATGGCCGAGCGCACCGGTCGCATCCTGGAAGCCCTTGCAAAGCCACAGCACCGGCGCATCGAGCCGGCCCGGCAACCCCGCGAGCAGCGGCTCGAGCCCGGCCATCGGCGTGGCGACGACGACGATGCCGCCTTCGCCGTGGCGCAGCGCGGCATCGAGATCGGAGGAGACTTCCAGCGGCTGCGGCAGCAGCGCTTCCGGCAGGTAGCGCGCGTTGCGACGGCCGGAGCGCAGCCGCGCCGCCTGCTCGCTGTCGCGCGCCCAGAGGAGGGTCGGATTCGCGGCCGCGGCGTGGATCGCGAGAGCGGTGCCCCACGCGCCTGCGCCGAGCACCGTGACGTTCATCGCGCCTCTGTTCGCCGCCTTCGCCGCGCGGCTGCGCCGGCGTCAGTTGACGGTGCCGACGACGCCCGAGCCGTTGCCCGGCGCCCCGCCGGACTGAGCCAGCGCCTGCGCCTGCTGCGCTTCGTACATCGCCTGGAAGTTGACTTCCGAGAGCATCACCGGCGGGAAGCCGGCGCGGGTGCAGACGTCGGAGACGATCGCGCGCAGGTACGGGTAGACGATGTTCGGGCAGGCGATGCCGAGGATCTGCTTGAGCTGCTCTTCGGGGACGTTGCGGATCTCGAAAATGCCGCCCTGCTTGGCCTCGACGAGGAAGAGAGCCTTGTCGTTGACCTTGGTCGTGACCGTCGCCGTCACCGTGACCTCGAACATCCCCTCGGCGATCGGCTCGGCGCCGAGCGTGAGGTTGATCTCGACCTGGGGCTGGCCCTGCTCGAGCAGGATGCGCGGCGAGTTCGGCTGCTCGAGCGACAGATCCTTCAGGTAGATGCGCTGGATCTGGAACATCGGGGTCGTGTCGGTATCGGTGGCCATGCGGAACTCTCGGGTGTCGTGGGTGGGCTCGCGAGGAGCGAGCGAAAGCGGAGTGCGGGAACAGAGACCGGCGCAGCGGTCAGCGGGCGAGAATTATCGCGTGCCGGCGAGGAGCGGCTCGAGCCCGCCGCTGCGATCGAGCGCGACCAGCTCGTCGCAGCCGCCGACGTGGGTCTCGCCGATGAAGATCTGCGGCACGGTCCAGCGCCGCGTCAGGCGCACCATCGCTTCGCGCTCGGCCGGCATCTCGTCGACCCGGATCTCGTCGATCGCCTCGACGCCGCGTTGCTTCAGGAGCGCCTTGGCGCGAAGGCAGTACGGGCAGGTGCCCGTGCTGTACATCTTGACGGGCTGCATCGGTCAGGCGGTCTTCTCGGTCGGGAGGTTGGCGGCGCGCCAGGCGGCGAGGCCGCCGGCGAGCGCGGTCGTGTTCTCGAAGCCGAGCTTCTTGAGCAAGGCGACGGCGCGTGGCGCGCGCGCGCCGGTCGGGCAGACGACGACCAGCGGCAGCGACTTGTTCTTGGGCAGCTCGCGCGAGGTCTCGAGGCTCGCGAGCGGGACGCTGCGCGCGCCGACGGGGTGGCCGGCGGCGTATTCGGCAGGCTCGCTGATGTCGATCAGGACGGCGCGCTCGCGGTTGATCAGCCGCACCGCATCGGCGGCGCTGACCTTGGCGCCGCCCATGCCGTCGGCGAGCCTGGGCCAGAGCAGCAGGCCGCCGGAGACCAGCGCGGTGACGAAGAGATACCAGTTGTCGAGAACGAAGCTCAAGGTCGCACGGGCCCTGGAGCCCGATCCGGCAAAACGCGAATTATAGAATTCGACCCCGCTCTCCCCGCTGCCGTGCGGCCATCGCCTCGCTCGCGCCGGGGCCGACGCCACACTCTTCTCCTTGCCGCCGATGCACAAGCTCGTCCTCGTTCGCCACGGCGAATCGACCTGGAACCTCGCCAACCGCTTCACCGGCTGGACCGACGTCGACCTGACGCCGCTCGGCGTCGAACAGGCCAAGAGCGCCGGCCGCCTGCTGAAGGAAGGCGGCTTCGAGTTCGATCGCGCCTGGACCTCGGTCCTGAAGCGCGCCATCCAGACGCTCTGGAACGCACTCGATGCGATGGACCGGACGTGGCTGCCGATCAGCAACGACTGGCGCCTGAACGAGCGTCACTATGGCGCGCTGCAGGGCCTCGACAAGGCCGAGACGGCGGCGAAGTTCGGCGCTGCGCAGGTGCTCGCCTGGCGGCGCAGCTACGACGTGCCGCCGCCCGCGCTCTCGCCCGACGATCCGCGCAGCGAGCGCAACGACTTGCGCTACGCGACGCTGGCGCCGGCGCAGATCCCGCTCACCGAATGCCTGAAGGACACGGTCGAGCGGGTCTTGCCGCTCTGGCACTCGACGCTCGCACCGGCCATCGCCTCTGGCGAGCGACTCCTGATCTCGGCGCACGGCAACAGCATGCGCGCGCTCGTCAAGTACCTCGACGGCATCGGCGACGCGGAGATCGTCGGCCTCAACATTCCCAACGGCATCCCGCTCGTCTACGAGCTCGACGACGCGCTGAAGCC
>JBDTPG010000209.1:0-5002 GCA_039932815.1 Caldimonas sp.
TGAGGTCGAAGCGGACGTTGTCGTAGACCGGATCGAAGGTGCGCACCGACACGAAGTAGAGATAGCGGCCTTCCGGATCGAACGCCGGCGCCGAATCGCGGAATTCGGGCTCGGTGAGCGCCGTCACGGTGCGCGCGGCGACCGAGAACAGGCGCAGCGCGACGTGGCGCGTGTCGGCGGCGAAGGTGTAGGCGAGCCAGGCGCCGTCGGGCGACCAGGCGAGGTCGTCGCTTCGCCCGTGCGTGCTGGTGTCGACGGCGATCAGCACGCCGCTCTCGACGTCGCCGATCCAGACCTCGTTGCGATGGTTGGCGAAGGCGACCTGCGTGCCGACCGGCGCGGCGACGAGGGCGCTGACGTGCCCGGTGTCCCACGGCAGCGTGCGCGCGCCGTCGCTGGCGAAGACGACGAGCCGTTCCTCGCCCGACGCGTCGCTCGCGGCGATCATCGTCGTGCCGTCGGCGAGCCATTGGCCGCGGCGCAGGCGCGCCGCCGGCAGCTCGGTGCCGCTCGCCGCGGCATCGGCGCCGGCGCGGGGCGCGTCGTCGCTGCGCCGCGTTGGCGCGCCTTCCCAGAGCGGCATCGCGAACAGCTGGCCGCGCGCGACGATCGCGATCGAATGGCCCGCCGGGTGCGGCTTGAACCACTCGAGGTGGTCGGCGCTCGGCACGAAGCGGCGCGCGGCCTGGGTGCGGTGCGCCGGCGTCTCGATGGCGAGCTCGCGGCTGGCGCCCTGCGCCGGATCGAAGAGCCACAAGCGGGCGCCGCAGGCGTAGACGATCCGCTTGCCGTCGCTTTGCGCCTGGCGCGCGTAGTAGCTGTCGTGGTCGGTGTGGCGGCGCACGTCACCGCCGTCGGCGCGGCACGAGTAGAGGTTGCCGACGCCTTCGCCGTCGCCGAGGAAGTAGAGCCGCTCGCCGATCCACATCGGAGCGGTCACGTTGCCCGCGAGCTGGTCGAGGCGACGATAGGTGCCGCTTCCTTCGGCGTCGACCCAGATCGCGCCGGCGCGGCCGCCGCGGTAGCGCTTCCAGCGCGCCGGATCGTCGGTGTTGCGGCCGATGGCGACGCGGCCGCCGGCGCCGAAGGCGATGTGGTTGACCTGGCCGAGCATCAGCGCGCGCGGCGGCCCGCCCGTCGGTGCGACGGCGAAGCCTTGGTGATTGCGAAAGAACGGCTGGCCCTGCGTCGTCGCGTAGGCGATCTCGCCGGCCGACGTCCAGCCGCGCACGTGCGTGTCGGTGCCGAGCCACGTCAGCCGCTTCGCCTGGCCGCCTTCGGCCGGCATGACATGGACCTCCGGGTGGTGCTCGTCTCGGCCGACGAAGGCGAGCCAGCGGCCGTCGGGCGAGAAGCACGGCGTCGACGGCTCCGAGAGGCCGGCGGTGAGACGGCGCGCGATGCCGCCGGCGGCGGCCACCGTCCACAGGTCGTCGTCGGCGACGAAGGCAATGCGATCGCCCTGCAGGGTGGGGTGGCGCAGGTAGGCGAGGCCGTCGGGTCGGTCGCCCGGCGCCGGCGACGAGGCGGTAGTCGATGCGATCACGGCGCGTCTCCTCTGACCTTCTTCAAGGCGATGCAGGAACGGCCGGCGCTGCGTTCCATGGGGCTTTCGCTCACTCGGGCCGGCGCGCGAGGCGCGCCGCGAGCTCGGCCTTCGCCTCCGGCCACTCGGCGACGGTCATGCTGTACATCACCGTGTCGCGGATCGTGCCGTCGCGGCGCAATGCGTGGTGGCGCAGCACGCCGTCCTTCCTCGCGCCCAGCCGCTCGATCGCGCGCTGGCTCGCGAAGTTGAAGTTGTCGGTGCGCCAGCCGACCAGCTTGGCGCCGAGCGTCTCGAAGGCGTGCGTCATCAGCAGCAGCTTCGCGCTGGCGTTGACGTGCGAGCGCTGCCGGCTCTTCGCGTACCAGGTGTAGCCGATCTCGAGCCGCTCGACGGCGGGAACGATGTCGTGATAGCTCGACGAGCCGATCACCTCGCCGCTGGCCGCGTCGAGCACGGCGAAGGCGAGACGATGCCCTTCGGCGAAGGCCTGCAGTGCGCGCTCGACATAGCCGCTCGTATCGTCGGGATCGGGAACGCTGGTGACACGGATCGTCCACAGCTCGCCGTCGGCGGCGGCGCGCTTCAGGCCGTCGACGTGCTGCAGCCCGAGGGGCTCGAGACGAATCCGCTCGTCGGCCAGGGTGACTGGAGCGACGGTCAGCATGGAGCGCGCGACGGAGACGCCGCGTCGATCAGCGGTTGTGGCGCTGCATGAACACCAGCTTCTCGAACAAGGAGACGTCCTGCTCGTTCTTGAGCAGCGCGCCGACCAGCGGCGGCACCGCGACCTTGTCGTCCTTGCTCTGCAGCGCCTCGAGCGGGATGTCCTCGGCGACGAGCAGCTTCAGCCAGTCGAGCAGCTCGGACGTGCTCGGCTTCTTCTTCAGCCCGGGCAGGTTCCTCACGTCGTAGAAGCTCTTCAGCGCCGCGCCGAGCAGCTCTTTCTTGAGGTTGGGGAAGTGCACGCCGACGATCTGCTTCATCGTCTCGGCGTCGGGGAACTTGATGTAGTGGAAGAAGCAGCGGCGCAGGAAGGCGTCGGGCAGCTCCTTCTCGTTGTTCGAGGTGATGAAGACGAGCGGCCGATGCTTCGCCTTGACGAGCTCGCGCGTCTCGTAGACGTAGAACTCCATCCGGTCGATCTCGCGCAGCAGGTCGTTCGGAAACTCGATGTCGGCCTTGTCGATCTCGTCGATCAGCAGCACGATCGGCTCGTCGGCGGTGAACGCCTGCCAGAGGACGCCGCGAACGATGTAGTTCTCGATCCGCTTGACGCGCTCGCCGCTGTCGCTGCCCTCGACGCCGGCGAGCTGGCTGTCGCGCAAGCGGCTGACGGCGTCGTACTCGTAGAGGCCCTGCTGGGCCTTGGTGGTCGACTTGATGTGCCATTGCATCAGCGGCATGCCGAGCGCGGTGGCGACTTCCTCGGCCAGCATCGTCTTGCCGGTGCCCGGTTCGCCCTTGACCAGGAGCGGGCGCTTCAGCGTCGCCGCCGCGTTCACCGCCAGCATCAGGTCGGGCGTGGCGACGTAGGTTTCGGAGCCTTTGAACTTCATGGAGCGTGCTCTGCAGAGGGTCGATTCAGTATAAGGGCGCCCCTATAATTCGCGGTTTGCGCGCGTCGCCACACTCGTTCATCGCACCCATGAAGAAGCCGCTCGTCCCGTCGTTCGCGAACGCCCTCATCGCCCTCTCGCTGGGCTTCGGCGCCGCCGCGCAGGCGCAGGATGCCAAGCCCGGCGATGCCGGCGCCGGCGAAAAGAAGATCGCCATGTGCGAGGGCTGCCACAACCTGCCGCGCTACCAGTCGAGCTTTCCCGAGGTCTACAAGGTGCCGATGATCGCGGGCCAGAACGCGAAGTACCTCGCCAGCGCGCTCGCCGGCTACCGCAAGGGCGAACGCAAGCACCCGACGATGCGAGCCATCGCCGGCAGCCTGTCCGACCAGGACATCGCCGACGTCGCCGCCTACTACTCGCAGCTCGGCGCCGCCACGAATGCGGCGGCCGCGCCCGCTCCGGCGGCGCCCGCCGCCGGGCACGAGCCGCCGGCGCAGGTCGCCAAGCTGCTCACCCAGGGCAACTGCGCGTCGTGCCACGGCACCAACTTCAGCTCGCCGATCGATCCGTCGTACCCGAAGCTGGCCGGCCAGCACGCCGACTATCTCTACGTGGCGCTGAAGGCGTACCAGACCGACCACAACGCGCTGGTCGGCCGCAGCAACGCGATCATGATGGGCATGGCGCGGCCGTTCACGCATCCCGAGATCAAGGCGATCGCGGCCTACCTCGGCTCGCTTCCCGGCGACCTCAAGACCGTCCAGCAGCCGCGCTTTCGCTAGGTCAGGAAGCTGTTCGCGCTCGCGACGTCGGCGGGGCGCTCGCGACGTCGACCGTCAGGCGAGCGAGCCGATCGCCGCGGCGAAGCGCATACCGATCGCTGCCGCGGCCGGGTGCACGCCGTCGCGAAGCACCCATCGTCCGGCGACCATCACGTCGCGCCACGGTGACGTCGGGCTGCTGAAGACCAGGGCATCGAGGGATCGCTCGGGGACGAGACCGAGCAGCGCGTCGGCGCGCGGATCGACGACGAGCGCATCGGCTCTCGCACCGGCGACCAGCCCCCACGCCGCCTGACCGGCCGCGCCGGCGCAGCCCGCGAGCATGCGCGCGAGCAGCCGCTCGGCGCTCGACGTCGCACCGAGCTCGGGCGCGGCTGCGATGTTGCGCTGGCGCCTCGCCAAGCGCTGGCCGTATTCGAGCAGGCGCAGCTCTTCGCACCAGTCGCGCGTCGCCTGGCTGTCGGAGCCGATCGTGATCGGCACGCCGGCGTCGAGCCAGCCGGGCAGGTCGCTGAGGCCGTCGCCGAGGTTGGCTTCGGTGCTCGGACACAGGACGATGCCGGCGCCGCTCGCCGCGACCGCGGCGATCTCCTGCGCCGTGGCGTGGGTGGCGTGGACGAGCTGCCAGCGCGCGTCGAGCCGGCCTTCGCGAACGAGCCACTCGATCGGCCGCGCGCCGGTCGCGCCGATGCATTCGTCGACCTCGCCAGTCTGCTCGGCGACGTGGATGTGGATCGGCCCGGCAAAACATTCGGCGAGCGTCGCCAGCGCGGCGATGGCTTCTGCGCTGGCGGCGCGCAGCGAATGGATCGCGAGCCCGGCATCGACGAGCGGCCGCGACGCGGCGCGAATGGCCAGCGCGGCATCGAAGGTCTCGACGGCCGAAGCACGAAAGCGCCGCTGCTCGTCGCGCAAGCTGTCGGCGGCGAAGCCGGCGCGCTCGTAGAGCACCGGCAGGATCGTCAGGCCGATGCCGGCGTCGGCGGCGGCGTCGGCGAGCGCCCACGACATCGCGAGCGGATCGGCGAATTCGGCGCCGTCGCGGTCGCGGCGCAGGTAGTGGAACTCGCAGACGTGGGTGTAGCCGCCGCGCAGCAGCTCGACGTAGAGCT
>JBDTPG010000210.1:0-5000 GCA_039932815.1 Caldimonas sp.
TTCGCGAAGGACAAGGGCTGGCGCCAGAAGAACGACGTCGTCCAGCTCGCGCTCTACAGCGACACGCTGCAGACCTTTCGCCTCGCCGCCCAGGGCAAGACGCCGGGGCGCCGGCCGCCGGCGCACCTGCGCGAGCGGATCGCGACCTACTTCGATCCGCTGCCGTTCTGGTATCCGCCGCTCGAGGACGCCGCCACCGATCGCGACGCCTATCCGCTCGCCGCGATCACGCAGCGGCCGATGGCGATGTACCACTCGTGGGATTCGCAGAACGCGTGGCTGCGCCAGATCCACAGCCACAACTACCTGCACGTCAATCCGAAGACGGCCGAGGCCGCCGGCATCGCCGACGGCGCTTGGTGCTGGGTCGAGAGCCGCTGGGGCCGCGTGCGCTGCATGCTGCGCCGGAGCGAGGCGGTCGAGCCGGGCACGGTGTGGACGTGGAACGCGATCGGCAAGGCCGACGGCGCCTGGCAGCTCGCCCCCGGTGCCGACGAAGCGAGGAAGGGCTTCCTGCTCAACCACCTGATCACCGACGAGCTGCCGCACGGCGACGGCTCGATCAGCAACTCCGACCCGATCACCGGTCAGGCCGGCTGGTACGACGTGCGCGTCCGCATCCGGCCGGCCGGCGCCGACGAGCCTGCCGAAACGTCGCCGCGCTTCGCCGCGAGCGCCGGATGATTGCCGCGCTGAAGGCATTGTTCGGCGCGCGCGAAGAGCCGAGCGCCGAGCCACCGTCAGCGCCGGCGCGCCAGCTCGCCCTCGTCATCGACCTGAACGTCTGCGTCGGCTGCCACGCCTGCGTGACCTCCTGCAAGGAATGGAACACGGCCGGCGCCGCCGGGCCGTTGTTCGACGAGAACGCCTACGGCGCGGATCCGACCGGCACGTTCTTCAACCGGGTCCAGACCTACGAGGCGGGCGTCTTTCCCGACACCGAGACGATCCACTTCCCGAAGAGCTGCCTGCACTGCGAGGAGCCGCCGTGCGTGCCGGTCTGTCCGACCGGCGCCAGCTACAAGAGAAAGAGCGACGGCATCGTCCTCGTCGACTACGACAAGTGCATCGGCTGCAAGTACTGCGCGTGGGCGTGCCCGTACGGCGCGCGCGAGATCGACGAAGTGCGCCAGGTCATGACCAAGTGCACCCTTTGCGTCGACCGCATCGAGGACGCCTCGCTGGCGCCCGGGGACCGCAAGCCCGCCTGTGTCAATGCGTGCCCGACCAGCGCGCGCCTGTTCGGCGACGTCAACGATCCCGATTCGGAGGTCTCGCGCGCGATCCGCGAGCGCGGCGGCTATGCGTTGATGCCCGAGTGGGACACGAAGCCGGCGAACCGGTACCTGCCGCGGCGCGTCACCGCGGCCGGCGGCGATACGCCGCGCGAATGAATCCGGCGTTCTCGGTCGTCGTTTTCACCACCGTGGCCGGCGCGGCGCAGGGCCTCGTCGTCGCTCTCGCCGTCGCGCTGCTGGCCGGCGTGGCGATGAGCGCGTCGTTCGTTCGCGCCGGACTGCTGGTCGCGCTCGTCCTGCTCGTCGTCGGCCTTGCGGCGTCGTTCCTGCACCTGGGGCGGCCGGCGCGCGCCTGGCGCGCCGCCGCGATGTGGCGAACCTCTTGGCTGTCGCGCGAGGTGATCGTGCTGCCGGCGTTCATCGCCCTGGTCGCCGCCTGGTGGCTCGCCGGGCGCGATGCCAGGGGGGTACCGGCCGGCGTTCTGTTGCCGCTCGCCGCGATCGTCCTCGCCGCACTGCTCTGGTACTGCACGGCGATGATCTACGCCTGCCTTCGCTTCATCGAGGAGTGGGCCCAGCCGCTTACGATCGTCAACTTCGTTCTCATCGGCCTGTCCTCGGGGCTGGTGCTCGCGAGCGCGCTCGCCGCGCTCGCCGGCGAGGCACGCGCGCTCGCGCTCGGGGCACCCGCGGCGGCGGTCGTCACGCTCGTCGCCTGGGCCTCGCGCACCGCGGCGTGGCGCCGCAACGCCGCGATCCGCCATCGCTCGACCTTGCAGACCGCGACCGGCATCCGCTCGCCGCGGCTCGCGCAGACGTCTATGGGCATGTCGGCGGGATCGTTCAACACGCGCGAGTTCTTCCACCGCGCGTCGCGGCTGGCGCTCTCCCGGATCAAGGCCACGGCGATCGTTCTCGGCTTCGCGCTGCCGGCGTTGCTGATCGCGGCGGTCGCGATCGGCGTGCTTCCCCCGCTCGGCTGCGTCGCCGCGCTGATCGCCCAGGGGCCCGGCCTGGTCGCCGACCGCTGGCTCTTCTTCGCGCAGGCGAAGCACCCGCAGAACCTTTACTACCAGGTCGTTTCGTGACCTCGCGTCAGCGCCGCTCGAAAATGAAGTCGAAGACGCCCTGCTCGACGGCGCATGTCGGGGGAGGGGTCGGCCGAATGCGCGGCATCTTGACTCCGGGCAAACGCTGATTCACGCACGCGCACCTCGCTCGGCTGCGATGGGATACTTCACGGCACGTTTCTTGAGTGCGCGTGCCGCGCACCGTGCGCTTTCACCGATCTGGAGTTCACCAATGACCGATCTGACGCTTTCGCTTCGCAGACGCCAACTTCTCGCCGGCGGTGCCGGCGCTCTCGCGGGCACCGGCCTCATCGGCATGGCCGGCGAGGCCGCTGCCCAGGCCACGAGCGCACCCGCCGCGCCGAAGCTGCCGGCCTATGTCGCCTGGAAGGACGCGGACGCGGTCATCATCCACAACCCCAACGAGCTCGAGACGAAGCGCAGCGCCTTCGGCACCAGCGCCATCACGTCGAGCGACCGGCTCTACGTCCGCAACAACGTCACTCCGCCGGATCCATCCATCCTCGCCGACCGCGGCGGTTGGCAGGTCGCGATCGAGGGCGTGCGCAATCCGCGCACCCTGTCTGTGGCGGAGCTGAAGACGATCGGCGTCGAGACGGTAGCGACCGTGCTGCAGTGCTCCGGCAATGGCCGGGCCTTCTTTCCGCACAAGCCGAGCGGGGCGAAGTGGTCCGTCGGCGCGTCCGGTTGCGTCATCTGGAGCGGCGCTCCCGTGCGCTACGTCGTCGAGGCGCTCGGCGGTGCCGCGCCCGGCATGCGCTACCTGACCGGCACCGGTGGCGAGGTCTTCCCCGCGGGCATCGACCCGATGACGGTGATGGTCGAGCGCTCGCTGCCGATCGAGGCGCTGAACGACGCGCTTCTGGCCTGGGAGATGAACGGCGAGCCGATCTCCCTCGCCCACGGCGGCCCGCTGCGCCTCATCGTTCCGGGCTACCAGGGTGTCAACAACGTCAAGTACGTCAAGCGCGTGGCCTTGACCGCGGCGGAGTCGCAGGCGGCGATCCAGAAGACGCGGTACCGTCTGAACGCGATAGGCACGAAAGCCAGCCAGGCCGATCCGTCGGTGCTCGGCATGACCGTCAAGTCCTTCGTCACCTCGCCGAGCGGCGCGGAGTCCGTCAAGGCGGGCGTCGTGTACGTCACCGGCGTGGCGTTTTCGGGTGGCACACCGATCAAGCGCGTCGAGGTGTCGAGCGACGGCGGCAAGAGCTGGATCGACGCGCCCTTCATCGGCCCTGACCTCGGCCGTTTCGCCTGGCGCCAGTTCGCGTTGCCACTGCGCATGGCGGCCGGGAACTACGTCGTGACCAGCCGCGCGACCGACACGTCGGGGCACGTCCAGCCGGAGCAGCGCAGCGAAAACGCCGGTGGCTACGCCAATACCAGCTGGGCCGATCACGCGGTCAAGGTGGTCGTTGTCTGACGTGCGGGGGCGTCTCGCCCGCACCGGCCTCGCCTGCGCCGCCGCGACGCTCGTCGGCCTCGCGCCGATCGCCGTCGCGGCGCCCGAGGGCAGCGACGCCCAGTTCGCCGAAGGGAGAGCGCTCTTCGTCGGCGGCGCGACGCCGCCGTGCGCGATCTGCCACACCTTGAAGGAAGCCGGCGCGACCGGCAGCGTCGGGCCGGTGCTCGATGACGTCAGGCCCGACGCGGAGCGCGTCGCCGCCGCCGTCCGCGGCGGCATCGGCGCGATGCCTTCGTTCGCGGGCGCTCTCACCGACGAGCAGATTCGCGCGCTCGCGCGCTACGTCGCGAAGGCGACCGGCGGCGCGCGCTAGCGCAGCATCGCCGCCTCCGCGCCGCGATAAGGGCGCGGCTCGCGATAATCCGTCGCAGTGAACGAGCTCGCTGCGCGCGTCTTCGGGTCGTGGATTCGCCGCGTCGATCGGGTGACCGTGCGCGCGGACCTCATTGCCGGGGTGCTGGGCGCGCTGCTCGTCCTGCCGCAGGGCATCGCCTTCGCGACGCTCGCCGGCCTGCCGCCCGAGTACGGTCTTTACACGGCGGTCGTCCCCTGCATCGTCGCCGCGCTGTTCGGCTCGAGCTGGCACGTCGTCTCCGGGCCGACGAACGCCAACTCGCTCGCCTTGTTCGCGACCCTGGCGCCGCTCGCGCTCGTCGGCTCGCCGACCTACATCGCCCTCGCCCTCGCCGTCACGGTGCTGGTCGGCACGATGCAATTCCTGATCGGCGCGCTCCGGCTGGGCACGATCGCCAACTTCATCTCGCCGGCGGCGCTGCGCGGCTTCATGGGCGGCGCGGCGGCCCTGATCGCCCTCTACGCGTTGCCCGATCTGCTCGGCCTGCCGGCGCCGACCGCGCATCGCCTCGGCAACCTTGCCGAGCACCTGGTCGCGAACATCGATCGCACCGGGCCGGCGGCGATCGCGGTCGGCCTCTTCACGGTCGCCGCGTCGCTCGCTGCCAAGCGCTGGCTGCCGCGCTCGCCGCACCTGCTGCTCGGCCTGCTCGCGGCGACCGCGCTCGCCTTCGCGATCGACCGCGCGTCCGGCGGTACGCAGCGCATCGCCGTCGTCGGCCCGATCCCGGCAATCTGGCCGCACCTCACCTTGCCGGTGTTCGACCTTCGCCTCCTTCCCGACCTCGTCGGCATCGCCTTCGCGCTCACGATCGTCGCCCTCGGCCAGTCGATCTCGATCGCCAAGGC
>JBDTPG010000211.1:0-4983 GCA_039932815.1 Caldimonas sp.
GGGCGAAGAGGTCGGCGCCGCCCGCGTCTTGCGCGATGAAGCCGAAGCCCTTGCTCTCGTTGAACCACTTCACGGTTCCGGTTTGGGTCGTCATAAAAAATATCCTGTCTACGATGAAATGAATGCGCAGCAACATGCGGCGCATGCAGCGACACTCAAGAACCGATCAGGGGGATTTCAGTTGGCCCGCCGCGAGGACCGCGGGGGTAGAACGAGAATCACGAACAACCACTGTCTTGCGTATAACTGTGGCGTTAATGTACACGACATGAGCACGACGCGCTGCGGAGACCGCCATGAATCCAACTTCTGATCGTTCCGGCGAGGGCAACTGGCAGCACGACGGCGTTCGCGTCGTCCCGGCAGACCGGCTCGATCCGAACACCGCGCAGACGCCGGGAATGGATCGTAAGGCGGCGATCAATTTCGCCCGCGTCGGCGCGCAGAAGCTGTGGGCCGGCACGGTCCACATCCATCCCGACGCGAAGACCGGCGCGCATCACCACGGGCCGCTCGAGAGCGTGATCTACGTCGTCAAGGGGCGCGCACGCATGCGCTGGGGCAACGCCCTCGAATTCACGGCCGAGGCCGGCCCGGGCGACTTCATCTACATCCCGCCGTGGGTGCCGCATCAGGAGATCAACGCCAGCCGCGACGAGACGCTGGAGTGCGTGCTGTGCCGAAGCGACGGCGAGGCGATCGCCGTCAACCTCGACATCGAGCCGGTCGAGAAGCCCGAGACCGTGCGCTGGATCGATCCCACCCATCCCGAAGGCTGACATGGCGTTGCGACTCTCGGTCCTCGACCAATCGGTCTCGCTCGCCGGCAGCAGCGAGGATGCGGCGATCCGCGACACTCTGTCGCTGGCCGAACATTGCGAGCGGCTCGGCTATTCGCGCTTCTGGCTGAGCGAGCACCATGGGCTGCCGACGATCGTCGGCAGCGCGCCCGAGATCCTGATGGCGGCGATCGCCGCGCGCACGACGTCGATCCGCATCGGCAGCGCCGGCGTCATGCTGCCGCACTACAGCGCGCTGAAGGTCGCCGAGCAGTTCCGGGTCCTCGAGGCGCTGGCGCCGGGACGCATCGATCTCGGCGTCGGCCGCGCGCCCGGCGGCGACATGCGCACGGCGCGCGCGCTCAACCCGAACGCCGCGGTCGCCGCCGAGGACTTTCCGATCCAGGTGCGCGACCTGCAGGCGTGGACGAGCGTCGGCCGGCACGCCGGCATCACCGCCCATCCGCTCGGCCCGCATGCGCCCGAGATCTGGATCCTCGGCAGCTCCGACTATGGCGCGCAACTCGCCGCGCACTTCGGCCTGCCCTACGCCTTCGCCTACTTCTTTACCGACGGGCAGGGCGCCGAGCAGGCGCTTGCGCTCTACCGGCGCCTCTACCAGCCGAGCGAGCGCCATCCGGAACCGCATGCGACGCTGTGCATCTGGGCGCTCGCCGCGCCGTCCGACGAAGAAGCGCAGCATCTGTCGCTGTCGCGCGATCGCTGGCGCATCGATCGCGGCCGCGGCGTGCTCGGGCCCTTGCAATCGCCGGACGAGATCGCCGCGCGCGGCTTCGACCCGGCCGAGGAGCAGGGCCTGGCGTCGATGCGCGCACGCGCCTTCGTCGGCTCGGCGAAGACGGTGAGCGAGCGCATCGCCGGCCTCGCCGAGACGTTCCAGCTCGACGAGGTCGTGATCAACACCTGGGCCCACGATCCGGCGGTGCGGCGCACGTCGTACGCGCTGATCGCCGAGGCGTTCTCGCTCGTGCCGGCGACGGCTGCTAGCCGTACGTGAAGCGGCGCCAGAGCCCTTCGAGCGGGCCCTGGCGAAAGCGCGTCATCCAGGCGCTGCTGAGCGGCAACTGGACGGCGACGAAGAGGAAGACGGCGAGCGCCGTTTCCAGCCCCGGTCCGGCCGAGTTCCAGCGGCCCAGGCCCCAGCCGTAGAAGACGAAGCTCGCCAGCGCCGTCTGCAGGAGGTAGTTGGTGAGCGGCATACGACCGGCGTCGCGCAGCGGCCGGAGCCAGCGCGGCAGCTCCTGGTGGGAGCGAACGAGGCGCATGACGGCGAGCGCGTAGCACGCGGCGAGCGACGCGCGGCCGAGGGTGCGGGCCAGCGTCGCGACGAAGACGCCGGTGGTGCCGCCGCTGCCGAGGCTCGAGCTTTCGACCAGGCCGCAGGCGATCGCGAACGCGAGCGCGAGCCACGGCGCGCGGCGTTGCGCGGCCTCGTCGCCGAACGGGCGCAGCGGCCAGCCGCGCCGGCCGAGGACGAAGCCAGCCAGGATGCCGGTCGCCATCTGGACGAAGAACGAGACGTACACGAACAGGCCGAACGGCGAGCGCCAGGTCCAGTCGAAGACCCGCGCCGTTTCGCGCACGGCGTCGAGGAACGAGCCGTGGCCGTACTCGAGATCGTTGGACGCTTCGAACTGCTGGTACTCGAAGGCGGCGACGGTCTCGAAGCCGCCCGGGAAAAGGGTCGGCCGGAACGCTTCGGCGAGCGCCGGAAAGACGAGGCAGGCGGCGATCAGTGCGAAGAGGGGAACGTCGTCGAGCCGGTGCAGGGCGAGCAGGGCGAAGCCGAGGATCGCGTAGATGAGGAGGACATCGCCCGACCAGAGCAGCATCGCGTGGACGAGGCCGACGACGAACAGGAAGGCCAGCCTGCGTGCGTAGACGAGCGCCGACCGATGCGACCTGACTGGTGCGCCCTGTTGGCCGGCTCGCGCCACTTCGGCGGCCTGCAGGCGCTTCATCTGGAGCGCGAAGCCGATCCCGAAGACGAGGCCGAACAGCAGATTGAACTTGCCCGCGAACAGCGTTTCGCGCAGGCCGGCGACGAGGGCGTCGAGAACGCCGCGCGGCGGCGTCGGCGCGGCGAAGACCGAGTGGCTGAAGCCCGGCATGTTCATAATGAAGATGCCCAGCAACGCGAAGCCGCGCAGCACGTCGATCGAGGCGATGCGCTCGGCCGCGGCAAGCGGCGCTTCGGCGTCGTCCGCGGGCGAATCGGCGTCGGCACTCACGTATCGACGGTATCGCAAACGGCGGCGGCGCCACTCAGGCGACCGCTGCGCCTCGCAGATGAGGAATTGCTCGATGTTCGAGACCGCCATCGCCGGCAGCCTGCCCAAGCCCTCGTGGCTCGCCGAGACCGAGAAACTCTGGCCCGAATGGAAGTCGAGCGGCGCCGAGCTCGAGCGTGCGAAGGCCGATGCGACGCTGCTCTGGCTCAAGGTGCAGGAAGACGCCGGCATCGACGTCGTCGGCGACGGCGAGCAGTCGCGTCAGCATTTCGTGCACGGCTTCCTCGCCAAGGTCGAAGGGATCGACTTCGAGCACAAGGTGAAGATGGGCATCCGCGACAACCGCTACGACGCCATGGTGCCGCAGGTCGTCGGCCCGCTGCGCCTGTCGGGCCGGGTCCACGCGAGCGAGGCGCGCCTGGCGCGTGCGCACACCGGCAAGCGATTGAAGTTCACCCTGCCGGGGCCGATGACGATCGTCGACACGGTCGCCGACCGCTTCTACGGCAGCGGCAAGGAAGGGCGCATCAGGATGGCGTTCGCCTTCGCCGACCTGCTCAACCAGGAAGCGCGCGCGCTCGCCGCCGACGGCGTCGACATCGTCCAGTTCGACGAGCCCGCGTTCAACGTCTACATGGCCGACGCGGCCGAGTGGGGAGTCGCCGCGCTCGAGCGCGCCGCCGAGGGGCTGACGTGCAAGACGGCGGTCCACATCTGCTACGGCTACGGCATCAAGGCCAACGTCGACTGGAAGCAGACGCTCGGCGAGGAGTGGCGCCAGTACGAGCAGGTCTTTCCGGCGCTCGCGAAGAGCCGCATCGACCAGGTCTCGCTCGAGTGCTATCACTCGCACGTGCCCGCCGAGCTGATGCGGCTGCTCGATGGCAAGGACGTGATGGTCGGCGTCATCGACGTCGCCTCGGATGTGATCGAGACGCCCGAGCAGGTCGCCGAAACGATCGAGAAAGCGCTGCGCTACGTGTCCGCGGACCGGCTGTTCCCGTGCACCAACTGCGGCCTGGCGCCGATGCGGCGCGAGGTCGCCGAGGCCAAGCTCGCCGCGCTCGCGCAAGGCGCGGCGCTGGCACGCTCGCGCCGGGGCCGATGAGCGCTGCCGCGCTCAGCGCGCCGACCACCGCGCCCGACGGCCTGGCCGCCGCGATCGCGGGCCCGGGCCACGCCGTCCTCGCGCCGGGCGACTTCGCGCGCTTCGCGGGCACGAGCGTGCGCGAGCTCGATGCGCTCAGGCCATCGTGGGAGGCGCTGCCGCCCGATCCCCACTTGCGCGACGGCGGCCGCTACCGGCGCCGGCGCCACGCGAGCTTCGTCGTCGACGCCGGCGAGATCCGCCTGGTGGCGCAGCGCGCGCACTGGCAGCCGATCGAATACAACGCGCTGCACGGCGGCCTCGAGCGATGGTTCGAGCCGATCGACGGCGCCGTGCTCGCGGCGCCGGCGTGGCGCGGCATGCTGCAGGCATTCGCTTCGCTCGCATCGCAGCTCCGGGGCGCGCAGCCCTGGTTCGTCGAAGCGCACCAGTTCCGCATCGACACCACCGACGGCATCGGCCGGCCGACGCCCGAGGGCGCGCATCGCGACGGCGTCGACTTCGTCGCCGTCGTTCTCGTCGGTCGCGAGGGCGTCAAGGGCGGCGAGACGCGCGTCTTCTCGGCGGACGGGCCGCAGGGCCTGCGCTTCACCTTGCTCGAGCCGTGGACGACGCTCGTCCTCGACGACGCGCGCGTGATCCACGAGAGCACGCCGATCCAGCCGCTCGAAGGCTACGGCCATCGCGACACGCTCGTCCTCACCTATCGCGCCGGGTCCTTTCAGGGGCCCGACGCGCCGGCGTGAGCACCGCCTGCGCCACCTTCACCGCCAACGACACACACACCAGGGAGAACTCCATGTGGAAGACCATCGCCATCGTCGTCGTCCTTCTCGTCGCCGGC
>JBDTPG010000212.1:0-4968 GCA_039932815.1 Caldimonas sp.
AGCCACGACGCGTAGGTCAGGCCGTCGATCAGGATGGTGACGACGGCGTTCACGGCCAGCGCGCGCCTTCTGCTACGGGCAGCCCTTGGCGCCGGGGAAGCCGGCCTTGATCCATTCCTCCGACTTCATGTTCGCCGGCGGGTTGACGCAGTCGGCGGGGAAGCGCTGGATGTCTTCGAGCACGACCATCTTCTTGCCCGCGTCATAGCGCGTCTTGCCGATCGCCGTGTCCTGGATCGCCTGGTGGCCGTCGCCGAGGGCCATGCGGATGCGGCCGGCGGGCGATTCCCACTCCGAGCCGGTGAGGGCGGCGGCGAGTTGTTCGCCGGTCGGCTTCTTGCCGCCGTTGGCGGCCATCGCCTTCTCGACCGCGAGCTTCAGGCCGAGCAGCGACTGCACCATGCGGTACGGCGCCTGCACCGGATAGACGTTGTAGGCCTTCGAATACAGATCCCACCACCAGTCGTTGAGCGCCGACTTCGGCGACATCAGGCCGTAGGCGCCGCGCGCGCCGAGGATGGTGCCGTCGGGCATCTTGTCGCCGAGACCGGGCAACACATGGTCGGCCGCCGAGAAGACGACCTGCGTCCGCTTGAACAGGCCGCGCGGGCCGGCCTGCAGGATGAACGCCTGAAGGTCGCCGCCCCACAGGCTCGAATGGGTGACGTCGGCGGTCTTGGCCATCAGCGCCGAGATCTCCGTGCCGTACTGGCCGGCGCCGAACTTGGGCAGCTGGTCCTCGCCCGGCTTGGCGCCCGGGTAGAGCTTCTCCATCGACAGGACGAAGTCCTTCTTCGAGTCCTGACCCCAGGCGTAGTCCTGGTTGATCATGTTGAAGGACTCGACCTTGATGTTGCGTGCCTTCAGGTAGCGGGCGAGGGCGACGTTGTCCATCGCCGCGTGCGAGGCGGTGCGAAAGACGTACTGCAGCTTGTTGTCCTCGAAGATGCGCGGCGTGCCGCAGTCGTAGAGGATGAGGAACCGCTTCATCTCCTCGGCCACCGGCGCCACGGCGAGGCAGTCGCCCGACCCGACGTAGCCGACGACCGCGTCGACTTTCTCGCGGTCGTACAGGTTTCGCAGCTCCTGAACCTGCTTGGTCGCGCCGCCGTTCTCGTCGACGTAGATCGCCTCGAGCTTCATGCCGCCGAAACCGGGCTTGTTGTAGGGCGCGGGCGCGGCGCCCTTGTTGAAGGCGTCGACCAGCACCTTGGCGCCATTGACCGCGGGGATGCCGAAGCTTTCGGCGGCCTGGCCGGAAAGGAAGCTGACGATGCCGATCTTGAAGGTCTCCTGCGCCTGCGCTGCGCCGGCGCCCAGCGCGGCCGCGACGCCGGCGAGCGCCGCCACGGCGAGCTGCAAGGATCGATTGCGCGAAGTCTGCCTTGTCATGCCCTGTCTCCTGTGGGTGGGTGGCGCGGCAAAGGGCCGCGGCGGGCGTCGAGCGCCGCCGGCATCTTTGTCCGGCCGGGACGGCGTCGGAAGATCGCTAACCCGCAGCCGCGGCACGTTGCCGAAGATCGGGACGTGAGCGATCGCGACTCTGCCCGCGGCACTTGGCCGCGGCCTGAGGGAGGCGGGCCATCCCCGGGTTTAGACGTGCGTCGACATCAGTTCCGGGTGGCGCTGCATGTACGAGGCTGCGTACGCGCAGGTCGGCTTGACGCGCAGGCCGTTGGTGCGCGCGTGGTCGACGGCGGCCCGGACGAGCGCGCCGGCCAGGCCGCGCCCCTCGAGGGCCGGATCGACCTCGGTGTGGACGATCGTCAGCACCTTGCCGCCCTCCGCGTACGCGAGGTGACCGGAATGCCCATCGACGGAGACCTCGAAGCGGTGCTGCTCCGGTCGATGGGCGACGTCTGTCGTCACTTCGCGAACAGCGAGGCCAGCAGGCCGGTCGACTTGCCCTCGTCCTTGCCGCCGTTCGCCTTCGCGTCTCTGTCCGGGACCAGGGCCATCTTGCGCGCTTCCATCTCGCCGCGCAGCCCGACCAGGTCCATGCTCGAGCGACGGCACTTCGTGAACATCTCGGTGTGCTCCTCGACGACGTGGTGGGTGATGTACTCGCCGAGGACCTTCACCTTGGCATCGTAGTGGTCGTCGTCGGGGTTGCCCCCTTCGATCTGGGCGATCAACTCCTTCGCCGAGGCGTGCTCGATGTCGGCTTCGTCGAGCAGGTCGGCATCGATGCCGGCCTTGCGCGCCGCCGGGTAGAAGATCTCCTCTTCGATCGTCGTGTGCGCTTTCAGCATGTCGCAGATCGTCTGCGAGAGTGTCTTGCGCTCGCTCGTCGGCGCTTCCTTGCCAGCCAGTCTCTCGTACTTCTTGAAGAGCGCGCCGACCTCGAGATGATCGTCGGTCAGCAGGTCGACGGCGTCGGCCTGGTTCATCGTCTTCGGCGCCGTGTTCTCGGCCGTCTTCTCCGCCTTGGGCGGCTTCGGCGTCGCCCGCTTCGTCGGTGTCGGCGCCTTGGTCCGCGACGGCGCAGCGTTGGTGCGCTTCATCGCCGGCGATGCAGACTTCGAGGTCGCTGCCCTGGGCGCACTCTTCTTCGCCGTACTTTTCTTGGCAGCACCCTTCTTGGCCGAGCTCTTCTTGGCGGCTTCGGCTTTCGCGAGCAACGCCTTCCTCTCGGGCGAAGCGCGATCCGACTTGGCGTACGCGACTTCGTAGGGCTGGCTCATGTTCAGCCGCTTGCGATCGGCCGCGCGGCCCTTGCTCTTGCTGTCTGCCATCAAAGTTCTCCTCGTTGTCGGGTTGGAATGCCACCGATGCGGTGGGTCGGATCCGTATCCCGGGGAACGTTAAGGTCACCGGTGCCGATGCGGAATGCCTCGACACCTGCAACCCGTGCAGGCTCGCGACCGCATCCCGTGAGAGAAAAACCCTACTCCGTCCACGTCGGGACTCAGCCGAGCACCGCCTCGCCGCCGTGATGAAGCTCGATGTAGAGCGGCAGCTCGGCCTTCGTGCGTGCCAGCGGGTCGAAGGTGGCGAGGCTCACGCGGCGCGAACCCAGCCCCGCCTTGAAGGCGAGCCCGGTGAGTCGCTCGATCTCCGAGATCTTGGTCTGGAAGGTCTTGTAGCCGGTGAACGGGACCTCGGGCGCCGCCTTGGTGCCGAACTCGGCGATGACGCCGCGCTGGTCGAGCAGGTAGGCGGTGGCGAACAGCTTGTCGGACGCATTGATGGCGGCGACCACCTTCCAGAAGCGCAGCGGAAAGGGCGTGTCGTCGAAGCCCGGCAGGACCGGATCCTTGGCGTCGAAGACCGGCCCGGTGAGTACCTGGGCGCGGAAGTGGTCCTTCGTTACCGCGTTCTCGAGGATGTGGCGCTCGATGCCGGCCCAGAGCTGCCGGTTCTCGTTGAAGCGCGCGTGCTGTGGCGTGCAGTTCGTCCAGTGGCAGGTGTCGGCGGCGGCGCCGAGAGCGGCCGGCGTGGAATCGCCGAACTCGAGGTCTTCGCGCCGCGTCAGGTGGCCGCGATCGAACTGGTTGCCGGTGTAGAAGCTCTCCCGCACCTGCGCCTCTGCAGGGATGCGCGGATCGACCCGCCAGACGTCCTTCGGCCGGGGTAGCGCGAAGCGGCCGCTGGCGTCGACGTTGGCGGCGCTGTAGATCGCGAAGCGTCGCTTCCTGTGCATCACGACCGTGTAGTGGAAGTAGTGCAGGAGGCTGCTCTTGGGGTCGTCGAGTCGCGGCGTGGCCTGCCTGGCGAGCGCCGCGCGCGGTTCAGGCAGGAAGACGCGTCCGTCGAGCTTGCCAGGGCGCAGGAATGCCGGGTCGTAGCCGCGGCGCGAGGAATAGTCTGCGTCGAATGCCATCCGCCCAGTTTCGCACCGACGCGCGCACCGTGGCGGGCGCGACGCCGGCGTCCCCCGACGTCGACAATCGGCCCGATGAACGACCTCTCCGTTTTTCCGATCACCCGCAAGTGGCCGGCCGGCCACCCCGATCGACTCCAGCTCTACTCGCTGCCGACGCCGAACGGCGTCAAGGTCTCGATCGCGCTCGAGGAAACGGGCCTGCCGTACGAGCCGCACCGGGTCGCCTTCGACCGCGACGACCAGAAATCGCCCGAGTTCACCTCGCTCAATCCGTACCAGAAGATCCCGGCGATCCTCGACCCCGACGGACCGGGCGGGCTGCCGCTCGCGCTGTTCGAATCGGGGGCGATCCTTCTCTATCTGGCCGAGAAGACGGGACAGCTGATTCCGCCCGACCCGGCGGGGCGCTACGAGACGATCCAGTGGGTGATGTTGCAGATCGGCGGAATCGGCCCGATGTTCGGGCAGGTCGGCTTCTTCCACAAATTCGCCGGCAAGGACTTCGAGGACAAGCGGCCGCGCGATCGCTACGTCGGCGAGGCCAGGCGCCTGCTCGCGGTGCTCGAAGGGCGCCTGGCCGATCGCGCCTGGATCATGGGCGAGGCCTTCACGATCGCCGACATCGCGATCTTCCCGTGGGTGCGCAACCTGGTCGGCTTCTACGGCGCCGGCGAGCTGGTCGGCATCGCCGACTACCCGCGGGTGTCGCGCGCGCTCGAGGCCTTCGTGGTCCGGCCGGCCGTGCAGGCGGGGCTGCTGATACCGAAAGCCGACACCCCCTAAACCGCCCTGGGCTTTTGCGGCAGAGTCCTACAGAATCGCGCCGACCGCCACGGTACGGTGTCGGCCAACGACATCAGGGGCCGAAGCCATGAGCGAGCAAACCGAACGTCGACGTGCCGAACGCCGGCACGCCGACTCCGAGGCGGACGAGGACCTCTCTCCCGAGTACCTCGCCTTGCTCGAAGTCTGCGGCGGCGAGATCCGGGCGACCGATCGAGCCGCGCTGGCGCAGAAGCGCCAGATCGCGAACGCCGAGGCGGCGCGCGCGGAGGAGAAGAAGGTCGAGGCGGCGCGGGCCCCGCTACCTCAGTCCGACCGGCGTCGCGCCGGAGCGACCTGAAGTCTTAGGCGGCGAGCGC
>JBDTPG010000213.1:0-4951 GCA_039932815.1 Caldimonas sp.
CGACGATCTCCGAGCTGCCGCCGGGCGCGAACGGAACGACGAAGCGGATCGGCTTCGTCGGCCACGCCTCTGCCGCGCCCGCGCCCGTCGGCAGCCAGCCCGCGACCGCGCTCGCTGCGGCGAGGCGAAGCGCGCCGCGACGATCGATGCGCTGCGAGGTCATGGCCTGGCGATCGCTTCGGCGACGTCGACGTGGTTCGTCTGGCGTGCGATCTCGGCCGCCGTCAGGCCGCGGTCGTCGCGCAGGTCGCGCTTCGCGCCGCGCTCGAGGAGCAGGCGAACGGCCTCGAGCTGCCCCTGGCCGGCTGCCCACATGAGGGCGGTCAGCCCATGCTCGTAAGCGACGTCGATGGCGACACCGGAAGCAAGCAGTGCATCGATCGCCGCGGCGCTGCCCTGCCCGGCCGCATAGACCATCGCCGGCTTGTTCATGCGGTCGCGCGCCTCGCTCTTCGCGCCCGCGGCGAGCAGCCGCTGGACGACCGGCGCCGCGCCCGCATAGCTCGCCGCCATCAGCGGCGTCACGCCTTCAAGGGACGCCTGGTCCACGTCGGCGCCGCTCTTCAGCATCGCCTCGACGATCGCGAGGTTGCCCTTCTCGGCGGCAATGATGAGCGCCGTCTTGCCGAGCCGATTGCGCGAGCTGGGCACGGCGCCTGCGGCGAGGACACGCTCGATCTGCGCGAGATCGCCTTGGCGCGCCCCGACCAGGAGCTGCGCATTGAGACTCGGATTGCTCGTCGCCTGCGCCTGCGAGCAAAGCGGTGCCGCCGAAGCGAGGGCGAGCAACGCGCCACGAACGATGGCCGCAAACGGCCGGTTTCCACTCACACGCATCTTCACTCCGTCAAGTGTGTTCTTCGCAGATGCTGCGGGCGCAGCGCGACGAAATCGATAGGCAGTGGGCCCGATTGTCGTTACCCTTGCAATCGCGAGAAACGCGAGCGGTCTTTGCACCGCCACCGCGATGACGACGGCCGACGACGAAACAACGGCCGCGCTCGCCTCGATCGGCGCGTCGCGCCGCGAGGCGAACCTCCGCAGTCGACAACACCTAGAGGAGACCGCTATGCGTCGAACCGATCTCATGCCGCGTGCCTGGGCATCTTCCTTCGTCTTCGCCGGGCTTTGCGCCGTGGCCACCGCGTCCTTCGCGCAGGCAGAGATCTCGGGCGGGGCCGCCGCCACCGGCGCGCCCGTGCCGAAGAGCATCTCGGTGACCCAGGCCAAGCTCGACGCCGCCGACAAGGACGGCGCCAACTTCCTGCACTCGAACATGAACTATGCGCAGACCCGGTATTACCCGGCCGCGCAGATCAACACGACCAACGTCGCCAAGCTGCGGCCGGCGTTCCAGTTCCAGACCGAAGTGCTGGAGTCGATGGAGACCGCGCCGATCGTCGTCGACGGCATCATGTACATCACGACCTCCTACAACCACGTCTACGCGCTCGACGCCGCGACCGGCAAGGAGTTCTGGCACTACAAGCACAAGATGGGCGCGGTGACGACCTTCTGCTGCGGCCCGAACAACCGCGGCGTGGCGGTGATGGGCGACCGGCTCTACATGGGAACGCTCGACGCCAAGCTGCTCGCTTTCGACGCCAAGACCGGCAAGGTGCTCTGGTCGACGCAGATCGCCGACCCCGAGGCGGGCTATTCGGAGACGATGGCCCCGGTCGCCGTCAACGGCAAGATCCTGATCGGAACCAATGGCGGCGAGTACGGCATTCGCGGCTTCGTGAAGGCATTCGACGCCAACGACGGCAAGCTGCTCTGGACCTTCGACACGATCCCGGAGAAGGGCCACGAAGGCACCTGGGCCACCAAGGACGCGACCGATCGTGACCTGCATCGCGACATCGCCGCCGAGAAGGCGGCCCTCGCGAAGAACGCGGGCTTCTTCAAGACCCTCGGCGGCGGCGTCTGGATGGCACCGGCGGTCGACAAGGAATCGAACACGATCTTCTTCGTCGTCGGCAACCCCAGCCCCGACCTGTACGGCGCCGAGCGGCCGGGCGACAACCTCTACACCGACTCGATCGTTGCCGTCGATCTCAATACCGGCGCCAAGAAGTGGCACTACCAGTACGTTCCCCACGACGTCTGGGACCTCGACGCGGTCTCGCCGGTGATCCTCACCGACGCCAAGGACAAGCAAGGCAAGATGAGGAAGGTCGCGATCCACGGCGGCAAGACCGGCCACGTCTATGTCCACGACCGCGCCACCGGCGAGCTGATCCGCTTCAGCGAGGCCATGATCCCGCAGGAGAACATGTGGGTGCTGCCGACCAAGGACGGCGCGCGCATGCTGCCCGGCGCCAACGGCGGCGTCGAGTGGAGCCCGATGGCGATCAACCCGAAGCTGCGCATGGTCTACGCCGCCAACCTGCACCAGCCGATGACCTATCACGTCGAGCAGGCAGCCTATCCGGGCGGCAAGCTCTGGCTCGGCGGTGCCTTCAAGGTGATCCCGACCGAGAAGCAGTGGGGGCGCCTGGCCGCCGTCAACCTCGACACCGGCAAGATGGCGTGGAAGTTCGACACCGAACAGCCGCTCATCGGCGGCGTCCTCGCCACCGCCGGCGACCTGGTCTTCAACGGCGAAGGCAACGGCCTGTTCCGCGCCTTCGACGCCAGGACCGGCAAGAAGCTCTGGGAATACCAGGCCGGCGCCGGCGTCAACGCGCCCGCGGTCTCGTACATGGTCGGCGGCAAGCAGTACGTCGCGGTCGCGGCGGGCGGCAACACCCAGCTCGACTTCAAGCGCGGGAACACGGTGCTCGTGTTCGCGCTGCCGTGATTCGATAGAACAGGCGCGACGTGAACCGAAGGGACCGACCCTGAGCCCTCTCACGGCGCGCCTCGTCGCCATCGCTGTCCTCGCCGCGGCAGCACCGCTCTCCTTCGCGCAGGACGTCGCTCCCGCGAAGGCGGCGGTCTGCGCGGCCTGCCACGGCCCCCAGGGCAAGTCCGCCGATCCGATGTATCCGATCCTGGCCGGCCAGACCTCGCGCTATCTCTATCTGCAGCTGCGCGACTTCCAGGAGGGCCGGCGCAGCGACCCGCAGATGTCGCCGATGGCCAAGGAGCTGACGCGCGACGAAATGCGCGAGCTCGCCGACTACTACGCGAAGCAGAAACCCGCGCCCCAGAACTTCAAGGTCGATCCCGCCAAGGCCAGGCTCGGGCAGGCGAAGGCCGAGGAGACGCTCTGCACGATGTGCCATCTCGGCGGCTTCCTCGGCCAGAACGAGATTCCGCGCGTTGCAGGCCAGCACTATGCCTACATCGTCAAGCAGCTCTCCGACTTCAAGGCCAGGAAGCGCACCAACGATGCCGGCAACATGACCAGCGTCGCCAACACCTTGAACGCGCAGGACATCGACAACCTCGCCCATTACCTGACGGGGCTCTGACGCCCAGCTCGGCGGGACGATGCAGACGATGACATCGCGCGCCGCGCCCGGCGGCTCCGTCGACCCCGAAGCGCGTCCCCGAATCGGCACGTCGACGGCGCGCTACGACCGCACCGCGGCCTGGCTTCACTGGGCGATCGGCGCCCTTCTCCTGGCCGAGATCGCGTTCGGCCTGCTCCTCGACGAGATCGCGCCGCGCGGCACGCCCGCCCGCGCCGGCGTCATCAACCTGCACAAGTCGATCGGCATCGTCATCGGTCTCCTCGTTGTCGTTCGCATCGCCTGGCGGCTCGCCCACGCCACGCCACCGTGGCCGGCGACGATGTCGCCGCGCCGCCAGCGCGCGGCGCATCTCGGTCACCTCGCGCTCTATGCCTGCATGGTGGTCGCGCCGCTTGCCGGCTACCTCGGCTCCAACTTCAGCAAGCACGGCGTTCGCTTCTTCGGCGTCGTGCTGGCGCCATGGGGGCCCGACTGGCCGGCTGCCTATTCGCTCCTCGTCGGCGTCCACGACGCGAGCACCTACCTGCTGCTCGCACTGACCATCGGTCACGTCGCGATGGCGATGAAGCACGCGCTCGTCGAGCGTGACGGCATCTTCGCCCGCATCGCTCCCTGACTTCAACCCGGCGTCGCGCCGACTGCCATGCAACGCTCGCTTTCCAATCTGGTCGTCGCCACGATGCTCGTCGCGGTTCCCCTCGCCGCTGCCGCGGCACCCTTCGCCTACGTTCCGAACGAAGGCTCGGGAACGCTCAGCGTCATCGACACCGCCACCGATCAGGTCGTCGCCGACATCGCCGTCGGCCGGAAGCCGCGTGGCACGGTCGTCTCCGCCGATGGCCGAACCGCCTACGTCAGCGACCAGCCCAACAACGCGCTCGTCGTCGTCGACCTCACGGCGAGGAAGCGCAGCGGCACGATCCCCGTCGGCGCGTCGCCGGAGGGTGTCGGCCTGTCGCCCGACGGCCGCTGGGTCGTCACGGCGGTGGAGGAGACCAACGAGATCGTCTTCGTCGACACCCGGACACAGGCCAAGGCCTTCGTCGTCAAGGTCAAGGGAAAGAATCCCGAGCACGCCGTCTTCACGCCCGACGGCCGCTATGTCTTCGTCAGCGCGGAAGACGGCGAGGCCGTCGACATCATCGAGGTCGGCAAGCGCGCCCAGGTCGCGCAGATCCCCGTCGGCGTGCGACCCCGCGGCATCGTCTTCTCCGCCGACAGCAAGCGCGCCTACGTGGCCGCCGAAAGCTCGAACGAGGTCTACGTGCTCGATGCCCATGCCTTCACGGTGCTCGCGAAGATCAAGGCCGGCCTGCGCAGCAACGGCGTCGCGCTGAGCCCGGACGGCCGCTGGCTGTACGTGTCGAACGGCGGCGACGCGACGGTGTCGGTGATCGATGTCGCCGCGAGCGCCACGGTGGCGACGGTCGCAGTGGGCCAGCGGCCCTGGAACATGGCGCTCACGCCCGACGGCCGCAAGCTCTACGTCGCCTGCGGCCGCTCCGGCAGCATTTCGGTCATCGACACGC
>JBDTPG010000214.1:0-4938 GCA_039932815.1 Caldimonas sp.
AAGGCATCGTCAAGAGCGGCAGCTTCGGCATCGACCAGGGCGTCGGCGTTCGCGCCGTCGCCGGCGAGAAGACCGCCTTCGCCTACTCCGACGACATCTCCGAGGCGGCGCTGCTCGATGCCGCGCGTACCGTCCGCACGATCGCCGCGGCGGGGCAGAGCCGGCGCGTCAAGGTCGGCACGAAGTCGTCGCTCGCGCCGAGCCGTGTCCTCTATGCGCCGATGGACCCGATCGCGACGCTCGACAGCACGCAGAAGGTCGCTCTGCTCGAGAAGGTCGAGCAGCTGGCGCGCAAGAAGGACCCGCGCATCGTCCAGGTGATGGCCGGCCTGGCGGGCGAGTACGACGTCGTCCTCGTCGCCCGCGCCGACGGCACGATCGCCGCCGACGTGCGGCCGCTCGTGCGCTTGTCGCTCACCGTCATCGCCGAGCAGACGATCGGCGGCGTCGTCCGGCGCGAAACAGGCAACGGCGGCGGCGGCGGCCGCTTCGGGCTCGGCTACTTCCAGGACGACGTCATCGAGGAGTACGTGAGCGCGGCCGTCACCGCGGCGCTCACCAACCTCGAGTCGCGGCCGGCGAAGGCGGGGATGATGAGCGTCGTCCTCGGCCCGGGCTGGCCCGGCGTGCTGCTGCACGAGGCGATCGGCCACGGCCTCGAAGGCGATTTCAACCGCAAGGGCGCGAGCGCGTTCACCGGCCGTGTCGGCCAGCGCGTCGCCGCCCGCGGCGTGACCGTGCTCGACGACGGCACGATCCCCGATCGGCGCGGCTCGCTCAACGTCGACGACGAGGGCAACGCGACCCAGCGCAACGTGCTGATCGAAGACGGCATCCTGAAGGGCTACATCCAGGATTCGATGAACGCGCGCCTGATGGGCGTGGCGCCCACCGGAAACGGCCGGCGCGAAAGCTACGCGGCGGTGCCGATGCCGCGCATGACGAACACCTACATGCTCGGCGGCAGCCAGACCAAGGACGAGATCCTCGCCGGCCTGAAGCGCGGGCTCTATGCCACCAACTTCGGCGGCGGCCAGGTCGACATCACGAGCGGCAAGTTCGTGTTCTCGGCGAGCGAGGCGTTCTGGGTCGAGAACGGCAAGATCCAGTACCCGGTGAAGGGCGCGACCCTGATCGGCAACGGCCCCGACGCGCTCACCCGCGTCAGCGCGATCGGCAACGACATGCGCCTGGACACCGGCGTCGGCGTGTGCGGCAAGGAAGGCCAGAGCGTGCCGGTCGGCGTCGGCCAGCCGACGTTGCGAATCGACCGCCTGACGGTCGGCGGGACGGCCTGACCCGCCGGCGCTGCCTCTGCCGCGATCGCGCGAGAGCCTTTCGAGTCAGCGCCGCTGCGCCAGCGCGGCGGCGACCACGACCAGCGCCGCCGCGAGCCACAGCCAGACGACGACGACGAACGGCCCGGCCTGCGAATACATGAGGGCATCGATGCGATGCAACGAGATCGTCTCGGCGCCGAGCACTGACACCCCGAGGGCCGTGCCGGCGAGGGCCGCCGTCCGCGCGCCGTCGTCGCGATGGCGCCATGCCGCCCAGCCCGCGATCGCGGCGATCAGCGCGAGCCCAGTGCCGAGCAACTCGGCCTGCCACTGGCCGCGCGACGCATACCAGCGGTGCTCCTGCAGCAGGCCGGTGGCGATGTCGTGCAACTCGTATCGCAGAGCGAACAAGACTTCCAGCACGCAGAAGAGCTGGACGGTGCCGAGAACCCACCAGAGCACGCGTCCACGCGGCGCCACCCTGGCCGCCCGCAGGCAGGCGAGCGCGGCCGCGCCGAACGCCAGCGAGCCGGCGACGCGCGTGGCGTCGAGGGTGACGCTCATGCCGCGGCACACCGGGTGGGCGGCGGCGAGCAGCGGCACGAAGAGGCGAGGCAGGTGAGCATCGAGGCGATCTATCTGGCCTGGGTCGTCGCGTCACTTGCGATGTTTCGACTCTGGCAGCCCGCGGTCGCCGTGCTGGGCAGCTGTTTGGGCGGCTGGATTCTGCTCCCGGTCGGCGCGTACCCGGTCGGTGCCGGCGACGCGGTGTCGCCGCACTGGATCATCGGCCTGGCGCTGCCGTCGGACATGCTCGTCTCGAAGGCCTGGCTGGCGCCGGCGAGCGCTCTGTTCGGCGTCATCGTCTTCGACCGCGCCGCGCTGCGCCGGCTGCGAGCGACCTGGCTCGATGCACCCGTCCTCCTCTGGTGCCTCTGGCCGGCGTTGGCATCGCTGTTCACGGACGCGCCGCGGCCTTCCGCCGCGCTCGCGAGCGCCTACCTCGCCGGCTGCTGGGGCGCTCCGTGGCTGCTCGGCCGCCTCTACTTCGCGACCCGCGAAGGCCGGCGCTTGCTGGTCGAGGGGATCGTGCTCTCGTCGCTGGCGTGCCTGCCCTTCAGCGTCGTCGAAGGCATGGTCGGACCGGTGTTCTACGAGGCGATCTACGGTCCGCATCCGTTCCGGTTCGACGGCATCGTGCGATACGTCGGCTTCAGGCCGCTCGGCTTCTTCGAGAACGGCAATCAGTTCGGGCTGTGGATCTCGCTGTCGGCGTTGGCGAGCCTCTGGCTGGCGCGCACCGCGGCGCCGGATCGACGGCGCCTATGGAGGGCCATCGCCGTCGTCCTGGTGGCGATGGCGCTGGCGGCGCAGTCGGTGGGCGGCATCCTGCTGCTCGTGCTCGGCGCGATCGGCCTGTGGATTTGCGGGCTGGTCCGGCCGCGCGCGATGATCGTCGGCGCCACGGCGCTGCTCGTCGCCGGCGGCGCGGTCTACGTGTCGGGCGCGGTTCCGCTCAGCGCGATCGCCAAGGAAACCCGGGCGGGGCGCGAGGTCGTCAATGCCTTTCGCAGCCTGGGTCGGGGCTCGTTCACCTGGCGCGTCGCCCAGGACCAGAGGATGCTGGGCGCGGCGATGGCGCGCCCCGTCGTCGGCACGGGCAAGTGGGACTGGTGGCGACCCGAAAACTCGCGCCCCTGGAGTCTCTCGATGCTCGTGCTCGGCCAGTTCGGCGCGACCGGCCTGCTGCTCGTCCTGACGACCCTGCTCGGCCCGGCGCTGGCGGCGTCTTGGGCGGCCCCTAGGACGAGCGGCTGGCGCCCCGAGGGTCTGTCGCTGCTGCTCGCGTCGCTGCTATTGCTCACCGTCGTCGACGCACTGCTCAACTCGTTCATCTTCTTTCCCGCGATCGTCGCCGCCGGCGCGCTCGCGGCGAAAGAACGCGGCGACTAGACGACGCGCACGTCGAGCGTCGGCAGCCCGGCGATGAAGCCCTGCATGACGTCGCCGGCCACGACCGGCCCGACGTTTTCGGGCGTGCCGCTGTAGATCAGGTCGCCCGGCATCAGCTCGAACGCCTGCGAGAGCTTGCTGATCTGCTCGGCGACGTTCCACGTCATCATGTTCAGATCGGCGTTCTGCTTGACGACGCCGTTGACCTTGAGCGAGATGGCGCCCTTGGTGAAGTGGCCGACGTCGGCGACGCGGTGCAGCGGCCCCATCGGCGCCGAGCGGTCGAAGCTCTTGCCGATTTCCCACGGCTTCTTCTCGTCGCCCATCGCCCGCTGCAGGTCGCGACGGGTCATGTCGAGGCCGATCGTGTAGCCGTAGACGAGCGCGAGCGCCTGATCGACCGGAACGTTCTTGCCGCCCTTGCCGAGCGCGGCGACGAGCTCGATCTCGTAGTGGTAGTTCTTGGTGAGCGGCGGATAGGGGTGATCGGCCGTCGTGCCGACGGCGACGAACTGGATCGCGTCGCTCGGCTTCTGGAAGAAGAACGGTGGCTCGCGGTTGGGATCGGAACCCATCTCGCGCGCATGCGCGGCGTAGTTGCGGCCGATGCAGTAGATGCGCCGCACCGGAAACATCTCGCTGGTGCCGACGATCGGCAGCATCGGCTGGGCGACGGTGAAGGCGGTCCGCGACCCCGAGGACGACCCGATGCCGCCGCTGGCACACCCGGCGAGCGCCGCGACGGCGGCGGCGCCGCTCGTTGACAACACTTTTCTGCGATCCATGACTTCTGTCTCCTTACGGCATTGACGAGGCGCCGAGGCGCCGTGCTACATTGCGCCCATGATTTCGCGCGCCTGGTTTTACGCCTATTTTGCGTTCTCGCACCGCTCGGCGGTTGGAGAGGCAGGCGCGTAGGCAGATCAGGCGCACACCGAATCCAAAACCGCCGGGCGACCCCCGGCGGTTTTTTTTGGCCCTCGACTTTCCACTGGAGCAACTTGCCATGGCGACCCACAGCAAACCCACCGGGGAGAGCCCGTATGCCCGCGGCGAACGCACCAGCCGCACCGACGACCTGCGGATCGAGAACGTGACGCCGCTGCCGCCGCCCGAGCACCTGATCCGCTTCTTCCCGATCGCCGGCACGCCGGTCGAGACCCTCATCGGCACGACGCGCGAGTCGATCCGCCGCATCATGCGCAGGGACGACGACCGGCTGCTCGTCATCATGGGACCGTGCTCGATCCACGACCCGCTCGCCGCGGTCGAGTACGCGAAGAAGCTCAAGGCCGAGCGCGAGCGCTTCGCCGGCACGCTCGAGATCGTCATGCGCGTCTATTTCGAGAAGCCGCGCACCACCGTCGGCTGGAAAGGGCTCATCAACGACCCCTACCTCGACGAAAGCTATCGCATCGACGAGGGCCTGCGCATCGGCCGCCAGCTGCTGCTCGAGATCAACAAGCTCGGCATGCCGGCGGGGAGCGAGTTCCTCGACGTCATCTCGCCGCAATACCTCGGCGACCTGATCGCCTGGGGCGCGATCGGCGCACGAACCACCGAGAGCCAGGTGCACCGCGAGCTGGCCTCTGGCCTGTCGGCGCCGATCGGCTTCAAGAACGGCACCGACGGCAACATCCGCATCGCCACCGACGCGATCCAGGCGGCGGCCCGGCCGCACCACTTCCTGTCGGTGCACAAGAAC
>JBDTPG010000215.1:0-4906 GCA_039932815.1 Caldimonas sp.
GCCAAGGGCTTCCGCGGCCGCCGCAAGAATGTCTTCCGGATCGCCAAGGAAGCGGTCATGCGCGCCGGGCAATATGCCTATCGCGACCGCCGCACCAAGAAACGCGTCTTCCGCCAACTCTGGATCGCCCGCATCAACGCGGCGACCCGTGGCCTCGGCGTGACGTACAGCAAGTTCATGGCCGGGCTCAAGAAGGCGCAGATCGACATCGACCGCAAGGTCCTCGCCGACATGGCCGTCCACGACCCGGCGGCCTTCGGCGCCGTCGTCGAGAAGGTGCGCCCGCACCTGTCCTGAACTCGCCTCGCCCGCGCCGCGCGGCGCGGGCCGGGGCGACCGCCGGCGTCGCGACGCCGGCCCACGTCGCTGCACGATGAACGATCTCAAACCGGTGGTCGACAGCGCCCTGGCGGATTTCGCCCGGACACGCACGCCTGCCGAGCTCGAGGACGCGAAGGCGCGCTACCTCGGCAAGAGCGGCATCGTCACCGAGCAGCTGAAGGCGCTCGGAGTCTTGCCGCCTGAGCAGAAGAAGGCGCGCGGCGCCGCGATCAACGTCGCCAAGCAGGCGATCGACGCGGCGCTGGCCGCGCGCCGTGCCGAGCTTGCCGAGGCGCAACTCGAGAGCCGGCTCGCGGCGCAGGCGCTCGACGTCACGCTGCCGGGGCGCACGCGCGGCATGGGCGGCATCCACCCGGTGAGCCGCGCCCTGGAGCGCATCGAGGCGATCTTCGCGTCGCTGGGCTTCGAGGTCGCCGACGGCCCCGAGATCGAGACCGACTGGTACAGCTTCACCGCGCTCAACAATCCCGACAACCATCCTGCGCGCTCGATGCAGGACACGTTCTACGTCGACCTGAAGGACGACGAGGGTCGCTTTCTCAACCTGCGGCCGCACACCTCGCCGATGCAGATCCGCCATGCCCAGGCGCACGCCGAGAAGCATGCGGGCGCGGCGACGATGCCCGACGTGCGCGTGATCGCGCCGGGCCGGACGTTTCGCGTCGACAACGACGCGACCCATTCGCCGATGTTCCATCAGGTCGAAGGCCTCTGGCTCGGCGAGAACGTCAGCTTTCGCGACCTGAAGGCGGTCTACCTCGATTTCATGCAGGCGTTCTTCGAAACGAACGAGCTGAAGCTGCGCTTTCGGCCCAGCTACTTTCCGTTCACCGAGCCGAGCGCAGAGATCGACCTGATGTTCGAGACCGGTCCGCTCGCCGGCCGCTGGCTGGAGGTGTCGGGCTCGGGGCAGGTTCATCCCCAGGTCGTTCGCAACATGGGGTTCGACGCCGAGCGAGTGATCGGTTTCGCCTTCGGCTCCGGGATAGACCGCCTGGCGATGCTGCGCTACGGCATCGACGACCTGCGTCTGTTCTTCGACGGCGACCTGCGCTTCCTGCGCCAGTTCGCCTGATGTCATGAGGACCGTCGGCGCCTCAGTTCGTTCGCTGTCCCCCCAGGGGGCGCGGCCGGCCGCGGGAGCGGCCCGGCGGCCGGCCGTCTGACATGCAATTTCCGGAATCCTGGCTGCGCGAGTTCTGCGATCCACCGATCGGCACCGCGGAGCTCGCCGAACGGCTGACGATGGCCGGGCTCGAGGTCGAGAACCTGCGGCCCGTCGCGCCGCCGTTCCATGGCGTCGTGGTCGCCAAGGTCCTCTCGGTGGCCCCGCATCCGAACGCCGATCGCCTGCGCGTCTGCCAGGTCGACGTCGGTGCGGCCGAGCCGCTGGCCATCGTCTGCGGCGCGCCCAACGTACGCGCCGGCATGAAGGCGCCGTGCGCCCTCGTCGGCGCCGAACTGCCGCCGGCGAAGGAGGGCACTAGCGAACCGTTCCGGATCGAGATCGGCAAGATCCGCGGCGTCGAGAGCCGCGGCATGCTGTGCTCGGCGCGCGAGCTGAAGCTCTCCGACGACCACGAAGGCCTGCTCGCCCTCGACGAGAGCGCGACGATCGGCGCCGACGTCCGCGAAGCGCTTCGCCTCGACGACACGATCTTCACGCTCAAGCTCACGCCGAACCTGGGCCACGCGCTGAGCGTCTACGGCGTCGCCCGCGAGGTCGCGGCGATCACCGGCGCTCCGCTCAAGGCGCCGACGTTCGCGAAGATGCCCGTCGGCATCGACCGGACGCTGCCCGTCAGGATCGAAGCGCCCGACCTGTGCGGACGCTTTTCCGGCCGCATCGTCGCCGGTGTGAACGCCAAGGCGACGACGCCGCGCTGGATGGTCGACCGCCTCGCTCGCTGCGGCCAGCGCACGGTCTCGCCGCTGGTCGACATCTCGAACTACGTGATGTTCGAGCTCGGCCGGCCGTCGCACATCTTCGATCTCGACAAGATCCAAGGCGGCCTCGCTGTGCGGTGGGGGAAGAAAGGCGAGTCGCTCGAGCTCCTCAATGGAAGCACGGTCGAGGTCGACGAGAGCGTCGGCGTCATCGCCGACGCGGCCCGCGTCGAGTCGCTCGCCGGCATCATGGGCGGCGCCGCGACCGCGGTCTCCGACGCGACGCGCAACGTCTACGTCGAGGCGGCGTTCTGGTGGCCCGAAGCCGTTGCCGGTCGTTCGCGCCGCTACCACTTCTCGACCGACGCCGGCCACCGCTTCGAGCGCGGCGTCGATCCGGCGACGACGGTCGAGCACATCGAGCGGCTGACCGCGCTGATCGTCGAGATCTGCGGCAGCGCCGAGACTCGGTCGGGGCCGATCGACGATCACGTCGCGGCGATGCCCGAGCTCGTGCCCGTGACGATGCGCGTCGAGCGCGCCGCCAAGGTCATCGGCATGCCGGTGACGCAGGCCGACTGCGAGCGCGCCATGGCGCGCCTCGGCTTCGAATCCACGAGCCGACCGGGAATGATCGACGTCGTACCGCCGAGCTGGCGCTTCGACCTTCGACTCGAGGAAGACCTGATCGAAGAGGTGATCCGTCTGATCGGCTACGAGTCGCTGCCCGCCGGTCCGGCGCGCGGCGCGCTGCAGGCGAGACTGACGAGCGAGAGCCGGCGCGGCACGAGCGTGATCCGTCACGCCATGGCCGATCTCGGCTGGCAGGAGACGATCAGCTTCAGCTTCGTCGACGAACGCTGGGAGCGGGATTTCGCCGCCAACGTGGCGCCGATCCGGGTCGTCAATCCGATCGCCTCGGCGCACTCGGTGATGCGCTCGAGCCTGCTCGGCAGTCTGGTCGAGGTGCTGCGTGTCAACCTCGCCCGCAAGCAATCGCGTGTGCGCGTCTTCGAGCTCGGCAAAGTTTTCGTCCGCGATGCCGCGAGCGCCGCCGGACCGCTCGGCGTCGCCGGCGTGCGCCAGCCGCTCAGGCTGGGTGGTCTCGCCTTCGGCCCGGCCGTGCCGCCGCAGTGGGGAGCGACGGAACGCAACGTCGACTTCTTCGATGTCAAGGGCGACGTCGAAGCGTTGCTCGCCCCGGCCGTTGCGCGATTCGTGGCGGCGGCCCATCCGGCGCTGCACCCGGGGCGCAGCGCGGCGATCGAGCTCGACGGTGAGCGCATCGGCGTCATCGGCGAGCTGCATCCGCGCTGGCGCCAGGCCTACGAGATCGCCGGTGACGCGATCGTCTTCGAGATCGACGCCGAGGCCTTGCAGCGCCGGCCGGTGCCGATCTTCGCCCCACTGCCCAAGCAGCAATCGTCGTGGCGCGACATCGCCATCGTCGTGGGTCGCGACGCCAGCCATGCGGCGCTCGCCGACGCCGTCGTCGCCGCGGGTGAGCGCGCGGTGCGGGGCGCGACCTTGTTCGACATCTTCGAGCCGCCGCAGGGCGCGTCCGGGATTGCCGCGGGTGAGCGCAGCCTCGCGGTCCGCCTCGAGCTGCGCGACGACGAACGCACCCTGACCGACGAGCAGATCGAGCGCATCGTCGCCGCCGTGGTCGCATCGCTCGGCGAGCGCCTTGGCGCAAGGCTGCGCCAGCAATAACCGATCGAGCCGACGCCATGGTCCGTCCCCCAAGCCCGCCCGACCGCGTCCTGTTGCCGACGCTGGTCACGCCGACCCTGACCAAGGCCGAGCTCGCCGAGCTGCTGTTCGAGCGCCTGGGCCTCAACAAGCGCGAGTCCAAGGACATGGTCGAAGCCTTCTTCGACCTGATCTACGCGACGCTTCTTTCCGGCGACGACGTGAAGATGTCGGGCTTCGGCAACTTCAACATCCGGCGCAAGGCGCCTCGCCCGGGCCGAAATCCGCGCACCGGAGAAGCGATCCCGATCAAGGCCCGGCATGTCGTGACTTTTCATGCAAGCCACAAACTGAAGGGAGTCGTGCAGGGCGACACGCCGGTCGCCGACGACTTCGAGTAAAGTCGAGCTTTATCTCCTGATCTTATTGATTTTCATGGAGAAAACGCTACCTGCGATCCCCGCCAAGCGCTACTTCACGATCGGCGAGGTGAGCGAGCTGTGCGGCGTCAAGCCGTACGTGCTGCGTTACTGGGAGCAGGAGTTCACCCAGCTCAAGCCGATGAAGCGGCGCGGCAATCGGCGCTACTACCAGCACCACGAGGTGCTGTTGATCCGGCGCATCCGCGAGCTGCTGTACGAGCAGGGTTTCACGATCAGCGGCGCGCGCAACCGCCTTACCGACACGGCCGCGGCGCGTCACGAGGCGCCGCAGCAGGCGGCCGCGGAACCCGGCAAATCAGCGCGCTCGCATCCCCACAACGGCGACGGCGTCGGCGAGGGTGCGACAGGCGAGCCTGAAGCTCCCGACTTCGCGCCGATCGGGACGGTCACGCTGTCGTCCGCTCAGGTGCGCCAGGAGTTGCTCTCGATCCGCGGTCTGCTCGGTCCATGAGCCGGGCCTGACGCCTCGTTGCCTATAATCCGCCCGACGGGGCGTAGCGCAGCCTGGTAGCGCACTTGCATGGGGTGCAAGGGGTCGCGAG
>JBDTPG010000216.1:0-4902 GCA_039932815.1 Caldimonas sp.
TGCGCGAGACGAAGCCGATGTTGAGCTCGCGCGATTCGTCGCCGCCGCCGCTCCAGTCGACGGCGATGCCGGCCGCCTCGAGCCGCGCCGCGCCGCGCCCGGACACGAGCGGATTCGGATCGCGCAGGGCGATAGCGACCCGGCCGACGCCGGCGGCGACGAGCGCATCGGCGCATGGCGGCGTGCGGCCGTGATGCGAGCACGGCTCGAGCGTGACGTGGACCGTCGCGCCGCGAACGTCGACGCCGCGCGCGGCCGCATCGCGCAGCGCCATCGCCTCGGCGTGCGCGCCGCCCGCTTCCTGTGTGTGGCCGCGCCCGGCGAGCGTGCCGTCGCGCGCGACGATGACGCAGCCGACGCGCGGGTTCGGATCGGAGAGGCCGACCGCGAGCGCGGCGAGCGCGAGCGCCTCGCGCATCGGCGCCGATATGTCGGCCGGGGAAGTCACAGTCATCGTGTCGGGCTCGGCGTCGGTTCTCTCAGAGGGGCGGCTCGGCAAGGGATCCGGCAGGGCAACTGTCGCGGCCGCGGACGACGAGGAAGTTGCGGCCGAGGAACGCGACGCCGACGTTCGCGTCGTCGCCAGGGGCGATGATCGCATCGCCCGTGCGCTCGGCGTAGCGGCAGACACGCCGATCGTCGCCGCCGGTGCCGATCGTCCAGCCGGCGCCCGCGAGGGCAACATGGCCGGACCAGCGGCCGTCGGCGCGCGGCGCGACGACGCAGTGCCAGGCCAGAAAGCGGTCGCCCGTCTCTTCCCAGGCGGCGACTCCTGCCGCATCTGCGGTCGCGTCGGCCGCGACGTCTTCGAAGTGCAGGCTGTCGCCAAGGGTGAATCGCACCGTCTTCCTGGCCTCCGTGAAGCACGCCGCCGGAGCCGGATAGGCGCCGTCGCGGAGCGCGATCGTCATCGCCGTGGCGAGCGGCGGATCGCGCGCGGCGTCGGCGTCGGGCGGCGTCGCCGACGTGAACCGGATCGTTCCGGCCACGAGCAGCCAGCGGCCGGTTTCGCATCCGGCCAACGCGGCCGCGGAGAGGTCGCGCGTCGACAGGGTCGTGGCGACGGCGTCGCAGCGGCCGATGACGGCGCCGCTGCGGTCGTCGAACACCCACGCCGTGGCACCGCGCTCGATCGGCTTCCAGGCGCTGCGGCCATCGCCGAGGCTTCGTGCCGTCAGCGGCAGCGTCGGCGCGCGCTCGTGGGCACTGCGCGGTGCGCGCACGATCGCGCCGGTCGCGAGCGAGAGCGATCCCGCATACGCCGGTGCGATGCCGGCGATGAAGGAGTGCAGCACGACTTCGCGCGCCGCTCCGCTGCGGTCGCTCCAGCGCACGGCGACGCGCTCCGCCTTGACGGCGCCGAAGCCGCCGTCGTCGATGCGGCGCTCGATGCGGTAGTCGGCGTGCGCAGAAGGCGAGGCGGAAGCACTGCGGTCGCTGCTGGCGATGGCCGCGTACGTGCGCCGTCCTGGCGCGCCGTCGATGCTGGCGAAGGCGCGCAGGTCCTCGAGCGCCGCCTCGCCGAGCCGGACCGCCTCCGACCGCTCGCGCGCGACGTCGCTGCCGAGGCGAAGCTGGCTTTGCAGGTGGGCAGCAGCGGCCGTGCCGAGGGCGAGGACGACGAAGGCCACGAGCGATTCGAGCAGGCTGACGCCGCGCTGGAAGTGTCGCGACGACGTCGATGAACGAGGCGTGGTCATGCTCAGAAGTCCTTCCAGCTGCCGTTGATGCGAACGAAGCTGCCGTTGGCGGCGGCGAGTCGGGCGAGCGCTGCGGCGTCGCGTCGCACGTCGACGGCGCCGTTGCCGCGATAGGTGCCGCCGACGATCGCCGCGCCGTCGATGGAGCCGCCTCCGGGGGCGACGTCGTTCCATTCGAACGATGCCGCGTAGACGACGCCGTGGATGGCGACGTCGCCCGAGATGCGCAATGCGCCGGCGGCGACGAGCGCGACCGGATCGTCGGCGCTGCCGAAGGCCGCGGGCCCGGTGATCATGGCATCGCCGTCGATGACGAGAAGGCGCGCGCCGGCGTCGATCACCGCCTCCAAGGCGCGACGGCAGTCGTTCGCGCAAACGACGCGGCGCGCCGCGGGTTGCGCTGCCCACGCGACGAGGCCCATGCCGAACGTGCGCGCGAAGAAGCGGTCGCCCGGCAACGCCCGCAGGCCCGCATCGTCGGCAGCGAGCGACGTGCCGAGCGGCGACCCGCGCGGCACGCCGACCCGCAGCGCGCTGGCGGCGATTCGGCCGCCGGCGTGGACGGCGAGCCCGCCGCTGGCAGCGTCGGTGTTATGGACGCCGAGGGAGGCCGCGCCGATATCGACGTCGCCTTGCACCGTCAGCGCCGCTGCGGGCACGGCGCGAAGTGCAGGAACGAGCGCCCACGCAACCTCGAGTCGCGCCGTGGCTTCGTTGGCGACATCCGTGCTTGCTGCGCAGGCGCCGCCCGCGCCGGTGCGTGTGCAGCCGGTGGCGACGACGCGAACGACGTCGGGGCGCGAAGCCGCCGCGAGCTCGACGACGAAGGCGGGTGCCAAAGCCGTGCCGAGCGGTGCCGGCAAAGCGGGACGGCCGCCCGCCGGGCAGCTGCAGACCCAGCCGTCGGCGCCGCGGACGCACGCGGCCTGCAGCCGGGCCGGTGTGCCCGCGTCGTTCCAGGTTCGCGGCGTGAACTCTCCGGAGGGCACGTCGATGCGAATCAGGCGATCTCGAAACGACCGCGCGGTCGCATCCGCGCTGGGCAGGCAATTGGGCCCCATCCGGCTCGGATCGTTGACGCGGGCAAGCGCCCATTCGAGACCGGCCTCGGCGGCTTCGAAAGCGATCGCGGCGCGCGCCTCGTTGGCCGACCGCTGCTCCTCGACGACGACGTTGCGATGCGCGACGGCGATCGCGAGGACCATCGCGAGGCAGAGCATGACGGTGACGAACAGGGCAGCGACGCCGCGCTGGCGCCGGGGCGAGCGATGGATCATGGCACTCATGCCTCGCAGCTGCCGACGACGACGTCGTTGCGGACGCGCACCGTGCTGCGTAGCTCGCGACGAACGAGCGGATCGGTCGCCGAGCGGCCGGCGACGGCGATCTCGTAGCTGCGGATCTGCTGACGCGGCGGGCACGTCGTGCTGCCGGCGGCGCAGGGCCGGGCGCAGAACGTCGCCAGGTCGGTCTCGTCAACGCGCGGGACGACTTCGAACGCGGTGACGACGACGGTTCCCGGATCGCTCAGCGCCTGCCAGTTGCGATCGCCGAGCTGCACTTCGATCGCGCCGTTGCGCACGCGAAAGCCGAAGCGCTCGGCGTCGTCGATCGCCAGCGGGTCGCCGGCGCCGGTCGCGAAGCTGAGCGCGACGACGCCGGCCGGGCCGCTCGCCGGCGCGATCGCGACGTGTGGATTGACGGCGCCGGGCTCGTCGCCTTGGCGCACGCCCGATGCCGCCGCGCCCCAATGTCCGGCGCGACGCAGGTCGCGACCGACCAGCTCGGCGGCGCTGCGCAGGTCCTGCATCAGACGCGCCTCGAGCTGCACGTGCCGGGACGCGGCCTGGTGCGCGGTGACGACGCTGCCGGCAGCAGCGACGACGATCAGGCCGATCGCGGCGCCCACCATCAGCTCGACCAGCGACAGGCCGCGCTCGCAACCGCGCGTCATCATCGGCTCCAGCAGGCGCGGTTGGCGGCGGCCGGATTCGACGTCGTCGCGTCGTTGCCGGATCCGTAGACCAGCGTGGCGTCGACGAGCGCCAGGCGCAGATGGCGGCAGCTCGCGTCGCGCCCCTGGCCGGCGACGGCACTGGCCAGCAGCTCGTAGCCCGCGGCCCCGGCCGACACGACCTCGATGCGGTAGTGGCCCGACGGCGATGTCGCCCGCGCGCCGGTGTCGGCGAGGCTGCCGTAGCCGGCGTTGTTGGCGCGAAAGCGCTCCTGGGCGAGCTGTGCCTGCATCAGGGCGACCAGTGCGTCGGTGCGGCGCGCCCGCATCACCTGGCCCTCCAGGCTCGGGTAGGCAACGCTCGAGAGGACGCCGGCGATGCCGATCGTGACCATCGTCTCGATCAGGGTGAAGCCGCCGCAGCGGCGGCTCCGGCGCGCGCGGCGTAGCGCAGGATGGCGGGTGCTCGAGTTCATCGGGTTCTCCGGAGTCAGCAAGGGGAATAGCCGGCAACGGCGCCGGCCGGCGAGCACGAACGCACCCGGCCGACGACGTTGACGATGTGATGGACCGCGCTGCCGCGCGCGCCCGTGAGGCGCAGCGTTCCGGTCGGCGTGCTGGTGCCGTGCATTGGATCGAAGGCAATCGACGCCACGTTGCCGGCGACGCTCACTCTTTCGTTGCTCGGCAGGACGACGCTCCTGATCGCCCGCGCGCTGCCGATGCAGACCGCGCCGGCGTCGCTGTCGCAGCTGCAGTCGGCGGCGCTGCCGCTGTGGACGATCCAGCAGCTCGCGCCGGTTCCCGAGAAGATGCTGAGGCGCAGCGACCGGTTGCGCGCGATCGCCTCGCTGCGCGCGAGCTGGATGTCGGCGGCGAGGCGCGTCGCCGCGCTGTCGAGGCGGCGGGCGTCGATCAACGCCATGAACGACGGTGCGGCCGCGGCCGCGACGAGCGCCGCTATGGCGACGACGATCGCGAGCTCGAGCAGGGTCAGTCCGCGCTGCCGGCCCTCGCCGTTCTTGCCTGTTGCGTGCTTCGTTCCCATGCGAAGCACTGTAGGAAAGCCGTGCTTCGAAGGCGATCCCTCGGGAGGGGAAACGCCGGGGGTTCGCGGGGGGGACCCGCGGGGGAGCGGTCAGATGTCCCGGATCAGCTGCCGGAACTCGTCGACGTCCTCGAAGCTTCGATACACCGACGCGAAGCGCACGTAGGCGACCTTGTCGATGCGCTTGAGCTCGCGCATGA
>JBDTPG010000217.1:0-4873 GCA_039932815.1 Caldimonas sp.
CGCTTGCCGGAGAGGATCTCGTCACCGACGATGAGAAGTCCGATGTTCATGCGGGCAAGCCTAGCGGAGGATCGAGCGGCAAGGCCGCGGAGTCGTCGCCCTCCTCAGCGCGCCGCAGCCGCTGCAACGCAGCGAGCAGGTAGTGCGCGAACCACAGCGAGGAGAAGGCGAACACGAGTGTGTAGAGCCAGATCGAGACCAGGATGAGCAGAGGCGCCAGGACGAGCGCGAGCGCGCTCACCGCCCAGAGCAGCGACGGCGCCGCGCCCATGACGCCGCAGGCGATTCCCATGCCGAGCAGGGACCAGCGCTCGTCGTCGAAGAGGCGCAGGCGCTCGGCGCGGCTCGCGTGCAGGGCGAGAACGTCGTAGGCGAAGACGCGGTAGGTGAGCCAGCCCCAGATCAGCGGCGGCAGGATCAGCACGAGAGGAGGCACGAACCAGAACGGAATGCTGAGAAGCAGCGCGAGCAAGGCGACGACGGTGCAGCCGAGCGAGATCGCGACGCCGCTCCAGAAGCTGCCGCCGCGGCGCGCCTCGAGCTGCGGGAAGCGGCGCGCCGCGACGAGGCGCACGATCGCCGGCGTCATGAGCATCGCCGCGACCAGCAGCGAAGCGACGACGAACACCGGCACGGCGACGGCGACGACGACGAGGGGAACGAGGACGCTCGTCCAGCCACCGGCGCCGATCGAGCGCAGCCAGCCGAAGAGCGGCTCGAGCAGCGCCGAATCCTCGAGCGAGCTGCGTACATGGGCGAGCGAGGGTTCCCAGTAGAAGTAGCCGAGGACAGCGGCGAGGCCGCCGACGATCGCCAGCGGCACGAAGGACAACGCGATCACCTTCGGATGCAGGCAGTAGGCCGCCGCGCGCCAGAACGAATCGAACAGCTCGCGGCTCATCGCCGGGCAGTGTACGAGGCGCATTGCACGAAGGTGGCGGGGCGCGAGATACCGGGGCGGGCGACAGGCCCTGTCAATTCGTCACGATTTCGCCCAGCACGGCGCCCGCGCGCGCCACAAGGCGTCATGCCCGGCCGGACCGCTGCCTAGAATTTAGGCATGCCGTTACATACGCCGACCCTGCTCGTCGCTTTCGCGGTCGTTCTCGTGCTCGCCAGCGTCGCCTCGGTATCGGTTGGCCTCAAGCAGCAGAGTCGTCGCGGCGCGCGCTGGTGGGTGGCCGCCAATGCCTCTCTCGCTGCCGCGCTGACGCTGCAGGCGACCACCGAACCGGCCGGCATCGCCGCGCCGATCGTCGCCCTGCTCGCGATGCAATGGCCGGTGGTGATGCTCGGCGGCGTGCGCCGCTTCTACTCGCGCGGCGGGACGCGCATCTCCGAATGGTCGGACCGGATCGCCCTCGCGGTGGCCGCGATCGCGACCGCCGCCGCGTGGTTCGAGCCGAACGAATTCCTCACCTGGGCACAGGTCCAGGCGCTGGCGACGCTCTTCCTGACCCTGTACGTGGCCGCCGCCGTCGCGCGCCTGGAAGACTTCGCGACCAGCTCGACGTTGCGGACGCTGCGCCTGGCCATGGTCGCCGCCGCGATCGCCCAGGTCGCCTGGCTGGCGGTCGTCCTGGCGTATCTCAATCCGCTCATCGCGGTCGCCGACGCCGGCCTCGGCGCGATGCTGTCGACGGCGGTCATGGCGCTGCTGATGACCCAGCTCTCGCTGGTCATGAACCACGAGCGTCGCATCGCCCACCTGCTCGCGTCGCAACGAAAGCTGCGACACCTCGTCGACGTCGACACCCTGACGCGGCTGCCGAACCGGCGCCATTTCCACGAGCTCGCCGAGCGCGCCGTCGAGGCGGCGCGCGATGCCGCGACCTTGATCGTCTTCGACGTCGACCGCATGCAGCGCGTCAACGAGCTGCTCGGCCATCCGACCGGCGACGAGGCGCTGCGCCAGATCGGCACGGCGCTGCGCGAGACGCTGCGCCGGCGCGACGTCGCCGGCCGTCTCGGCGGCGACGACTTCGCGGTCGTCCTGCCGCGCACGCGGCTGGCCGATGCCGCCATCGTCATCTCGCGAATCATCTCGCGCCTCGACGACCGCCAGGTGGCGCCGCGCATCACCCGCGTCGCGCTCAACGTCGGCTCCGTGCAGATGATCCAGAACGAGACCATCGGCGAGGCGCTGCGCCGCGCCGAGGCGGCGTTGGTCGCCAAGCGCGACGAAGCGCGCCGCGGCGACACGATGCCGCTGCTGCGCGAGCCCGAGCCCGAGCTCGCCGCGGAGAGCGAGGACGACGACAGCATGGCGCCGACGCCGTCGGCGCTGATGAGCCTGATCCCCGTGGGCGAGGTGAGCGTCACCCGCTGACGGTGAGCCGGCCGGCCCTGACCGGCCCGCCAGGCATCGGCCCCGAGGCCAGCGCCGACAATGGCGGCGATCCATGCCCGACCTGCCGCTCCTCACCGTCGCTGCGGCGGCGCTGGCCGTCACCCTCGCCTACACCGTCTTCGGCCTCACCGGCTTCGGCGCCGCGATCGTCGGCGTTCCCTTGCTCGCCCACGTGGTGCCGATCCGCTTCGCGGTGCCGATGATGCTCGTCTTCGACCTCTGCGCAGGCCTTCTCCTCGGCCTCAGGAACCGCCGCGACGTCGACCGCGGCGAGCTGCTTCGTCTCGCTCCCTTCGTCGCGATCGGCATGATCGTCGGCGTCACCGCGCTCGTGCGCGCGCCCGAGCGCTGGCTGCTCGGCGTGCTCGGCGCCTTCGTCTTCCTCTACGCCTGCTGGAGCCTCGCCAGCCGCGCGGCGCCGGCGCCGATCTCGGCGCGCTGGGCGGTGCCGGCGGGGACCGCGGGCGGCGTCTTCACCGCCCTCTACGGCAGCGGCGGCCCGATCTACACCGTCTACCTGGCACGCCGGCTGGGCGACGCGACCCGCTTGCGCGCGACGATCGCCGTGCTCATCTTCTGCACCGCGTGGGCGCGGCTGGCGCTGTTCTCGGCGACCGGGCTGCTCTGGCAGCCGTCGTTGCTCAACCTCGCGTTCGTGCTCCTGCCGTGCGCCGTCGCCGGCTACTTCATCGGCAGCCACCTGCACCGGCGCCTGGCGCCCGGCCATGCGCGGCGAGCGATCTGGATCCTCCTGCTGGCGAGCGGCGGGTCGCTGCTCTGGCGCGCCGCGACCCTGCCCTGACTCGACGCCCGCGCCGGAGAGCGGTTCAGCCGATCAGCGAGATCACCGGCCAGCCTCGGCGTGCGGCCTCGGCCCGCAGGCGTTCGTCCGGATCGACGACGACCGGCACGCCGACCGCGCAGAGCAGCGGCAGGTCGTTGATCGAGTCGCTGTAGAGCGTCGCCGACGTCAGGCTCGCCAGGCTCCGCGATTCGGCCGCGAGCCACGTCGCGAGTCGGGCCACCTTGCCCTCGCGCATGTTGACGATGCCGGTCGTCCGCCCGCTGAACTCGCCGCCGGGCGCAATCTCGAGATCGGTGGCGATGAGGTCGTCGATGCCCAGGCGCGCCGCGATCGGCGCGGTCAGGAATCGATTGGTTGCCGTCGTCAAGACCAGCCTGTCGCCGGCACTGCGGTGGCGCGCCACCAGCTCGAACGACGCTGCGCCGAGCTTCGGCGCGATCGTCGCGGCGACGAAGCGCTCACGCAGCGGTGCCCACTGCGACGGCGAGCGGCCGGCAAGGGTCGACGCATAGAAGGCAGCGAAGTCGGCGGCGGCGATCGCGCCCGCGGCATAGCGCGCCGCGACCTCGCGGTTGGCGGTCGCGAAGCTCGCGCGGTCGAGAACGCCTTCGCCGACCAGGAACTCGCACCAGAGGACGTCGGTATCGCCCGCGAGCAGCGTGCCGTCGAGATCGAACAGCGCCAGCCGCGGCGGCTCTGCCGACGTGGTGCCGTCGTCGTTCAAGCCGAGCGCAGGTGCCAGGCGCGCGGCCGCGTGAACGCCTGGATGCCGTAGCTCGACAGCGTCACGCCGACGCCGGAGTCGCCGTGGCCCGACCAGGGCAGGCGCGGGCTGACGCGGTCGCAGCAGTTCCAGTAGACGCTGCCCGCATTGACGCGCGCGAGCAGTCTGCGCGCGCGCGCCTCGTCGCGCGTGTACACACCCGCCGTCAGGCCGTAGCGCGTGTCGTTCATCAGGGCGAGCGCCTCGTCGTCGCCGGCCACTTTCTGGATGCCGATGACCGGCCCGAAGCTTTCCTCGCGCATCACCGCCATGGTGTGATCGACGTCGCTGAGGACGGTCGGCTCGAACCAGTTGCCGGCGCGGGCGACGCGCTTGCCGCCGACGCGCAGCCTGGCGCCCTTGGCAACAGCGTCCGCGACCTGCGCTTCGAGGACGGCGAGCTGGGGCGCTCGCGTCAGCGGCCCGATGTAGGTGCCGTCGGCGAGGGGGTCACCGGCCTGGAAACCCTTCACCGCCGCGACGAAATGATCGACGAAGGCGTCGTGGATCTTCTCGTGGACGTAGATGCGCTCGACCGAGCAGCAGCTCTGGCCGGTGTTGTACATCGCGCCGTCGGCGAGCGACTCGGCGGCGGCCTTCGGGTCGGCGTCGTCGGCCACGTAGGTCGGATCCTTGCCGCCGAGCTCGAGCTGCAGGCGCACCATCCGCGAGCCCATCGCGGCGGCGATCTTCGTGCCGGTCGCGACCGAGCCGGTGAAGAAGACACCGTCGACGCGCTGCTCAAGGAGTGCCGCGCCGACGTCGCCGGCGCCGACGAGGGTGATGAACGCGTCGGCCGGAATGCCGGCGCCATGCAGCAGTCGATCGATGTGCAGCCCGGTCAGCGTCGCGAACTCCGACGGCTTGTAGAGCACCGTGTTGCCGGTGAGCAGCGCCGGAACGAAGACGTTGCCGCCGACGAAGTACGGATAGTTCCAGGCCGAGATGTTGGCGA
>JBDTPG010000218.1:0-4870 GCA_039932815.1 Caldimonas sp.
AGGACGGCGTTCGAGAACGCGTAGCGCATCTCGAACTCGATCTTGCAGGCGGCTTGGTGCTCGCTGCCCGTTGCCGAAGGCAGCGGCAGTGCGACGAAGCGCCACAGGCCGTCGAGCAAGGAGAACGGGCCATCGACGAGGCTGATGTGAACCGACTCGTCGGGCACCTGGACGTTCCTGGTCGTGAAGGCGTGGCGGATGCCGGAGAAGGCCAGGAACAGGCGCGCCGTCGGACCCTTGTCGTCGCGGCCCAGCACCTCGACGCGCTCGCACCAGGGCAGGAACTGGGGGTACTCCTCGACGTGGGTAACGAGCTGGTAGATCTCGTGCGGCGCGTACCAGAGCAGCACCGACTTCTTGACGTGCTTCATACAATCCGCAAATTGTAGGAGTCGCGTGCGCGACGCCTGCTCCCCTCCCGCCCACCAACGATGTCGATCGCCGAGAACCGCCGCGCCCGTTTCGAATACCACATCGAGGAGCGGCACGAGGCCGGCATGGTGCTGTCGGGCTGGGAGATCAAGGCGATCCGGGCCGGCCAGGTGCAGCTGACCGACGGCTACGTGGTGATCCGCGATGGCGAGCTCTGGCTGATCGGCTGCCGCATCAACCCGCTCGGCAGCGCCTCGACGCACGTCCAGCCCGAGGCAGACCGGACCAAGAAGCTGCTGATGCACAAGGAAGAGATCCGGCGCCTGATCGGCAAGGTGGAGCAGAAGGGCTTCACGCTGGTGCCGCTCGACCTTCACTACAAGGGCGGGCGCGTCAAGGCCGAGATCGCGCTCGCCAAGGGCAAGGCCGAGCACGACAAGCGCAACACGGAGAAGAAGCGCGACTGGGAGCGAGAGCACGGCCGCCTGATGCGCCACAAGGTTTCGGCGCCCGTCAAGCACTGATCGGGGAGCATCGCATGTCCATCCAGAGCGAGACGGCGGCCGCAGCGCCGGTACGGCTGCGCGAGCTCGACGAGCTGCCCGCCCCTCCCGGCCTGCCCCTGGTCGGCAACCTGCTCCAGGTCGACCGCGCGCGCATCCATCAGCAGATCGAGCGCTGGGTGAAGCAGTACGGCCCCTACTTCCGCTTCCAGCTCGGCAGCCGCCGCATCCTGGCGATCGCCGACCACCAGGCGATGGGCACGCTCATGCGCGACCGGCCCGACGGCTTTCGTCGGACCAAGAAGCTCGCCGAGATCTCGGCGGAGATCGGCTCGGCGGTCGGCGTCTTCGGCGCCGAAGGCGAGGTCTGGAAGCGGCAGCGCCGGATGGTGATGGCGGGCTTCGACCCACGCCACCTGCGCGCCTATTTTCCTTCTCTGGTGGCCGTGAGCGAGCGCCTCACCGCCCGCTGGGGCCGCGCCGCCGATGCCGGCGCGCCGATCGACCTGCAGGCCGACCTGATGCGCTACACCGTCGACACCGTCGCCGGCCTCGCCTTCGGCGCCGAGGTCAACACGCTCGAGTCCGACAGCGACGTCATCCAGCAGCACCTCGACAAGATCTTCCCGGCGCTGTTCCGGCGCATGTTCGCGGCACTGCCGACGTGGCGCTGGTGGAAGTCGCCGGCCGATCGCGAGCTCGATCGAAGCGTCGCGGCGGTGGCGGCTGCGATCCAGGGCTTCATCGCGGCGGCGCGCCTGCGCCTCGAGGATCCGGCGCGGCGCGCGGCGCCCGAGAACCTGCTCGAGGCGATGCTCGTCGCCGCCGACGATCCGCAATCGGGGATCACGTCGAACGAGGTCCACGGCAACGTCCTGACGATGCTGCTCGCCGGCGAAGACACGACCGCCAACTCGCTGGCCTGGGCGATCTGGTTGCTGTTCGGCCATCCGGAAGCGCTGGCGCGCGCACGCGCCGAGATCGACGAGAGGGTGGGCGACCCGGCGGCGTGGACGATCGACGACTTCGCCAGGCTCGACTTTGTCGAGGCGTGCGCCAACGAGGCGATGCGGCTGCGTCCCGTCGTGCCCTTCCTGATGCTGCAGGCGCTGCGCGAGACGAGCGTCGCCGGCATCCGCATCCCGGTCGATACCCTGATCTGGGGCGCACTGCGCAGCGACAGCCTGCGCGAGGAGTATTTCGAGGACGCGACCAGCTTTCGCCCCGAACGCTGGCTCGGCGCCGATCCCGCGCACAGCGCGACCTCGGCGAACCGGGTGGCGATGCCCTTCGGCGCCGGACCGCGCGTCTGCCCGGGCCGGCACCTCGCCATGCTCGAGATCAAGATGGCGCTCGCCGTCCTTATCGGCCGCTTCGAGATCCAGGACGTTGCCGCGCAGAGTGGCGGCGAGCCGCTCGAGGAGCTCTCGTTCACGATGTCGCCCGAGCCCTTGACGATGCGCCTGCGGCGCCGTCGCTGACGCCTTCAGTGGCGCGCGCGACTCACGCGGCGGCAAGCGCCGCGAGCGCCTGCTCGCAATCGGCGATCAGGTCCTCGACCGCTTCCAGGCCGATCGAAAAGCGCACCAGGGTCCCGGCCCAGCGCGGCGTCGCGCGCATCACGCCGACGTCGTACGGAACGGCGAGGCTGACCGGCCCGGCCCACGAGTAGCCGATGCGAAAGAGCTTCAATGCATCGACGAAAGCGTCGACCCGCTCGCGCGGATGGCGCGAATCGAAGACGACCGAGAACAGCCCGGCCGCGTCGCTGCACAGTCGGGCCCAATGCTCGTGGCCGGGCGATCCCTCGAGGGCGGGGTGCAGCACCTGAGCGATTTCGGGCCGGCCGGTCCACCAGCGCGCCAGCGCGACGCCGGCGCGAGCCTGCGCCTCGTAGCGCAGCGGCAACGAGGGCAGCGAACGAAGGACGAGCTCGACGTCGTTGCCGGCGACGCCGAAGCCGAGCCGCATGTGGGTTCCCTTGATGCGCTGATGCAGCGCCGGGTCGCGCGTCGTCACCGACCCCATCAGCACGTCGCCCCCGCCGGACGGGTATTTGGTGAGCGCCTGCACCGAGATGTCGACCGCTGCCGGTGCACCGCGCTCGCCGTCGCCGCCCAGGGCGAACGGATCGAACGCCAGTCCGGCGCCCCAGGTGTTGTCGAGCGCGACCGTGACGCCGCGCTCGCGGGCGATGCCGACGAGGGCGACGAGGTCGGGGAATTCCATCGTCACCGAGCCCGGCGCTTCGAGCCAGACGAGACGCGTGCGTGCGCCGATCGCAGCACGCAGCGAGGCCGGATCCATCGGGTCGTAGAAGCGGTGGGCGATGCCCCAGCGCACCAGCTCGTGGCGCGCGAAGTCCTTGCCCGGACCATAGGCGTTGTCGGGAATCAGCAGCTCGTCGCCGGCATCGAGGAGCGCCATGCCGACGACCGTGATCGCCGCCAGTCCGCTCGGCACGAGGACGGTCTGCAGACCGCCTTCGAGCGTCGCGATCCGCTCCTCGAGGGTGAACGTCGTCGGCGTGCCGAGGAGTCCGTAGCTGTAGCCCGTTTTCTCCTTCCAGCTGCGCGCGCGCATCGCGGCGGTGTCGGCGAAGACGATGGTCGACGCCTTGTGCACCGGCGGCTGTACGCTGACGAAGCCGGGCGGCGGCTGGTAGCCGTGGGCGATGAGCGCCGTGCTGCGGCGCGGATCCTTCTTCTTCATGGCGATCGGCGCGGCGAATCAGATCGGCATCGCGACGAGGTCGTGGCCGTCGGCGGCGACGATCCGTGCCCGCGTGAACTCGCCGGTCTTCAGCGTCTTCGATGCCTTGTCGGGAGGGAGCAGGCGGACGCGGCCGTCGATCTCGGGCGCGTCGGCGTAGCTGCGGCCCCAGCCGCCCTTCCTGCCGAGGGCCGGGGCCGAATCGACGAGGACCTGCATCGTCGCGCCGACGCGCTCCTGCAGCTTGGCGATCGCGACGTCCTCGGCGACGCGCATGAAGCGCGCCCGCCGCTCCTCGCGCACCGCCTGCGGCAGCATGCCGGGCAGATCGTTGGCGATCGCGCCGTCGACCGGCGAGTAGGCGAAGCAGCCGGCGCGATCGATGCGCGCTTCGCGCATGAAGTCGAGCAGGTGCTCGAACTCGGCCTCGGTTTCGCCCGGAAAGCCGGCGATGAAGGTGCTGCGCACGACCAGCTGCGGGCAGATCTCGCGCCAGCGCGCGAGCCGCTCGAGGTTCTTCTCGCCGCTCGCAGGCCGCTTCATGCGACGCAGCACGTCGGGGTGCGAATGCTGGAACGGGACGTCGAGGTAGGGAAGGATCGCTCCGGTCGCCATCAGCGGCAGAACGTCGTCGACGTGCGGGTACGGATAGACGTAGTGCAGGCGCACCCAGGCGCCATGGCGCGCCGCGATCTCGGCGAGTTGCTCGCAGAGCGCGAGCAACTGCGTCTTCACCGGACGGCCATTCCAGAAGCCGGTGCGGAAGCGGACATCGACGCCGTAGGCGCTGGTGTCCTGGCTGATGACGAGGAGCTCCTTGACGCCCGACTCGAAGAGCGCCGACGCTTCGGCGAGGACATCGCCGATCGGCCGCGAGACGAGGTCGCCGCGCAGGCTCGGAATGATGCAGAAGGTGCAGCGGTGGTTGCAGCCTTCGCTGATCTTGAGGTAGGCGTAGTGCCTCGGCGTGAGCTTGACCCCGATCGAGGCGAGCGGCGCCGGCACGAGGTCGAGGAACGGGTCGTGCGGCTTGGGCACGTGGGCGTGGACCGCGTCCATCACCTCCTCGGTCGCGTGCGGGCCGGTGACGGCGAGGACGCTCGGATGCATCCGGCGCACCAGGTTGCCGCCGCCCGCGCCGGTGTCCTTGCCCCCCTTGGCGCCGAGGCAGCCGGTGACGATGACCTTGCCGTTGCCGGCCAGAGCCTCGCCGATCGTCTCGAGGCTTTCGCGCACGGCGTCGTCGATGAAGCCGCAGGTGTTGACGATGACCAGATCGGCGC
>JBDTPG010000219.1:0-4839 GCA_039932815.1 Caldimonas sp.
TCGGCGGCCTGGAGGGCGACTGCATGGTCTTCCAGGTGTCCATCGGCAACGCCAGTGGCAACGTCACCGAAGCCGGGACCGGCCCCGACCCCGAGTGTTCGCGGGGCGACAACGCCAAGGACTAGCTCGACTGCGGTTTCTCGCGGCCTCAGGCCGCCAGAAGTTGCCGCAGCACGAACGGCAGGATGCCGCCGTGCTTGTAGTAGTCGACCTCGATCGGCGTGTCGATGCGCAATGTCAGCGGCACTTCCGTGTTGGTGCCGCCGGCGCCGTGGATGACGAGCTTGGCATCCATCTGCGGCTTCAGCTCACCGCGGATGACGACGTCGAACTTCTCGGTGCCGGTGATGCCCAGCGACTCCCACGAGTCGCCCGGCTTGAACTGCAGCGGCAGCACGCCCATGCCGACGAGGTTGGAGCGGTGGATGCGCTCGAAGCTCTTGGCGACGACCGCCTTGATGCCGAGAAGCTGGGTGCCCTTGGCGGCCCAGTCACGGCTCGAGCCGGTGCCGTACTCCTCGCCGCCGAAGACGACCGTCGGCGTGCCGTCGGCCATGTACTTCATCGCCGCGTCGTAGATGAACATCTTCTCGCCCGAGGGCTGGAAGAGCGTGACGCCGCCTTCCTCGCGCGAGCCGCTCGCGTCGGGCGGGATCATCAAGTTCTTGATGCGCACGTTGGCGAAGGTGCCGCGCATCATCACGTCGTGGTTGCCGCGCCGCGAGCCGTAAGAGTTGAAGTCGGCCTTGACGACGCCGTGCTCCTTGAGCCAGATCCCGGCCGGTGACGACTCCTTGATCGCCCCGGCCGGCGAGATGTGGTCGGTGGTGATCGAGTCGCCGAAAAGGCCCATTGCGCGCGCGCCCTTGATGCCGACCTCGGCGATCGGCGGCTGCATCTTGAAGCCGGCGAAGAACGGTGGCTCGGCGATGTAGGTCGAGTCGGGCCAGTCGTAGACCTGGCCGCTCACGCCCTTGATCTTCTCCCACAACGGTCCCGGCTCGCTCGCCACCTTGTCGTAGTTGGCCTTGTAGACCTTGCCGTTCATCGCGAACTTCATCAACGCCGCGATCTCGTCGCTGGTCGGCCAGATGTCGCCGAGCCAGATGTCCTTGCCGCCCTTGCCCTTGCCGACCGGCTCGGTCATCAGGTCGCGCAGCATCGTGCCGGCGATCGCATAGGCGACGACGAGCGGCGGGCTGGCGAGGAAGTTCGCCTTCAGGTTCGGATGGATGCGCGCCTCGAAGTTGCGGTTGCCGGAGAGCACGGCCGCGCAGACCAGGTCGTTCTTGGTGATCGCGTCGTTGATCTCGGGCGTCAGGTCGCCGGCGTTGCCGATGCAGGTCGTGCAGCCGTAGGCGGCGAGGGCGAAGCCGAGCTTTTCGAGGTAAGGCAGCAGGCCGGCACGCGTCAGGTACTCGGTGACGATGCGCGACCCTGGCGCGAGCGAGGTCTTGATGTGCGGCTCGACCGTGAGCCCGGCCTCGACCGCCTTCCTGGCGAGCAGGCCGGCGGCGATCATCACGCTCGGGTTCGAGGTGTTGGTGCACGAAGTGATCGCCGCGATCAGCACGTCGCCGTTGCCGATCGTCAGATCGCTGGTGCGCGGCTGCTCGGGCTCGGCCTTGTGCAGCGCGGCGGCGAGGGTCGGCTTGTTGGCTGCCATCTCCTCGACGAAGCGTGGCGCGCCAGGCTGGATCGAAGGCGTGCGCGGCACGTTCGACGCGCCGTTGTCGACGGTCGCGGCGTGGCCTTCGGTGGCACGCACGTGATGGCGCGTCAGCAGGTGCCCGGCTGGCTGGTTGAAGCCGTTTTCCGCCGGCGACTTGCTGAACAGCGACGTGAACTGGTCCTTGACGCGGCCGATCTCGATCCGGTCCTGTGGCCGCTTCGGCCCGGCCAGGCTCGGCGCGACCGTGCCGAGGTCGAGGCGCACGACCTTGCTGTAGTCGATGTCGCCGGCGCGGGGCACGCCGTAGAGGCCCTGCGCCTTGAAGTAGGCCTGGAAGAACTCGATCTCGCTCTCGGTCCGGCCGGTGCCCTGGAAGTACTCGATCGTCTTGTCGTCGACCGGGAAAAAGCCCATGGTCGCGCCGTACTCGGGCGCCATGTTGGCCATCGTCGCGCGGTCGGGAACCGAGAGGCTCCCGGTGCCGGCGCCGAAGAATTCGACGAACTTGCCGACCACCTTCTCGCGGCGCAGGATCTCGGTGACGGCGAGCACCAGGTCGGTCGCCGTCACGCCTTCGCGCAGCCGCCCGCTGAACTCGAAGCCGACGACATCGGGGGTGAGGAAGTAGACCGGCTGGCCGAGCATCGCCGCCTCGGCCTCGATGCCGCCGACGCCCCAGCCGACGACGCCGATGCCGTTGATCATCGTCGTGTGGCTGTCGGTGCCGACCAGCGAATCCGGGTAGTAGACCGGCGGCGCGCCCTCCGCCGGGGCGAGGCCCTTGTGGACGCCGTGCGCGAGGTACTCGAGGTTGACCTGGTGGACGATGCCGAAGCCGGGCGGGACGACGCCGAAGGTGTCGAACGCCTGCATGCCCCACTTCATGAACTGGTAGCGCTCGAGGTTGCGCTTGAACTCGAGCTTCATGTTCAGGTCGAGCGCGTCCTTGGTGCCGAAGTAGTCGATCATGATCGAGTGATCGACGACGAGGTCGACCGGGACCAGCGGCTCGATCGACTTCGGCTCCTTGCCCATCGCCTTGGCGACCGTGCGCATCGCCGCCAGGTCGGCGAGCAACGGTACGCCGGTGAAATCCTGCAGGACAACGCGGGCGACGACGAACGGGATCTCGTCCTCGCGCGGCGCGCTCGCCTGCCAGCCCGCGACCTCGACGACGTGCTCCGGCGTGACCTTCTTGCCATCGCAGTTGCGCAGGACGGACTCGAGGACGATGCGCATCGAGACCGGCAGGCGGGCGACGTTCGGGTAGGTCTTCTGCAGCTCGGGCAGCGAGAAAAAGCTGCCGGACTTGCCGGAGCGCGTCTTGAAAGTCTGCAGGGTGGTGGAGAAAGCGTGGGTCATGGTGTTCCTCGAATGGGATGGACTCAGAGCGCGGCTTTGGGCACGATGACGCGCAGGCCCTTGAAGTAGTCGCGGAAGAAACCTGCGTCGCGAGTAATGAGTGCGCTGCACTGCAACAGGGCGTGCGCGCCGATGAGGAAATCGGGCACCGACCGTCGCACCGACGTGCTGCGGCTCTCGCTTTCCAGGCGTTGCTTGTAGCGCCGCTGCATCTCGCCGGCGCGTATCGCCGAGCGAAGCTCGGTCTGCGAATACAGGATGCCGGCGTCTTCCAGTGTCTCGACCAGGTCGCTGCCGAAGCCGAGCCCGGCGCCGACCTCGGCGACGACGACGTCGCAGACAACGACGGGGCCGAGCGCGAGGGCGCGGCGAAGTGCGTCTTCCGCAGCTTCAGCGCGCTCATCGCGGCCGAGCAGGTCGACGACCACCGAGGAGTCGACGGCGATCACTTGCGAGGTTTGCGCGGCGCTTGTTTGCGCGGCCCGCCGTCGGGCGGGGGATAGGGGTCTCCGGGCGCCCGGCCGCGCAGTTCGCGCATGACGTCGTCGGAGGTCATGCCCTCGGGCAGCTTGAAGCGGCCGCGCAGGCGCGACAACGCATCGTCGACGTTCTTGCGCAGGATGATGCGGCCGCCGTCGAGCTCGACCTTCAGCTGGGTGCCCTTGGTGAGGCCGAGCGCGTCGCGCACCGCCTTGGGCAAGGTGATCTGCCCCCGTTCGGCGACTGTCGCTTCCATCGTGATCTCCCGCTGTGTATGCACGAATCATACATACTTTTCGGTGCATATTCAAGCGGCGCCGCACAGGCGCGGCGCCGTCGGCGCCTTCATCCCTGCCGCTTTTCGAACGCTTGCATGTATCGCACCAGGGCCTGCACGCCTTCGATCGGCATCGCGTTGTAGATCGAGGCGCGGAAGCCGCCGACGATGCGGTGACCCTTGAGGTTGAGCAGCCCCGCTTCGCGTGCGCCCTCGAGGAAGGTCGCGTCGAGCCCCGGATCGGGAAGGTGGAAGCAGACGTTCATCAGCGAGCGATCGGCGGCGACGACGCGCTTGCGATAGAAGCCGCTCGCGTCGAGGCAGCCGTAGAGGAGGGCGGCCTTGGCCAGGTTGCGCTCCGCCATCGCCGCCAGGCCGCCGTGGTCGCGGATCCAGTCGAAGACCAGTCCGGCGAGATAGATCGCGAACGTCGGCGGCGTGTTGATCATCGAGTCGTTCGCGGCCTGGATGGCGTAGTCGAACGCGCTCGGAGTCGTTGGCAACGCGCCGCCGAGGAGGTCGTCGCGGACGATGACGAGCGTCAGCCCGGCCGGGCCGATGTTCTTCTGCGCACCGGCGTAGATCACGCCGTAGCGAGACACGTCGATGGGACGCGACAGGATGTCCGACGACATATCGGCGACCAGCGGCACCGCGCCGGTGTCGGGCGTCCAGTGGTACTCGAGACCGATGATGGTCTCGTTGGAGCAGATGTGGACATAGGCGGCGCCGGGATCGAGGCGCCACTCGCTCTGCGGCGGAATGGCGGTGAAGCCGTTGCCTTCGGCGCTGGCAGCGACGTTGACGGTGCAGAAGTGCTCGGCCTCGGCGATCGACCGCTTCGACCAGTCGCCGGTGTTGACGTAGTCGGCCCTGTCCTTACCGCGCAGCAGGTTCATCGGCACGATCGCGTTCTGCCCGATCGCGCCGCCCTGCAGGAAGAGCAGCTTGTAGTTCTCGGGAATGGCGAGCAGCTCGCGCAGCGACGACTGTGCCGCGCCGTAGATCGACATGAACTCCTTGCCGCGATGACTCATCTCGGTCACCG
>JBDTPG010000220.1:0-4830 GCA_039932815.1 Caldimonas sp.
CCCACACCCACCTCGAGGTGTCGTGCCGCAACCCGTTCGACAACTACGGCGAGGAATACGACCGCGCTGCCGACAAGTACTTCCGCTCCAGCAAGCGGCCGACGATGGACGAGACGATCGCCTACTACCGCGAGAAGAAGATCGGCTTCGTCAACTTCACCGTCGACGCCGAGACGCAGATGGGGCGCCGGCGCATCCCCAACGAGGAGATCGCCGAAGCGGCGCAGGCCAACAGCGACATCATGATTGCGTTCGGCTCGATCGATCCGCACAAGGGCAAGATGGGCGGGCGCGAGGCGCGCAAGCTGGTCGAGGAATACGGCGTCAAGGGCTTCAAGTTCCACCCGACGGTGCAGGGCTTCGACGTCACCGACACCATGGCGTGGCCGATCTACGAAGTGATCGCCGAGCACAAGCTGCCCGCCGTCTTCCACAGCGGCCACTCGGGCATCGGCTCGGGAATGCGCTGCGGCGGCGGACTGCGGCTGCAGAACTCGAACCCGATGCTGCTCGAGGACGTGGCGATCGCCTTCCCCGACATGCAGATCATCGTCGCCCATCCGTCGTGGCCGTGGCAGGACGAGGCGATCTCGCTCGCCATGCACAAGCCCAACATCTGGATCGACCTGTCGGGCTGGAGCCCGAAGTACTTCCCGCCGCAGCTCGTGCAGTACGCGAACACGCTGCTGAAGGACCGCATCCTCTTCGGCAGCGACTTCCCGCTGATCACGCCCGACCGCTGGCTGAAGGACTTCGAGGATGCCGGCTTCAAGGACGAGGTCAAGCCGCTCATCCTCAAGCAGAACGCGATGCGCCTGCTCGGGCTGGCCTGATCGACCGGCGACGCGCGAAGCGCCAGCCGGGGCGGCGCCGGCGAGACCCGGAGGCCTCGCGGCGACGCGCGTCGTCAGGGCTTGACGGTGATCTTGTTCTCGACCGACTTCACGCCGTCGGTGTCGCGCGCGATCGAGACCGCCTTGTCGACGTTGCCGGCCTTGTCGGCCGAGCCGTTCAGCGTCACGACGCCGTCCTTGGTGTCGACGTCGATCGCCAGACCCTTGACGTCCGGGTCGGCGAGCAGCTTGGTCTTGACCTTGCCGGTGACCATCGCGTCGCCGGCGGCATCGGCGGTCTTGTCCATCGCGCTGGCCGTCGCGGCCATGGCGTTGGACGCTGCCGTCGAGGGCGCGACCGTCGTGGTCGACGAAGTCGTGGCGGTCGTGCCCGCGGGCGTGTCGGTCACCGTCGTCTTGCGTTCGCAAGCGACAAGCAGGGTGGCGGCGGCGAGCAGGGAAAGAGCGATGGGGGTCTTGTTGGCTTTCATGGGTTCTCCTGAGCGCGCCAATCCACTGTGTGGCGCGATCCCGGATTGTCGGCACCCGTGGCGCTCTTTTTTCGCGCCGGACGCGGATCGCGCGATCGGCTGACCCCGGCGCGGGAAGCTGTCTTACGCGGCCGGGGCGTCCAGCAACGCGAGCCAGGCGCGCTCGCGCAACCACGGGCCGACGCGATAGCGCTCGCCGCGGTAATGCGCATCGAGGTGGCCGAGCAGCGCTGCGATGGCAACCGCATCCCAGCGGGCGAGGAACTCGAACGGCCCGGCCGGATGATTGACGCCGAGCTTCATCGCCAAGTCGGCGCCTTCGGGAGTGCAGACGCCTTGCTGGACGGCGTCGGCGCCTTCGTTGACGAGCATCGCGACCGTGCGCGCGACGACGAGCCCCGGCGCATCGCCGACGACCTGCGGCTGCCAGCCGGCGATGCGCAGCCACTCGGCCGCGTGCTCGCGCCAGGCCGGCGAAGCGCTCGCCGCGAACGCCAGGGCGAGCGGCGTCCCGGGCGCGCCGCCGCCCGGCGCGATGGCGAGGTCGAAGACGGCGAGATCGCGAACGCCGGCCTCGGCGGCCACCTGCGTCGCGGCGCGGCCGTCGCCGAGGCGCAACTCGCCGGTGTCGGTCTGCAGGCCGTTCCACCGGCTCGCGGGATCGGCCTCGAAACGGACGCCCGCTTCCTCGAGGCGAGCGCCCCAGCGATCGACGGCGACGCCGCGGCCGTGCAGCGCGACGATCGCGCCCGGCGGAACCGGCGGCGCCGCGAAAGCACCGGCCGTCGCGGCGCCCGGCGCGCCTGCGCCGTACGCGAAGAAGCCCTGGCCGGACTTGCGCCCGAGCAGGCCGCCGTCGACCATCTCGCGCTGCACCAGCGACGGCGCATAGCGCTTGTCGCCGAAGTTGGCCTCGTACACCGAGCTCGTGACGGCGAAATTGGTGTCGTGGCCGATCAGGTCCATCAGCTCGCACGGCCCCATGCGAAAGCCGGCACCGCGCAGGCACGCATCGATCGTCGCCGGCTCGGCGAGCCGCTCGTGCAGGAGCGCCAGCGCTTCGGCGTAGTACGGCCTGGCGATGCGGTTGACGATGAAGCCCGGCGTCGAGCGGGCGTGCACCGGCGTCTTGCCCCACCGCTTGCTCAGGTCGAAGATCGCCGCAGCGACTGCGGCGTCGGTCTGCAGACCGGAGACGACCTCGACCAGCTTCATCAACGGCACCGGGTTGAAGAAGTGCATGCCGACGACGCGCCCCGGCTGCTTCAAACCGGCGGCGAGCGCGGTGATCGAGATCGACGAAGTGTTCGACGCGAGCACGCAGTCGGCGCCGACGATCGCCTCGAGGTCGCGCAGCAGCTGCTTCTTGGCGTCGACGTTCTCGACGATGGCCTCGACCACGAGGCCGGCGCCGGCCGCCTCGTCGATCCGCACCGCGGCGACGATGCGTGCCGTCGCCGCGGCCGCATCGTCGGCGTCGAGCTTGCCCTTGGCGACGAGGCCGTCGAGCGTCGCGGCCAGCTTGGCGCGCGCGGTGGCGGCCGCGCCTTCGCGCATGTCGAACAGGTAGACGGGATGGCCGGCCTGAGCGGCGACCTGGGCGATGCCCGCGCCCATGATGCCGGCGCCGACCACGAAGACCGGCGTATCGCTGCTGAAGGAAGGGCTCATGGGGCCTCGAAGGTAGGGCGACGGCGCGGCACGACGCCGCTCATCGTGGGGCCCATCGATTATCGCGAGCGAGCTGCCGATCCGAACCACCCTGTCGTGCGTCAGACTACCGACCCCTACCCGGGCACCGGGCTTGCCCCGAGGCCTCCGGAGAACGTCATGGCACTGCCGCACGCCCACCTGCTCGATGTCATCGACATCCGCCCGCTCGGATCGGCGCTGCACGACGCCGTCAGCACGAGCCTGATCAAGACCGACCGGATCCAGCTGCTCCACCTCGTGCTGCCGGCGCGGCGCGACATCCCGCAGCACCACGTCGGCGACGAATGCACGATCCATTGCCTCGAAGGCGACGTCGAGATCCAGATGCCGGACGGCGCGCGCCGCCTCGGCCCGGGCCAGCTGGTCGTCCTGCCAGCCGGCCAGCCGTATTCGCTGAGCGCGCGCGTCGATTCCGCCGTGCTGATGACGCTGCTGCTGCACCACGGCGACGCCGGCGACGGCGGCGGCCGCGTCGCGCCCTGAGGCGCGAAAAAAAGAAATCCGCTGCGTCGCTCATGGGTGGACGAAGGGCGCGGGCACGCCAGTCGCCCGGCCGACCGACCCCCACTCATTCAGCGAGACACCCATGTCCTCACGCCGCGTCACCACCACCCTCCTCGCGACCCTCGCCGTCACGGCGCTCGCCGCCTGCTCGTCGATGGGCGGCGGCTCACGCAGCTCGTCGGGCTACTCCGGCGGCACCACCGACGTCGACACCGCCGTCGTCGTCCTGCCCACCGCGGGCGCCGCCGAGCAGATGCGCGCCGGCTGCTGGGCCTCGTTCTACGACGAGCGCAACTTCAACGGCGACTCGTTGACGCTGATCGGCCCGGTCGAGCTCGGCACGCTCGATCGCGGCAGCGCGCGCCAGCTCAAGCGCGACATCAAGAGCGTCGTCACCGGACCGCGCGCGACGCTGATCGTCTACGAGAAGCAGCTGCTCTCGGCCCGATCGGTCGGCTTCCAGCCGGGCACTCGCGAGCCGGGCCTGGCCGAGAAGCTCGGCTTCGGCGGCCGGATCGAGTCGATGCGTCTGACCTGCGCCTGACCCGACGGTGGTCGCGATCGCGACCGCCGACAATGCGCCTCGCCGTCCGCTTGGGCGGCTCTTTCGAAAGGCGCGCAACGTGGCCCCAGGTTCATGCCGACGACAGGCGATCGGCCTGATCGCGAGTGCCCTGCTTTGCGCCGCGGCGACGCCACCCGGAGCCGCCGAAAGCGGCGCGGATCCGACTCTCGCCGCCGCCAAGCGGCGCGTCGAGCGTGCCGACTATCAACTCCTCTACAAGTACCCCGACCGCGAGACGTACCTGAGGCTGAAGCGCGCGGAGGTCGACGTCGTGATGGGCCATTTGCATCAGGCCGGCTTGCGTCTGAACGAGCTTGTCGCCCAGCTCAAGGTCCTGATCGAGAAGGCGGAGTTCTACAAGGGCAAGGCGTTGCCGGCGGATCTTCAGGCCGACGTCGACGCCAACGGCGCTTCCTTCACGGCGTCGATGTACGTGTTCGAAAAACTCGAACAGGACGTCGCCAACATCGTCGCCAAGTACGAGCATCCGCGCGCGCGCCTGGAGCAGCTCTGGGCCGGAGCAGCGCTCGGCTCGATGGGCCCACTCGACCCGGAGCCCGCAGCGTCGTCGGCAAAGTGAGTCGAGTCCTCCACCGGGTGGGATGCCGCCTGGGCGAGCGCGTCAGTCCGAGGCGTCGCCGGGCCGGCCAACGATCGGAGCAGGCTGAACGTCGCCGGGCCGCCGAAAGTCTTCGTAGCGCCCGAACCTGACCGCCGTCCCACC
>JBDTPG010000221.1:0-4803 GCA_039932815.1 Caldimonas sp.
AGTTCCTCATCGCCATGCCGGGGATGGGCGACGGCACGTTCGCCGGCACCGTGATTTACCTGTGCGAGCACACCGAGAAGGGCGCGCTCGGCCTGGTCATCAACAAGCCGATCGACATCACCCTGAAAAGCCTGTTCGAGAAGGTCGAGCTGTCACTCGACCGCGACGATCTCGCCGAGGTGCCGGTCTATTTCGGCGGCCCGGTCCAGACCGAGCGCGGCTTCGTCCTGCACGAGCCGCTGCCGGAGGGCAGCGCCGAGGGCGGCCCGTACAACTCCTCGCTCAAGGTCGAAGGCGGCCTCGAGATGACGACCAGCAAGGACGTCCTCGAGGCGATCTCGAACGGCGCCGGCCCGAAGAAGGTGCTGGTCACGCTCGGCTACAGCGGCTGGGGCGCCGGCCAGCTCGAGGAAGAGATGAGCCGGAACGGCTGGATCAACGTCGACGCCGAGCCCGGCATCATCTTCGACACGCCGGTCGGCCAGCGCTACGGCAAGGCGCTCTCGCTGCTCGGCATCGACGCCGGCATGCTCAGCTCCGACGCGGGGCACGCGTGAGCGCTCTGCTCGCCTTGTCCAACCCAGCCCTCACCTACCTCGCTTTCGATTTCGGTGCCCGGCGCGTCGGCGTCGCCACCGGCAACTCGATGACCGGAACCGCGACGCCGCTCAGCACGGTTGCCGCCGAAGGCGAAGCACGCATGGTGGCGATCGGCTCGCTGATCGGCGAATGGCAGCCGGCGGCGCTCGTCGTCGGCGTGCCGTTCCATCCCGACGGCGCTCCCCACGCCAACACCGAGCGGGCGCGCCGCTTCGCGCGCCAGCTGCGGGGACGCTTCGGCCTGCCGGTGCACGAGGTCGACGAACGCTACACGACGACCGACGCGAAGCGCGCCGGCGCCGCCGATCTCGACGCGGGCGCCGCGGCGATCATCCTCGAGCAACATCTGGCCGGCCTGTGACACGACTCGACATGCTCGACGCCGAGGCCCTCTACCGGGAGTTGCTGGCAGGCGTCCGCGGCCTGCTCAAGCCCGAGGGCGGCCTCGTCGGCATCTGGTCGGGCGGCGCCTGGCTGGCCGAGCGGCTGCAGAAGGATCTCGGCCTGCCGGGGGCGCCGGGGGTGATCTCCAGCGCGCTGCACCGCGACGACTTCTCGCAGCGGGGCCTCTCGGGCGGCGCCGACCACACCAAGCTGCCGTTCGAGATCCAGGGCCGCCACATCGTCCTCGTCGACGACGTGCTCTATACCGGCCGGACGATCCGCGCCGCCGTCAACGAGCTCTACGACTTCGGCCGGCCGGCCAGCGTCGCGCTGGCGGTGCTCGTCGACCGCGGCGGGCGAGAGCTGCCGATCAGCGCCGCGTGCGCGCCGGCGACGATCGAGCTGGCCGCGGACAAGCGCCTTTCCCTGGCGCGCGACGAAGCGGGCAAGTTCAGCTTCGAAATCCGGTAACGTTCGCCCTCGAAGCACCCATGTTCGTCCGTCGCAACCCGCAACTCAATCGCAACGACGAACTCATCCATCTGCTTTCCATCGAGGGACTCCCGCAGTCGATCCTGCAGCACATCCTCGACACCGCCGGCACGTTCCTGAGCGTCAACGAGCGCGACGTCAAGAAGGTGCCGCTCCTGCGCGGCAAGAGCGTCTTCAATCTCTTCTTCGAGAACTCGACGCGGACGCGCACGACCTTCGAGATCGCCGCCAAGCGGCTCTCCGCCGACGTCATCAACCTCGACATCGCGCGATCCTCCACCGCCAAGGGCGAGAGCCTGCTCGACACGATTGCCAACCTGTCGGCGATGCACGCCGACATGTTCGTCGTGCGCCACGGCGAGAGCGGCGCGCCCTACCTGATCGCGCAGCACTGCGCGCCGCACGTTCATGTCGTCAACGCCGGCGACGGGCGCCATTCGCACCCGACGCAGGGGTTGCTCGACATGTACACGATCCGCCACTACAAGAAGGATTTCAGGCAGCTCACGGTGGCGATCGTCGGCGACATCGTCCATTCGCGCGTCGCCCGCTCCGACATCCACGCGCTGACGACGCTCGGTGCGCCCGAGATCCGCGCCGTCGGCCCGAAGACCCTGGTCCCGGGCGACCTCAAGGAGATGGGCGTTCGCGTCTGCCACGACATGGCCGAGGGAATCCGTGGCGCCGACGTGATCATCATGCTGCGCCTGCAGAACGAGCGCATGAGCGGGGCGATGCTGCCGAGCGCCGGCGAGTACTTCAAGACCTTCGGCCTGACCCCGGAGAAGCTCGCGCTCGCCAAGCCCGACGCGATCGTCATGCACCCCGGGCCGATCAACCGCGGCGTCGAGATCGACTCGTCCGTCGTCGACGGCCTGCAGAGCGTGATCCTGCCGCAGGTCACCTTCGGCATCGCCGTCCGCATGGCGGTGATGTCGATCATCGCGGGAAATGCGGCATGAGCCGCAGTTCCCCCGCTGATCGCGGTCAGGATGGGGCCCCTCCCAACCCTCCCCGGGGGGGAGGGCTCAAGACAATACGAAGCGAGCGGCGATGAGTCGGTTGTTGATCACGGGTGCGCGGTTGGTCGATCCGGCGAGTGGTCGCGACGAGGCTGGCGTGCTCGCCATCGATGGTGAGCGCATCGCGATCGTCGCGCTCGGCGCCGCCGACCCGCGTCTGCGTGACTTCACGCCGTCGCGGACGATCGACGCGCGCGGAGCGGTCGTCGCGCCCGGGCTCGTCGATCTCACGGCCCGCCTCGGCGAACCGGGCCACGAGCACGAGGGCCTGCTCGAATCCGAGCTCGCGGCGGCGGTCGCCGGCGGCGTCACCAGCCTCGTGTGCCCGCCCGACACCGACCCGGTGCTCGACGAGCCGGGTCTGGTCGAGATGCTCAAGTTCCGCGCCAGGAACCTCGACCTGGCGCGCCTCTATCCGCTCGGCGCGCTGACCCAGGGGCTGAAGGGCGAGGCGCTGACCGAGATGGCCGAGCTCACCGAAGCCGGCTGCGTCGGTTTCTCGCAGGCCGACGTCGCCATCCGCGACACGCTGGTCCTGCACCGCGCCCTGCAGTACGCGGCGACCTTCGGCTATGCCGTGTGGCTGCGGCCGAACGACGCCTGGCTCGGCAACGGCGTCGCCGCCAAGGGCCCGGTGGCGACGCGACTGGGCTTGTCGGGCGTGCCCGCGCTGGCCGAGACGATCGCGCTGGCGACGATCTTCGAGCTGGTCCGCGATACCGGCGCGCGCGTCCACCTGTGCCGCCTGAGCAGCGCCGCCGGCGTCGACCTCGTTCGCAAGGCCAAGGCTGAAAAGCTCCCGGTCACCTGCGACGCGAGCATCCACCAGCTGCACCTGATCGACGTCGACATCGGCTATTTCGACGCCGCCATGCGGCTGGTGCCGCCGCTGCGCCAGCAGCGCGACCGCGACGCCATCCGCGCTGCGCTCGCCGACGGCACGATCGATGCGCTGGTCAGCGACCACACGCCGGTCGGCGAGGACGCCAAGCACCTGCCGTTCGCCGAAGCCGAGCCGGGCGCTACCGGCCTCGAACTGCTGCTCGGCTCGGCGCTGAAGTGGGGCGAGGCGAGCAAGCTATCGCTGGCGCGCACGCTCGCCGCGGTGACGAGCCGGCCGGCGGCGGTGCTGGCGGCGTCGATGGGCGCGCAGACGGAACATCCCGTCGGCCTGCGCGAAGGGGCCGTCGCCGACCTCTGTGTCTTCGCGCCCGACGAATCGTGGACGGTCGACGGCACGACGCTGGCGAGCCGAAGCCACCACACGCCGTTCGCGCGCCACGAGATGCCGGGGCGGGTGCGCTGCACGATCGTCGCCGGCCGGATCGCGTACGACGCGGTCGAATAGTTTCCTGCGGGCATCGTGAAGCGACGCGTCCGCGCCGCCGCGCGCCTCGGCCACGCCGTTGCCCACGGTCTGCACGGCCTGGCGATCGTGCTGTTCGCGTTTCCGTCGCTCGACGCCGCGGCGCGCCACGATCGCATCCGCTGGTGGTCGAGCAAGATGCTCGCCGTCCTCGGCATCGCCTTCGAGCATGAGGGGGCGCCGTCGCGGGCCGGCACCCTGCTCGTCGTCAATCACGTCTCGTGGCTCGACATCATGGCGATCCATGCCATCGTCCCCGAGGCGCGCTTCGTCTCGAAGGCCGACGTCAAGGCGTGGCCCCTGGTCTCGCGCCTGGTCGACTCGGCGGGCACGCTCTACCTCGAGCGCGAGCGAAAGCGCGACGCGCTGCGGGTCGTCCACGCCGTCGCGGCCGCGCTCTCGGCCGGCGAAGTGGTCGCGATCTTCCCCGAGGGCACGACGACGACCGGGCACGGCCTGCTGCCCTTCCACGCCAACCTGCTGCAGGCCGCGATCTCGACGGCGACCGTGGTGCAGCCGGTGGCGCTGCGCTTTTCCGAGACCACCAACGCGGTGAGCGAGGCGGTCGAGTTCATCGGCACGACCGGCCTGGCCGAGAGCCTCTGGCGGACCTCGTGCGGCGAAGGCGTTCGCGTGCGCCTGAGCTTTCTGCCGCCGCGTCCTGCCGCCGGCGTCGATCGGCGCGCTCTCGCCATGCTGCTGCGCGCCGACATCGCCGCCGCGCTCGGCATCGATCCGGCGGCTCCCCCCGCGCGGCGAGACTAGCGACCGCCGGCCCGCGACCCGCGCCGAGCTGCTACGAAGTCCGACCGCGCGCCTGATCGGCGACCGCCGAGGCTGCCCTCGCCGCGGCCTCGGCATCGCCGAGGTAGTAGCTGCGTAACGGCTTCAGCGCGTCGTCGAGCTCGTAGACGAGCGGGATGCCGTTGGGAATGTTGA
>JBDTPG010000222.1:0-4762 GCA_039932815.1 Caldimonas sp.
TAGCTGTCGACGTTGGCCTGCTCGTGCGGCCGCTTGCTGCGGTCGCCCTTGGCGTCGGTCATGGCGATGCCGACGCTGAGGTCCTTGTCCTGGAAGTCGTGCAGCCAGGCGGTGAAGCGCTCGCCGTAGCGCGTCCCTTTGTCCGCGTCGATGCGCGCGGTCGACTGGACCAGGGCGGTGAACGCGTCATGGGCGAGATAGCGCTGCGCGCAGCCCGTTTCCTGGCACAGCACGCGGACCGCCTCGAGCTTGTTGAGCAGGTCGGCGCTGCTCTGGTCGACGTGCAGCATCCGGTTGACGGTCTTGCCGCTCGACGCCTGGATGGCGCGCATGATCGGTGTGAGCTCGTCGCGCAGGGCGAAGTCGTAGGTGACCCCGAGCGCATTGATACCGGGCCGAAGCGCGGGTGCGTCGGCGACGCTTTCGACCCGCGCGCCGTCGACGAAGACGCGCGGGGAATATCGGCGCAGCGATTCGCGGTAGTCCGCGGAGCTCATCAGCATCGAATCTCTCCCGGGGGTGCCGTCGTCGATTGTGCCGACGCCGGGGCAATGACCCAGAATGGGGCATCCGAAGGAGCGCGACGATGAGTGTTCTTTGCAAATCCGACGAGTGCACGCTGCTGATCGTCGACGCCCAGATGCGCCTGATGCCCGCGATCCACGAAGGCGAGATGGTCGTGCGGCGCTGCGTCCAGCTGGCGACGGCCGCGCGCGAGCTCGGCATCCACGTCATCGGCACCGAGGAGAACCCGGACGGCCTGGGCCCGCTCGTCCCCGAGCTCGCATCGCTCTGCGACACGACCCTCGCCAAGTTCCACTTCTCCGCGCCGGCGGAGGAAGGGTTCCTGCGCCGCCTGCCCGCCGGGCGCGACACCCTCGTCGTCGCCGGCTGCGAGGCGCATGTCTGCGTCCTGCAGACGGTCGCCGGCCTGCTGGAAGCGGGTCACGCGGTGAAGTGGGTCAGCGATGCGGTCGGGTCGCGCCGGCCGCACGACCGTCTCGCCGCGACCGAGCGCGCGAGGAGGCTGGGGGCCGACGTCGTCACGACCGAGATGGTGATCTTCGAGTGGCTCGGCACGAGCCAGCACCCGAAGTTCAAGCGGCTCTCGCAGCTGATCCGCTGAGCGGATAGTCGGCGCTCAGATCCTGACCACCACCCGGCCGCGGACGCCGCCCGCCAGCAGGGCGCCGGCCTTCGCGATCGCGCCATCGAGGCCGACTTCCTCGGTGATGAGATCGAGCGCCCTCGCGTCGAGATCGGCGGCGAGACGATGCCACGCTTCCTGGCGCTGCCCGAGCGGCGCCATGACGCTGTCGATACCGGCAAGCGTGACGCCGCGCAGGATGAAGGGCATCACCGTCGCCGGCAGGTCGAAGCCCTGGGCCAGCCCGCAAGCCGCGACGATGCCGCCGTAGCGCGTCTGCGCCAGCGCGTTCACGAGCGTGTGACTGCCCACCGCGTCGATCGCCGCCGCCCAGCGTTCCTTCTGGAGCGGCTTGCCGGGCGAGCTCAACTCGCCGCGCGCGACGATCTCGCTCGCGCCGAGCTCGCGCAGATACGCTTCCTCTTGCGGACGACCGGTGGCCGCGGCCACCTGGTAGCCACGCTGCGCGAGCAGCGCGATCGCGACGCTGCCGACGCCGCCGGTGGCGCCGGTGACGAGCACGCTGCCGTCGCCCGGCCCGACGCCGTGCTTCTCGAGCGCCAGGACGGCGAGCATCGCGGTGTAGCCGGCGGTGCCGATCGCCATCGCCTGCCGCGCCGACAGCGAAGACGGCAACGGCACCAGCCAGTCCCCCTTCAAGCGCGCCCGTTCGCCGAGGCAGCCCCAGCGCGTTTCGCCGACGCCCCAGCCGTTGTGCACGACCGTGTCGCCGGCCCTCCAGGCGGGATGGCTCGACGCGAGCACCGTGCCGGCGCCGTCGATGCCGGCGACCATCGGCCAGCTGCGAACGATCGGACTCTTGTTGGTGATCGCCAGCGCGTCCTTGTAGTTGAGCGTCGAGTACTCGACGCGAACCGTGACGTCGCCCTCCGGCAGACCGGCTTCGTCCACCTCGCGCACCGAGGCACGAAAACCGCCCTCGTCCTTTTCGAGCATCAAGGCCTTGAACATGCCGCTTCCCCCGGTTTCGTGCGCGATTCGCCGCTCGCGACGACGATAGCGCAGCACGGAGGTAAGGCATCGTTTCCAAGGTTGACGCCCAGCTGCGCCCTCGCCTATGCTGCGCGCCGATGCGATTGCCGACGACCGTGCCCCGCCGCGCCCTCCGAGGAGTCGCTGCGGCCTGCGTCTTCTTCGTCGTTGCGGGCGCGGCGTGTGCCCGGCCCGACGACGCGTCCGACCCGATGACCAGGCTCCTCGTCGAGCGCGGCCTGCTCACCGAACCGGCGCTTGCCGCGGAGCCCGAGGCCGCCAAGCCCGGCTTGCTGCGCCAGGTCCACGACCGCGCTTCGGCGCTCACGGTCGCCGCCATGGACCTGGTCGGCGTCCGCTATCGGCGCGGCGGCACGTCGGTCGAAAGCGGCTTCGACTGCAGCGGCTTCACGCGCCACGTCTTCGAGATGAGCCTGGGCCTCGTCCTGCCGCGCCGCGCCGACGAACAGGCTGCCGCGCCCGGTCTGGTGGCGGTCGGCCGCGCGGACCTGCGCCCCGGCGACCTGGTCTTCTTCAACACGGTGAAGCGGACCTTCTCGCACGTCGGCATCTACATCGGCGGCAATCGCTTCATCCATTCGCCGCGTCCGGGCCAGAGCGTGCGCACCGAGGACATGAGCTTCGCCTACTGGGCCAAGCGATTCACCGGGGCGCGCCGCGCCAACACGGCCGTCGCCGTCTTGCCGGCTGCCACCGCGCCAACGCCGCCGAGCGCCTCCGCCGGCAGCTAGCCTCGGCGGAGGGTCTTGCCTCCGGGCGAAAGGGGGCAGCGAGGCACAATCGACGCATGAGCGCGAAAGTCATCGTCGTCGCCGACCAGCGCTACCGCGCGAGCGCACCGATCATCCCGGCGCTCCTTGTCGCACCGAGCGGCGAGCTGCTCGACACCCTGCAACGGCCCCTGCGCGACCTGCGCATTTCGGTCACCGATCGCTGCAATTTCCGCTGCAGCTACTGCATGCCCAAGGAGGTGTTCGACCGCGACTACAGCTTCCTGCCGCAATCGTCGCTGCTCTCGTTCGAGGAGATCACCCGCATCGCGGCGTTGTTCGTCGCGCACGGGGTCCGCAAGATCCGCCTCACCGGCGGTGAGCCGCTGTTGCGCCGGGATCTCGAGCGGCTGGTCGGCATGCTGGCCGAGCTGCCGGGCGCCGATGGCGGCCGGCTCGACCTCACGCTCACCACCAACGGATCGGTCCTCGAGCGCAAGGCCGCGGCGCTGAAGGCGGCCGGGCTCGGCCGCGTCACGGTGAGTCTCGACGCGATCGACGACGCGATCTTTCGGCGCATGAACGACGCCGACTTTCCGGTCGCCGATGTCCTGCGCGGCATCGACGCCGCCGAGCGCGCCGGGCTGGGACCGATCAAGGTCAACATGGTCGTCAAGCGCGGCACCAACGACAGCGAGATCCTGCCGATGGCGCGCCACTTCCGCGGCCGCGACGTCGCGCTGCGCTTCATCGAGTACATGGACGTCGGCGCGACCAACGGCTGGCGCATGGACGAGGTGATGCCGTCGGCCGATGTCATCGAGATGATCGCTACCGAGTTTGCGCTGGCGCCGCTCGCCGCCGCGGCGCCCGGCGAGACGGCGGAGCGCTGGTGCTATGCCGGGGGCGTCGCCGGCGAGATCGGCACGATCTCGAGCGTGACCAAGGCGTTCTGCAGCGACTGCAACCGGGCCCGTTTGTCCACCGAAGGCAAGCTCTTCCTGTGCCTGTTCGCGAGCCGCGGCCACGACTTGCGCGCGCTCGTCCGCGGCGGCGCGAGCGACGCCGAGATCGCCGCCGCGATCGGGCTCATCTGGCAGAGCCGCGGCGATCGCTATTCCGAGCTGCGCAGCGCAGCCCCGGCCCATCCGTCCGGCGGCGAGCGCCGCGTCGAGATGCACTACATCGGCGGGTGAGCGAAACCGCCACGATTCGCCCGCTCGGCGCAGCCGACCTCGCCGACTACAAGCGATTGCGCGACGAGATGCTGGCGCTGCATCCGGAAGCGTTCACGTCCGACGCCGAGAGCGATGCGCACAAGGAGCCCACCGACTACCTGCACCGGCTCGGCCTGGAGCGCCGCGACGGCGGCCACTTCGTTCTCGGCGCCTGGCGCGGCAAATGCCTGCTCGGCGCGATCGCCAGCGAGCGCGAGGAGCGGCTCAAGGTGCGCCACATCGGCCACGTCATCGGCATGATGGTGCGGCCGGAGGCGCGCGGCGTCGGTCTCGGCGCCCTCCTCCTGGAGGCCTGCATCGCCGAGACTCGCCAGGCCGGGCTCGAGGTGCTGACCCTCTCCGTCACCGCCGAGAACGCCGGCGCCGTGCGCCTCTACGAACGCCACGGCTTCGCCTCCTACGGGCTGCTGAAGCGCGCGCTCAAGATCGGCAGCCGCTACCACGACAAGCTGCTCATGGCGCGGCTCCTCTGAGCCGCGCCGCGGCTGCGCGCCGCCCTAGACGATGCTGCGCCGCGTCGCCAGGCGCTTCCAGGTCTCGACGACGCTGTCCGGATTGAGCGAGATCGAGACGATGCCCTCGTCGGCGAGCCAGTCGGCGAAGTCGGGGTGATCGCTCGGCCCCTGGCCGCAGATGCCGATGTACTTGCCGGT
>JBDTPG010000223.1:0-4743 GCA_039932815.1 Caldimonas sp.
GGCCAGAACCAGATCGTCGCCCTCAACAAGGGCGCCATCGACGGCATCGAGCGCGGCCATGTGCTCGCGCTCTATCGCGACGGCAAGGTCGTCGTCGACCCGACCGAGAAGGGCCGGACCAAGATCAAGCTGCCCGACGAGCGGCACGGCGTCCTGTTCGTGTTCCGCGTCTTCAGCCGCATGTCGTATGCGCTGATCCTGTCGGTGAAGGATCCGGTCGCTGCCGGCGACCGCTTCACCCAGCCGTAGACTCGCCACCGGCGGCGGCCCGCTCCGGGCCGCGCCGAACCGGCCTTCCGCACAGCGCCTCGCGCGGCGATCTCCATCGCCGCGCACCGCGTGCCGACACATGATCGATCGCGACGAATTTTCGGCGTGGCTGCGCCTGCTCGAGACGCCCGGCGTCGGCCGTGAGGCGGCGCGGGCACTGCTCGCCAGCTTCGGCTCGCCTGAAGCGGTGCTCGGCGCGTCGATCGAGGCGCGCAAGGCCGTCGTGCCGGCGGGGCCGGCCGCGGCGCTTGCGCGCGTTCCCGACGAGTTCGAGCCGCGACTGGCCGCGGGCTGGCACTGGCTAACGAGCGGCGGCGGCGAGGCGCGCGACGTGATCGCCGTCGGCGACCCGCGCTATCCGCGCGCGCTTCTCGACAGCGCCGACCCGCCGCTGCTGCTCTACGCGCGCGGCCGCATCGCCCTGCTCGACCCACCGGCGATCGCCATCGTCGGCAGCCGCAACGCGACGCCGCAAGGGCTCGAGAACGCGCGCGCCTTCGCCGCCCACCTGAGCAGCGCCGGCTGGGTCGTCGTCTCCGGGCTCGCGCTCGGCATCGACGGCGCGGCCCACGAAGGCGCGCTCGCCGGCGGCGCGGGAACCATCGCCGTCGTCGGCACCGGGCTCGATCGCGTCTATCCGGCACGCCACCGCGCGCTGGCGCAGAAGATCGCCGCCGAGGGCCTGCTGGTGAGCGAGTTCGCCGTCGGCACGCCTGCGCTCGCCGAGAACTTTCCGATCAGGAACCGCATCATCGCCGGCCTCGCGCGCGGCACGCTGGTCGTCGAGGCCGCCGTGCAATCGGGCTCGCTGATCACGGCGCGCCTCGCCGTCGAGGCCGGTCGCGACGTCTTCGCCATCCCCGGCTCGATCCATTCGCCGCAGTCGCGCGGCTGCCATGCGCTCATCAAGCAGGGCGCCAAGCTCGTCGACAGCGGCGCCGACATCGTCGACGAGCTGGCGCCGTTCGCCGGCGTCGCGCGCATCGCGTCAAGCGAGGCCGAGCCGAAGTCGCCACGGGGGAAGACGGACCCGGTGCTCGATGCGCTCGGCTTCGATCCGATCAGCCTCGACGAGTTGATCGCTCGCACCGGGCAGGGTGCCGCCGAGCTGTCGGCACGGCTGCTCGATTTCGAGCTCCAGGGCCGGGTGGCGCGACTTCCCGGCCAGCGCTTCCAGCGCGTCGAGCGCGGCTGATACGAGTTAGCCGCGCGACAGCAGCGCCTCGATGGGTGCCGTTCGTCCCTGCCGGGGCATCGGCAAGGGGTGCTGCGGTATAGTGTTTTCATGTTCGACGTGCTCGTGTACCTCTACGAGAACTACTGGCGTCCGGACGCCTGTCCCGGACACGAGCAGCTGACCCGCAAGCTCACTTCCGTGGGCTTCGAATCCGACGAGATCGCCGACGCGCTGACTTGGCTCGACGGCGTCGCCGCGGTGGCCCAGGCCAAGGTCGGCGAACAGCACGCCGAGAGCATCCGCGTCTACGCGCCGGTCGAGCAGGAGCACCTCGGCGAGCAGTCGATCGGCTTCATCGCCTTCCTCGAATCGGCCGGCGTCCTGCCGCCGCCGATGCGCGAGATGGTGATCGACCGCGCGAGCGCCATCCCGGGCGGGCCGCTCGACCTGGAGGACCTGAAGATCATCGTCCTGATGGTGTTCTGGAGCCTCGGCGAAGAACCCGATGCGCTGATCCTCGACGAGCTCTTCGTCGATGAAGCGGATCGCATCACCCACTAGTGCAAAACCGGACGGTGGGCGTCCGGTTTCTTGACGCTGCGTTTGAGGGACGTACCGTCCCTCAACTTGCTGTCTGTGAAAGTGGACAGTCTGTCCACTTTCACCCGAGTGAGTTGACGGACCGCAGGTCCGTCGAACGAACGCGCTGAAACCGGACACGAGTGTCCGGTTTCAGCTAGTTGAGAAGGCGCGAGGGGTCGCCGTCGAGCTTGGCCATCGCGCTGCGCGTCGCGCGCACGGTCAGCGCTTCTTCCTGCGCGGGCACGAGCAACCCGGCCTGCAGGAACGCTGCCAGACGATGCTGCTGGAACAACACGCCACGCCCCTGCGGCGAGACGAACAAGGTGAGCTGGCGGCGCATGCCCTGCCACGCCAGCTGCATCGCCTCGTTGCGGTTGCGGTAGTCGAGCATGTACCAGCCGCCGACCTGCAGCTCGCGCGCCCAGGCGAGCATCGCCGGCGTCGGCATCGAGCCGCCTTCGCCGACGACCTCGAGCTCCGAGCTCTCGTGCCCCGAGAGATCCATCACCAGCGATTCGTCGATGTCGACGTCTTCGGCTTCCGGCAACAGCTCCTCGAGCGTCTCGAGGCGGCCCATCAGCTCTTCCAGCCGCTCGTGTGAGATGGCAGCCGCCTTCGCGGTGAACGCGGCGGCGAGCGAGTTGTTGAGACGCTGGATGTGCTCGTCCTGCTTCGGCACCGGGATGCCGGCTTCATCCATGCCGTCGCGCAGCGTCTTCAGCAGCGGCGGCAGGCGGCGAATCACCTCGGCGCGCTCGGCGCGCGAGACCTTGGCGCTCGCCGACCAGATCAGGTCGGCGGCGGCGCGCTTCATCTTCGACGTCGCCTCGGCGTTGTTCGACTTGACCGCGGTCGTCGCCAGCACGTCGGCCCAGACCTGGAACAGGAACTCGCGCACGCCCTCCTGAACCGGCACGTCGTTGAGCATCTTGCGCAGCTCGATCGTGTACTGGATCGCCATCGTCTCGCGCTGCTCGACCTGGGCCGCGAGCGAGACGCCCTTCTTCGACGCCTCGTTCTCGTTCTTGAAATAGTGCTCGAGGAATTTCTCGAACTCGGTCAGCACGGTCTGGAAGACACGTCGGCCGGTGTCGGGGTAGGCCTCGACGACCTGGACGACGCGCTTGATCTCCTTCTCGAGGATGTCGCCGACGGCACGGCTCGACGAGTCGAAGCCCATCACGCACGAGCCCATGCGGTCGATCAGACGGCGCGCCGGGTGCTCGACGGTCGCGAAGAAGTCGGGCTCGGAGACGGCGACGCGCAACACCGGCATCTGCAGGCGCGCGAACCAGACGCGAACCGTCGCCGGGATCGCGTCCTCCATCAGGATGCTCTGGAACAGCAGCGCGACGATCTCGATCGTCGCCCGCTCGACCGGCGACGATGCCGCCTGCTTGAGCGCCTGCTTTCGCTGGTGCAGCTCCTCGAGGAGCGCCGGCGTGTTGACGACGCCGGGCCGGCCGCCGTCAACGGCGGCGGCGGCGCTCGACAGGCGACGGGCGACGCCCTCCTGGGCTTCGACGATCGCCGCGTTGAGGCGGGGCGACGGCGGCGACGGCGCGTGCGAGGTGACGGCGAAATCGGGCAACTGACGGCCGACCAGGCGGTTCAGCCGGCCAAGCACGGCCTCGGCCTGGTCGTTGCTGCGCGCCAGGCCGGCGGCGCGGGTCATGAGGCGGGTTTCTTCGCCGACTTCGGTCGCGGCGTTCGCGCGCGTCGCCGACGACTGGAACTCGGAGGGGCCGCTCGGCGACATTCCGGTCGGCGTGCCGAAGCCGCCGGTCGATCCGCTCGGCGGCAGTCGGCCCCCGTGGTTGGAGCGGCGGATGAACGGCCGCAGGTCGACCTCGGGCAGCACGTGGCGCTGCAGGAGGAAGCGATTCGTCTCGTGATACGCCTCTTCGGCGAACAACGACAGCTCCTCGTGGACGACCGACTGCATCAGCCGCCACGCGTCGAAGCCGAGCGGCGCGGCGAGCCACGAGCTGGTCACGACGCGCGCCAGGACGTGCGGGCGCAGGATGTCGTTGGCGTCGAGCTCGTCGCGGCTCTCGAGCATGTTCATGCGCGAGCGCAGGTCGGTGAACTCCCACGAAGCGCGGTCCATCATCGCAAGCGCCAGGCGCGAGCTGAGGATCTCGTGCTCGATCGTGTCGTCGTCGACCAGGCTCAACTTGGCGCCCGGCCTGTTCGACCCGCTCTGGACCGGCAGCTCGCCGAGGCGCGTCTGCGTGACGCTGCCGGTGGCGAGCGCGGCGCGCAGCAGCGTCGTCATGCCGTCCTGCCAGATCGGGAAGGCGCGCTGCAGGATCGGCAGGAGCTCGCGGCGCTTGAGAGCCACCGCCGGCTCGGCTACTGCCGCGGCGAGCATCTTCGCGCCCTGATCGATCGCCTGGACCACGGCCGGCATGCCGGCCAGCAACCGCTCCGCATAAGACCGCCTCGCCTGCTGAGCCAATGCCGTCGGGTTGGCGGGGGTGGGCATGGGGTCTTGGGGGGCCGGATCGTTCCTGAGGAAGTCGCTTTCGACTCTACACCACGGCCCCGGCGTTCGGGTCGTTCGGGTCGTGGTCCTTGGCCGCCGACTTGACGAGGTCTTCACGCTTGACGCCGAGCCACATCGCGATCGCGGCGGCGACGAAGACCGACGAGTAGATGCCGAACAGGATGCCGATCGTCAGCGCGATGGCGAAGTAGTGCAGGGTCTGGCC
>JBDTPG010000224.1:0-4734 GCA_039932815.1 Caldimonas sp.
CGTCGACGCGGATGGTGCCCTGGTTGGCCGGATAGACGCCGCCGATCAGGCGCAGAAGCGTCGTCTTGCCGCAACCCGAGCCGCCGAGGATGGCAGTGACCTTGCCGCGGCCGAAGGACATCGACACGTCGTTCAGGATCGTCCGGCTGGCGTCGTAGCCGAAGACGACGTGCTCGATCTCGACGAGCAGGTCGCGATGGGGATGGCCGGTGATCTCGGCGGTCTTTTGGATGTCGGTCATCGGCTCAGCGAGGCAGCTCGCTTGAACCCATGAGCATAGCGTCGACCGCCCGGGCCGCCTGGCGGCCCTCGCGGATCGCCCAGACGACGAGCGACTGGCCGCGTCGCACGTCGCCGGCCGCGAACACCTTGGCGACGTTGGTCGCGTAGCCGCCGACGACCTCCGTGCTCGCCTTGGCGTTGCCGCGTCCGTCGCGCTCGACACCGAATGCCTCGAGCAGGCTCGCGAGCGGGCTGACGAAGCCCATGGCGAGGAGGACGAGCTGCGCGGGGATGACCTGCTCGGTATCCGGCACCTCGACCATCTTGCCGCCCTGCCACTCGACCCGCACCGCCTTCAGCGCCGTGAGCTTGCCGCCTTCGCCGATGAATTCCTTGGTCGCGATCGCGAACTCGCGCTCGCAGCCTTCCTCGTGGCTCGACGAGGTGCGCAGCTTGGTCGGCCAGTAGGGCCAGACCAGGGGCTTGTTCTCGTGATCGGGCGGCATCGGCATGAGCTCGAACTGGGTCACGCTCCTGGCGCCGTGGCGGTTGCTGGTGCCGACGCAGTCGCTGCCCGTGTCGCCGCCACCGATGACGATCACGTCCTTGCCGTCGGCGCGGATCTGGCCCTCGACGGTGCCGCCGGCGTTGACCTTGTTCTGCTGCGGCAGGAACTCCATCGCGTAGTGCACGCCTTCGAGTTCGCGCCCCGGCACCGGGAGATCGCGCGACCGCTCGGCGCCGGCGGCGAGGACGATGGCATCGAACTGCGCCAGAAGCTCGTTCGCTTCGATGCTTTCCTTCGACCAGTCGGTGACGACTTCGCCTGCGGCGCGCTGGCCGATCCGCACGCCGGCGCGAAAGACGACGCCTTCGGCCTCCATCTGGGCGATGCGGCGATCGATGTGCGTCTTTTCCATCTTGAAGTCGGGTATGCCGTAGCGGAGCAGGCCGCCGATGGCATCGTTTCGCTCGAAGACGGTGACGTCATGGCCGGCGCGGGCGAGCTGCTGCGCGGCGGCCAGGCCGGCCGGACCCGAGCCGACGACGGCGACCGTCCTGCCGGTCTTCGCCGCGGGCGGCTTCGGCACCACCAGGCCCTCGGCCCAGGCGCGGTCGATGATGGCGTGCTCGATCGACTTGATGCCGACCGGATCGTCGTTGATGTTGAGCGTGCACGCCTCTTCGCACGGCGCTGGGCAGATGCGGCCCGTGAACTCGGGGAAGTTGTTGGTCGAGTCGAGGACCGCGAAGGCGTTCTTCCAGTCGGCGCGGTAGACCAGGTCGTTGAAGTCGGGAATGATGTTGTTGACCGGGCAGCCGCTGTTGCAGAACGGCGTGCCGCAGTCCATGCAGCGCGCGCTCTGCACCTTGGCGTCGTCTTCCTTCAGCGTGAAGACGAACTCGCGGTAGTTCTTGACGCGCTTGGGGACCGGCTCGTGGTCTTCCTCGACGCGGCCGAAGTCCAGGAAGCCCGTGACGTTGCCCATCCTTGCGTCCGATCCTTGTTCTCTTCGGCGAGCTACTTCGGCGCGACGACCTTGGCCGCCTTGCCGGCCGTGCGCGCCTTGGCGATCGCGTCGTCGGCCTCGGTGGTGGCGCGGATCTCGCCGAGCGCGGTCATCGCCTTCAGGCTGATCTCGGCCAGCGCGCGCTTGTACTCGTTCGGGAACACCTTGACGAACTTCGGCAGCGCCTCGTTCCAGCGGTCGAGGATCTCGCGCGCGCGCAGGCTTCCGGTCCACTGGTGGTGGTCGGTGATGAGCGACTTCAGCAGCGTCTCGTCGGCCTGCTCGCGGTGCCAGACCGCGCGCTCGAGCGACTGCTCCTGATCGGCGACAGGGACGACGCGGCCGAGCGAGACCATCGACGTGTTGCAGCGCGACGCGAACTCGCCGTCCTCGTCGTAGACGTAGGCGATGCCGCCGCTCATGCCGGCCGCGAAGTTGCGCCCGGTCTTGCCGAGGACGACGACGGTACCGCCGGTCATGTACTCGCAGCCGTGGTCGCCGGTGCCTTCGACGACAGCCGTGGCCCCCGAGAGGCGCACCGCGAAGCGCTCGCCGGCGACGCCGCGCAGAAACGCCTCGCCGCTGGTCGCACCGTAGAGGACGGTGTTGCCGACGATGATGTTCTCGGTCGCTGCGCCGCGAAAGTCGATGCTCGGCCGGATCGCCAGCCGTCCGCCGCTCATGCCCTTGCCGGTGTAGTCGTTGGCGTCGCCGATCAGGTAGATCGTGATGCCCTGGGCGAGGAACGCGCCGAAGCTCTGCCCCCCGGTGCCTTCCATCTGGATGAAGATCGTGTTGTCGGGCAGACCTTGCGGATGGCGGCGGATCAGCTCGCCGGACAGCATCGCGCCGACCGTGCGGTTGACGTTGCGAACCGTCTCGAGGAGCTGGACCTTCTCGCCGCGCTCGAGCGCGGGCGCGCACTTCTCGATCAGGCGCACGTCGAGCGCCTTGGCCAGACCATGGTCCTGCGCCTCGACGTGGCGCCGCGCCACCTCGGCGGGCGCCGTCGGCGCCTGCAGCAGGCGGCTGAAGTCGAGGCCGCGCGCCTTCCAGTGGGCGATGCCCTTTCGGGTATCGAGCAGGTCGACGCGGCCGATCAGCTCGTCGAAGGTGCGAACGCCGAGCTCGGCCATGATCGCGCGCGCTTCCTCGGCGACGAAGAAGAAAAAGTTGACGACGTGCTCGGGACGGCCCTGAAACCTTGCCCGCAGCACCGGGTCCTGCGTCGCGACGCCGACCGGGCAGGTGTTGAGGTGGCACTTCCTCATCATGATGCAGCCTTCGGCGACCAGCGGCGCGGTCGCGAAGCCGAACTCGTCGGCGCCGAGCAGCGCGCCGATGACGACGTCGCGGCCGGTCTTCATCTGGCCGTCGGCCTGGACGCGGATGCGGCCGCGCAGGCGGTTCAGCACCAGCGTCTGCTGCGCTTCGGCGAGGCCGAGCTCCCACGGCGTGCCGGCGTGCTTGATCGAGCTCCACGGCGAGGCGCCGGTGCCGCCGTCGTGGCCGGCGATCACCACATGGTCGGCCTTGGCCTTGGCGACGCCGGCAGCGACGGTGCCGACGCCGACCTCGGAGACAAGCTTGACGCTGATGCTGGCTTTCTCGTTCACGTTCTTCAGATCGTGGATGAGCTGCGCCAGGTCCTCGATCGAATAGATGTCGTGGTGCGGCGGCGGCGAGATCAGGCCCACGCCGGGCACCGAGAAGCGCAGCCTGCCGATGTAGTCGCTGACCTTGCCGCCGGGCAGCTGACCGCCCTCCCCGGGCTTGGCGCCTTGCGCCATCTTGATCTGCAGCTGGTCGGCGGAGACGAGGTACTCCGTCGTGACGCCGAAGCGGCCCGAGGCGACCTGCTTGATGCGCGAGCGCAGCGAGTCCCCGGCTTTCAGGGGGTAGTCGACGATGATGTCGCCCTTGCCGATGATGTCGCTGAAATGTGTGCCTTCGGCGATAACTTCGCCGCGCAGCTCGGCGCGGTAACGCGCCGGGTCCTCGCCGCCCTCGCCGGTGTTCGACTTGCCGCCGATCCGGTTCATCGCCACCGCGAGCGTCGCGTGCGCCTCGGTCGAGATCGAGCCGAGCGACATCGCCCCGGTGGCGAAGCGCTTGACGATCTCCTTGGCCGGCTCGACCTCGTCGATCGGGATCGCCCTGGCCGGATCGACGACGAACTCGAACAGGCCGCGCAGCGTCATGTGGCGCTCGGACTGGTCGTTGATCAGGGCCGCGTACTCCTGGTAGGTCTCGAAGCGGTTGGCGCGCACGCCGTGCTGCAGCTTGGCGATCGCGTCGGGCGTCCACATGTGCTCTTCGCCGCGCACGCGCCAGGCGTATTCGCCGCCGGCGTCGAGCATGCTCTCGAGCACCGGATCGTCGCTGAAGGCAGCCCGGTGCATGCGGATCGCCTCTTCGGCGACGGCGAAGATGTCGATCCCGCCGACCTGGCTGGCGGTGCCTCGGAAGTACTTGTCGACCAGCGCCTTCTCGAGCCCGACCGCCTCGAACAGCTGCGCGCCGCAGTACGACATGTAGGTCGACACGCCCATCTTCGACATGATCTTGGACAGACCCTTGCCGATCGCCTTGACGTAGTTGTAGACCGCCTTGTCGGTACCGAGCTCGGCCGGCAACTGCGCTTTCAGCGCGGCGAGGGTTTCGAGCGCGAGATAGGGATGAACGGCTTCGGCGCCGTAGCCGGCGAGGACCGCGAAGTGATGCACCTCGCGCGCCGAGCCGGTCTCGACGACCAGGCCGGCGGTCGTGCGCAGGCCTTCGCGCACGAGGTGCTGGTGCACCGCCGAGAGCGCAAGTGCGGCAGGCAGGGCGACCTGCTCCCGGCTCAGGCGCCGGTCGCTGATGATGAGGATGTTGTGGCCACTGCGGATCGCGTCGACGCTCTCCGCGCACATGGACGCGAGCTTGGCCTCGACGCCCTCGGCACCCCAGGCGAGCGGATAGGTGATGTCGATCTCGTAGCTCTTGAACTTGGCGCCGG
>JBDTPG010000225.1:0-4734 GCA_039932815.1 Caldimonas sp.
CCGACGACGGACGCTACCGCGCCCGCGTCGCCATCATGTCGCTGAACGGCTCGCGAACACGCTCGCAGCGCTTCATCGACCTCGAGGTCTTCGCGACCCAGGATGAAGCGATCGAGCGCATCACGCGAGTCGCGAAGGCCTGGATCGACAGCGAGGTCGACAAGGACAAACTCGCGCTGCCCACGAACTTCGGCGAGTTCCAGTAGCGGCCGCGGCGGGCGCTCGGCCTCAGGGCGCGAGGCGCCCCTCGATCGAGTCGTCGAGCGTCTTGCCGATCGCCGCACCGAGGAGCATCTTGGCGCCGGCAACCAATGCGCCGTGCTTGTTGTCCCAGTAGTAGCCTCCCGTCGGCCGCACCCGGATCACGGTGATGCGCGGGTCGTCGACGCCGCCGGTGAACCAGGTCTTGACGATCGGCTCCCAGAGCTCCTCGATCTTCTTCTTGTCGGTGCTGATGCTGGCCTTGCCGGTGAGGGCGAGAAAGCCCGCGTGCTCCGAGCCCTGGAAGAACAGGCGCACGTCCGGCCGCTCGCCGATCTCGCGGTTCTTGTAGCTGTCGTTCGAGCTCAGGAACCAGAGGTTGCCCTGGTCGTCGACGTCCTGCACGCTCATCGGCCGCGTCGCGCCCGAGCCGCCGTGGCTCACTGCCGTGCAGAAGAAGCAGGTCGCGGACTTCTTGACGACCTCCTTGATGCGCTCGACCGCCTTCTTGCCGCTCAAGTCCTCGTGATTGTTCTCGGGCTGCTGGGCGTTGATGGAATCCATGGCGCGGGAATCGAAGTGGCGATGTCCGCGCCGGGCAATCCCGATGCCCGGGTCGTGCCGTGCGGCCTCGCCGCCTTCACACGAAGACGAGCTGCGGCCGGATCTCGATCACGCGCGGCGGCTTCGCGTCGGCACCTTGGCTATCGCTGGATGGTCGCCCGCCGATGGCCCGCGTCGGGCCGACGATCAAGAGCTCAGCCTGGCCTTGACCTCGGGGAGGCCGGTGATCTCGAACGTCGCCGAGGCGATGCCGATGCCGGCGTCCAGCAACCGCTGCAGCACCTCGCGGCTCATCGCGTCCTTCATCCTGCGCACGCCGTGGTCGTGGGCGATGAAGCGGACGGTGAGCTCGAGCCAATTGTCGGTGAGGCGCCAATAGGTCGCCGGCGCGAAATCCTCGCGCTTGACGCGAAAGTCGTGCTCGAGGCGCGCCACCATGGCCTCGTCGAGCCGGGCCGGATCGACGGCGTGCCTTTGCGCGACCTCGAGCAGGATCCGCTCGGCCTGGTCGCGATCGTCGCGGTAGGCGATCGGCAGCCGCATCTCCTCCCAGATGAACGGAAACTCGCGCGTGTAGTTGTAGACCGGCTCGTCGAAGATCTTGCTGTTGGCGACGGTGACGATGCGGCCGGTGAACTGGCGTGATTGCACCCAGACCGCCGGGTCGGCGTTCTGCACCGAGGGCGGCTGCCCCATCTCCATGATGGTGGTCTGGAAGAAGCCCAGGGCGACGACGTCGCCGCGCACGCCGCCCATGGTGATTCGGTCGCCGACGGTGAAGGTCGAGCCGCGCAGGATGATGAAGTAGCCGGCGAGCGAGGTCACCACCTTCTGCAAGGCGAAGGCGAGGCCGGCGGTGACGAGGCCGACGGCGGTCGTCAGGTTGGCCGGGTCGTCGAACCAGATCGAGACGAAGCCGATCACGGCGATCGCGGCGACGACGAGGCTCACACCCTGACGCGCCCAGAAGCCGATGCGGCTGGCGCGGTCGCCGGAGGCGTCGACCTTGCCCAGGACCGCCAGCGCCAGGCTGCGCACGAGCCAGAGCACGAGCAGCAGGCCGAACGTGAGCAGGACCTTGTGCCCTGTGGTCGCGTTGAAGCCCATCAGGCGGATGCCGAAGAGTTCCATTCCGGGGCCTGGCAAGCGGCCGGCCCGCTCCCTCAGCGAGGCGTGGGCGGGGGCGCGCCGGCGGCCGCCACCGCGATGCGGCGCCGCTCGCCGTCGCACAGCGCGGCGAAGCGTGTGCGCCGGTGCAAAGGGATGCCGCCGCGCTCGGCGCAGGCGACGATGATCTCGAGCTGACCGGCCAGCGCGGCGCAGCGGCCGGCGTCACCCGTCGCAAGGGCGATGCGGCCGACCGTCGCCACGAGGCGCTCGTAGACCTCGACGTGATCGGCCGCGTGCTCACCGACGGCGTCGAAAGCGAGCGAAAGCATCGACGCGAAGTCCGGGCCGCGCGCGACGACGCGAACGACGCCGTGCCTGGCGCGACAGGCGCTCGGGATGTGGCGGCCTGCCAGCACCGTCATCAGCCCACCGAGATGGTCGATGCAGGCGATCGCCGTCGTCGGGTCGTTGACGCCGGGCGAGAGCGCCTTCATGGCGATGTCGACGATCTGCTGCAGGCCGAACGGCGCGTCCTGATGCACCGTGCGCTGCCGCTCGACGACGAAATTGGCGAGCAGGCTTGCGCTCTCCTCCTTGGCGAGCTCGGCCGCCGGCGCGAGACGAAGAAAGGGCAGCCCGGCAATGACGAACTCGCCCATCGCCGGCAGGATCTCGACGACGTGCGTGCGCTGCTCGGCCCATTCCAGCAGCGCTTCGCCGTCGACGCTCACCAGGTAGCCGGTGATCGGGGCGGCGACGACCGTAGCCCCGCCCGTCGCCTCGCCGCGCGACGGCGGCAGCAGGTCGTCGCGCGCCGGCGCGCCCACCTGGTCGGGGAACAGCCGTTCGATCGCCTGCGTCGTTTCCGCCGTGATGCGCTCGAGGATGGACGAGACCTGGATCGCCGAGGCGACATGGTGGACGAAATAGATCAGCAGGACGACGCCGACGAACGCCATCACCATGCCGCCGAGGACGGCGAGCGAGGGCACGAAGGCACCTTCGTCAGGCCCGCGCACGGTGCGCAGGACGATGAGGCAATAGGCGAAGATCGAGACGAAGGCGCCGAGGACGGCCTGGGTGCCGCGGTCGGACATGAAGTTGCGCAGCAGCCGGGGCGAGTACTGGCTCGCCGCGAGCGAGAGGGCGACGACAGTGATCGAGAACACCACGCCGGCGACCGTGATCATCGAGGTCGCGATCGCCGAAAGCATGCCGCGCGCGCCTTCGGCACCGGCGCCGAACAGGCGCGGCCAGCGCAGCGACAGGTCGCTGTCGATCGTCGACTGCAGCTCGACCAGGCCGACCGCGGCGATGACGCCCAGGCCGAGGATCAGCGACGGCAGGAACCAGAGGCTGCCCTGCAGGGCACGCCAGATGGAGCGAAGCTGGTGCAATGAAAGCCGATCGTGCGAGGAGGAGGCCGAAGGATAGCGAGCCGCCGCCGGCCTCAGGCGCGAACGACGCGACGCACCAGCTTGCCGACCGTGAGCCCCTGGACGAGGATGGAAAAGACCACCACGCAGTAGGTCAGCGAGAGCAAAGTCTCGCGCTCCGGCCCGGCCGGAAGCGAGAGCGCCAGCGCCACCGAGATGCCGCCGCGCAGCCCGCCCCAGAGCAGCACCGGGCCCGCGCCCGAGGGCAGACGAAACACCTTGCGCCACAGCGAAACGGGCAGGCCGACCGTCAGCCAGCGGGCGAACAAGGTCACCGCGATCGTCGCCGCCGCCGCGGCCGCGATCCCGTGCGCGAACGTGATGACGATCACCTCCATGCCGATCAGCACGAACAGGACGGCGTTCAGCATCTCGTCGAGCAGCTCCCAGAACAGGTCGACGTGGTGCCGGGTCGTGTCCGACATCGCCTGGGCGCGGCCGTGGTTGCCGATCAGCAGGCCGGCGACGACCATCGCCAGGGGCCCGGACACGTGCAGGTGGTTCGCCAGCGTGTATCCGCCCATGACCGCGGCGAGGGTGAGCAGGACCTCGACCTGGTAGTGGTCGATGCTTCTCAGGAGGCGGAACGTGACGTAGCCGAGCACGAGACCGAAGGCGATGCCGCCGCCCGCCTCGCGCACCAGCAGGGCGAGGACGTGGCCGGAGGTCGGCGCCTCGCTGCTCGTCAGCATGCCGGCGAGCAGCGCGAAGATGACGACGCCGACGCCGTCGTTGAACAACGATTCGCCGGCGATCACGATCTCGAGGTTTTTCGGCGCCGCGGCGGACTTGAGGACGCCCATCACCGCGATCGGATCGGTGGGCGAGATGAGGGCGCCGAACACCAGGCAATGCAGCAGCGACAGCGGCAGGCCGAGCGACGGCAGGATCAGCCAGAGCGCGAAGCCGACGACGAACGTCGACAGCAGCGTGCCGAACACCGCGAGCACGCCGATCTGCCAGCGGTATTCGCGCAGCTCGCTCAGGTCGACATGCAGCGCGCCGGCGAACAGCAGCAGCGACAGCATGCCCTGCATCAGCACGGTGGAGAAGTCGATCGACCGCAGCAGCGACTCTTCGTACGCGCGCAGGCCGTGCGCGAGGCCGAGCGCGTCGAGCCCCAGAGGCAGCAGCGAGAGGACGAGCGCGATGCTCATCACGCCGATCGTCGTCGGCAGGCCGATGAAGCGCTGGTTCACGTACGCGAGCAGCGCCGTGATCACGAGGCAGGTGGCGGCGACTTCGAGCACGGGTCAGAGAGCATATCCGCGATCGGCGAATGCGCTGCCGACATGCGAGCTCGGACGAACATCGGCTTCGGACGGATCTCGATGACGCGCCGGTCGCTGCGCTCGCCGCCGCGTCGCCGCTGCGGCATCATCGCCCGATGAGCTCCTGCTGCGGTCCGCGCGCCGACGCCGAG
>JBDTPG010000226.1:0-4709 GCA_039932815.1 Caldimonas sp.
GCTTCCTGTACTCGCCCCACTCGTAGGTGATGAGCTTGGTGCGCACGCCGACCTTCTCCCAGTCCTGCTGGATCAGCTCGGCCATGCGCTTGCCGTCGGGGTTGTACGGGCGCGTCACCGGCAGGTACCAGAGCTCGACGTCGACGCCGTTGGGATAGCCGGCCTGCGCCAGCAGCGCCTTCGCCTTGGCCGGGTCGTACGGATAGTCGGCGATCTTGTCGTTGTACGACCAGAGCGTCGGCGGGATCGGGTTCTTGGCCACCGCGCCCGCGCCCTGGAAGACGTTGTCGAGGATCGCTTTCTTGTTGACCGCCATGTTGAGCGCCTGGCGCACCAGCTTCGAGTCGAACGGCTTCTTCTCGACGTTGAACGAGATGTAGCCGACGTTGAGGCCGTTCTGCTGCACCAGGTTGATCGCCGGATCGTTCTTCATCAGCGCGACGTCGGCCGGCTTCGGGAACGCCATCACATGGCACTCGCCGGTCTTCAGCTTGGCATAGCGCACCGAGGCGTCGGTGGTGATCGCGTAGACCAGGTTGTCGATCTTCGGCCGGCCACCCCAGTGCTGGTCGAACGCCTTATAGCGGATCACCGCGTCCTTCTGGTACGACACGAACTGGAACGGGCCGGTGCCGATCGGCTCGCGGTCGATGACGTCGGGCGTCTTCGCCGCCATCATCTTGTCGGCGTACTCGGCCGAGAGGATCGACGCGAAGTCCATCGCCATGTCGGCCATGAACGGCGCCTCGGGCTTCTTGAGGACGAAGCGCACCGTCATCGGGTCGACCTTCTCGACCTTGTCGACGATGTCCTTCATGCCCATGTCTTCGAAGTACGCGTAGGTCTGGCCCGGCGTCACCTTCGCGAATGGATGGTTCGCGTCGGCCATGCGGTTGTACGAGAACAGCACGTCGTCGGCGTTGAAGTCGCGCGTCGGCGTGAACTTCGAGTTGCTATGGAACTTGACGCCGCGGCGCAGCTTGAAGGTGTAGCTCATGCCGTCGGGCGCGGCGGTCCAGCTCTCGGCCAGGCCGGGGACGATGGTGGTCGTGCCGGTCTCGAACTCGACCAGCCGGTTGTACATCGGCACCGACGCCGCGTCAGCAGTCGTGCCGGTGGTGAAGAACTGCGGATTGAAGCCCTCGGGGCTGCCTTCCGAGCAATAGACAAGGGTCTTGGCGGCGAGGGCGGCGCCGCTGCCGGCGACGAGAGCGGCGGCAAGGCCGAGGGCGGCAAAGCGATGGAGTTTCATGGTCGTGGGGCGTCCGGGTCGGCTCCGGCGGAGCGAGCCGGAATGATAGGGGCGCGGCGCGCCGCGAGCGGCTCAGTGCGCGGCCAGGCCGGCGTAGCAATCCTGCACGCCCTTGGGCAGCGTTGCCCACGTCGGCACGCCGGCCGCCGGCCCCTGCCCGGCCGGCGCCAGCGCGCGCATCGCCGCAAGGCGGTCGGCGTGGCGAAGCGCCCGCCCGAGCGGCGACGCGACGCCTTCGAGTCCGTGCGCGCCGACCTCCGCGGCGAGCCTGTCGACCGCGGCACTCAGATTCCAGGGGCCGACGAGCGCGCCGAAGAGCGCGTCGCGGCGTTGCAGCAGCATCGGCACGACGTCGGGGTGCGACAGCTGCGCGCCGTTCAGATGCATGTCCTCGAAGCCGTCGATGGCGCGCAGCAGCGCGGTCCAGCCGGTGTTGTGCAGCAGGCCGGCGAGGTAGCCGTCGAAAGGATCGAGGACCTGCGGCGCGGCGATCGCGGCGCAGAGGCGCGCCTTGCGGTCGGCGTCTTTCCAGACCTGGGTCGCGCCGCGCGCGGAAAACGTATCGCCCTTGGCATCGAAGATCGGCCGCAGGACGACGTTGGCGATCGCCCGGCGCAGGCCCTGCGTGCCGATCATCGTCACCGCGCGCGCCAGGTCGATCTCGCCCTCGTCGTCGGCGCGCTGGAACGCGCTGGTCGCGCTGCGCACGACCTCGGCGGTGAGAACGACGTCCTTGGAGATCCGGCTGGCGACGTCGACCGACGAGTAGCCCTCGTCGCGCAGCGTCTTCATCAGCTGCGGGATCACGTGCGGTGCGCGCGGTAGCAAGGCGGCGCGAAGCGTGTCGGAGGCGATGACCTCGTCGAGCCGCTCCATCAGGTGCTGGACGACGAGGTCGGGCAGGCCCGACGTGCCGGCGATGTCGGGAACGCCGACGATCCAGCGGAAGAAGCGGATGCGCTGCTCCGGCGTCAGCGGCTCGTCGACCACCTCGACCGGCTCGGCAGCGGGTGCCGCGGGCGAGGTCGCGGATGCGGCAGCCGCTGGAAGCGGGGTCGCAGGACGCCGCTCCGGCGCCACGGGTCGCTGCGGAACCGCCGGCCGCTGCGGCGCCGACGGTGCGGGGACCGACGCGGCGCCGTCCGCGAAGCCCGAGCTTCCCGGTGCGGGGCGGCCCTTGCGCGTGAACGGATTCCACCAGCGGCCCAACGCCATGGGTCAAGCCCCAGATCTGCGACAGGCGGAGTATGGCGAAAGGTGTCGCTCGCGCCAAATCCGCGCGCCGATCTAGCCGACGGCGTGCAGCAGCGCCAGCCAGAGCGGCGCGGTAGCGACGAAGGCGAGCGTCGAGACGACGATCGCCGTGCTCGTCTCGGCCTGCAGGGTTTCGTAGCGCTGCGCGAAGATGAGGGCGTTGCTGCCGACCGGCAGCGCCGCCATCATGACGACGATGGCAAGCGGAACGCCGCTCAGGCCGAGCACCAGCCGCGAGAACGCGAGCACGGCGAGCGGCTGGACGACGAGCTTCAGCAGCGAGAGGATCACTGCGCCGCGCAGCGCGCCGCGAACGCCGTAGTGCGCGAGCGAGACGCCGATCAGGACGAGACAGAGCGGCACGACGGCCTGGCCGAGGGTGGCGAGGATTTCGTCGGCGAAGGTCGGCAGCGCCAACCCCGACGCGTTCCAGGCGAGCCCCGCGAGCACGGGCAGGACGACGGGATGAACGACGGTGTTCTTCGCGGTCGTCGCGAGCGTGCCGAGGAGGTGGCTGCCGCCGGGATCGGCGCGTTGGCGCGCGTGGGCGAGATCGAGCTCGACCAGCGCCGTCAGGATCGTCAGCAGGATCAGCGCGTGCAGGCTGACGAGGGTGACGTGGAGCGCCAGCCCGCCCTCCCCGTACAGCGCGGCCGCGAGCGGGATGCCGATCTGCACCGCGTTGCCGAACGAGCCGGTGATGGCGTGAACGCTCGGCCCTGCGGGAGACGCTGAATCGGCGCGGCGAGCCCAGCGCAGGGTCGCATAGACCAGCAGCAGGACGGCGATCGTCGGCACGAAGAAGGCGAGGACGATGCGCGGGTCGAGGCGGGCGAAATCGGTTCGCGCGCTGGTGCGAAAGAGGAGGGCCGGAACGAAGATGTAGAACGCCGCGCCCGAGATGACGCGCGAGGGATCGCCGCCGCCGAGGCGGCCGCTCTTCGCCACCGCCCAGCCGATCGCCACGACCGCGAAGATCGCGAACAGCTTGACGAAGACCAGCGGCGACATGGGGGCGCAGTATCGGCGACACTTTTCGCCGAACCGATCGATCCGAGCGAACGCCCGACCCCATGAGCGAGAACCTGACCGTCCCGACCCGGCCCTTTGCCGGGCAGCGACCCGGCACTTCCGGGCTGCGCAAGAAGGTCGCGGTATTCCGGCAGCCGCGCTATCTCGAGAACTTCGTCCAGTCGATCTTCGATTCGCTGGCCGGCTTCGCCGGCACGACCCTCGTCGTTGGCGGCGACGGCCGCTTCCACAACGACGTCGCGATCCAGACCATCGTCCGGATGGCGGCGGCGAACGGCTTCGGCCGGGTCCTGGTCGGCCGCGCCGGCATCCTGTCGACGCCGGCGGCGAGCTGCGTGGTGCGGGCGCGCGCGGCCTTCGGCGCGATCATCCTGTCGGCGAGCCACAACCCCGGCGGTCCCGACGGCGATTTCGGCATCAAGTTCAACACTGCCAACGGCGGGCCGGCGCCCGAGAAGATCACCGAGGCGATCTGGCATTGCAGCGAGCGGATCGAGCGCTATCTCACGACGGCGCACGCCGACATCGACCTCGCGGCGATCGGCGTCACCCCGCTCGGCGCGACGACGGTCGAGGTGTTCGACCCGGTCGTCGAGTACGCCGACCTGCTCGCGCGCCTGTTCGACTTTGGCGCGATCGCGAAGCTGTTGCGCCGACCCTCTTTTCGCATGCGCTTCGATGCGATGCATGCGGTCACGGGTCCCTACGCCGAGGAGATCCTGGTGCGTCGGCTCGGCGCGCCGGCGACGAGCGTCGTCGCCGCGACGCCGCTCGTCGACTTCGGCGGCGGCCATCCCGATCCGAATCCGATCTACGCGAGCGAGCTGATGGCGGCGATGTTCGCTGCCGATGCGCCGGATTTCGGCGCGGCGAGCGACGGCGACGGCGACCGCAACATGATCGTCGGCCGGCGCTTCGTCGTCACGCCGAGCGACAGCCTCGCCGTGATCGCCGCCAACGCGCACCTCGTTCCCGGCTATGCAAAGGGTCTGAAAGGCATCGCGCGCTCGATGCCGACAAGCCGCGCCGCTGATCGCGTCGCCGCGAGGCTCGGCGTCGCCTGCCACGAGACGCCGACCGGCTGGAAGTTCTTCGGCAACCTGCTCGACGCCGGGCTGGCGACGATCTGCGGCGAGGAGAGCGCCGGCACCGGCTCGGACCACGTGCGCGA
>JBDTPG010000227.1:0-4703 GCA_039932815.1 Caldimonas sp.
ATCAGTGCAGTGTCTTGGGGCGGCCGGCGAGGATGTCGTCGAGGTCCTCGAGCCACGGCTCGGCGAGCTGGCGGATCTCCGCGTCGTTGAGAAGGATGCGCTGCATCAGGCGCGACTTCAGCTGCGCCTCGTCGGCCGGCAGCGGTGCCTCGGCGGCGGTGTTCTTCAGCTGGGCGATGAGCAGCGCGCACGCGCCCTCCAGCTTGACGACGTGGTCCCAGTTGCCCGCGCGAGCGGCGTCGAGCATGTCCTGGCTCGCCTTCTCGATCGCCTCGTAATAGTTCATCAGCACGGAATTCATGCGGGCTCCGGAAGATTGAGTGCGTTGCATGTTCATTGGACCTCGGCGCCGGCGGTGGCGCCGGGGCCGATCGCGGCCCAGGCCGAGCGCACCGGCTCGAGCAGGGTCTGGCACTCGTCGAGCGCGGCGGGGTCGTTGTTCAGGTTGGCCTGGGTCAGCCGCAGGGCGACGTAGGCGTAGAGCGCGAGCAGGTCCTGGGCGAGCTTGCCGCCGCCGCGCAGGTCGAGCGAAGCCTTCAGGCCTTCGTCGACGATCCGGGCGGCGCGCGTGATCGCCTTGCACTTGGTCTCGATGTCCTTCCTCAGCAGGGCGGCGCGCGCCTGGGCGATCGCGTCGCCGAAGCCCTCGAACAGCATCGTCACGAGCTGGTGCGGCGTCGCCGCGTCGACGCCGGTCTCGACGCCGACACGGCGGTAGGCATGGGCGTTGGCGTGGGATACGTGCTGGGACATCGCGGCGGCGAGCATGGTCTTGCGTGGGGTGGCGGGGTCTGCCTTGAGTATCGGTATCGCCCCCGGCGACTTGAGAGGGCCGAAGCCCCGAATTCAGCCGATTTCCCCGGCTCCCGGCCCAGCGACGGCCGGCGACCTACCTGTTCGAGCTGCTGTTGGCGTTGAATGCCGCGATCTGCTGCGTGATGTAGCTGCTCTTGCTGTTGAGCACGGCCATCGTTGCGTCGAGCGCCGTGTACTGGGCGCGCATGCGCTTCTCGATGCCGTCCAGGCGGGTCTGCAGCGCGGTCTGGTCGTTCTGGTTGCGCTGCAGCTGCTTGCCCAGGCTGTCGGTCTTGGTCGTCAGCGCGCCGTCGATGCCGAGCATCGAGTCGGCGACGGCGCGAAAGCGCTTGCCGAACCCGTCCTGCGAGGGGTCGAGCAGGTTCGAATTCGAGAACATCTTCTTCAGCTCGGCGACGTTGCCGAGCGCGTTGGCGAGCTTGCTGTCGTTGACGGTCATCGAGCCGTCGCCCTGCAGCTGCAGGCCGACGTCGGAGAGGTGGCCGAACATCGCCGACGCGCTCGAGGCGCCGCCGGCGAGCGTCCGCATCTGCCGCTGCAGGCCGATCGCGGCACTGTCGCCCTGGAGGAGGGCTCCCTTCTTGGCGGCGGCGTCGTACTTGGTGTCGGTCGCGATCAGCTTGACGAGGGCGCTGTAGGCGGCGGCGAAGTCGCCGATCGTCTTCTTCAGCGAATCGGTGTCGGTGACGACGTTGACCGTCACCGGCGCGGTCGTCAGCGTCGACAGGTTGAGGGTCAGGCCGTCGACGATGTTCGAGAGCGTGTTGCTCGGCGAGGTGACGGCCAGGCCGTTGATCGTCGCCGCGGCGTCGGCCGCGGTCTGGCTCTGCGTCATCGCGGCGGCGCCGGCCGACGGGTCGAACGCCAGCGAGGCGATGCCCGAGGTGCGGAACGCATTGGCGGCGCCCGAGCTGTTGGAGCGGATCAACAGGCGCGAGCCGCTCGCGTCGGTCATGATCAGCGCGGTCACGCCGGCGCCGGCGCCGTTGATCTTGTCGCGCACGTCGGCGAGGGTGTCGCTCGCCGCGATCGTGATGTCGACCGCGGTCGCGCCGGCCTTGGGCGCGAAGCTCGTCTGCCCGGCGCCCCAGGTGCCGAGCTCGATGCGCAGCGTGCCGGCGCCCGGCGTCGTCGTCGCCGGGACGGCGGTCGCGGTGGCGATCGTCTGCACGCTCGCGAGCGCCTGCACCTCGACGGTGTACGAGCCGGCGGCGGAGTTGTTGGTGGTCGCCGAAACGGCGGGGCTCGACGAGTTGGTGACGGTCTGGCCCCACGTCGTCGAGCTCGCCAGCTTGGCGGCGGCGTCGCGCAGCGCCGAGACGGCGCTCTTGATCTTGCCGTACTCGGAGACCGTGCTCTGGATCGTCGTCGCCTTGGTCGCGAGGACGGTGAGCGGCTGGCGCTCGATCGCCATCAGCTGGGAGACGATCGAATTGACGTCCAGCCCGCTGCCGATGCCTGCAGAACTGATCGTCATGGGCAACCCTTCTTCATCTCGAACGTCGCGGTCGTTCGGACCGATGCGTCAATCTCGGCCGCCGCCGCCCGAACTTGAGCGGCGCGGCCCTCGAAACGCGAGCGCTTCGAGGATCAGTTCCGCAGGAGGGCGAGAACGGTCTGCGGCAGCTGGTTGGCCTGCGCCACCATCGCGGTGCCGGCCTGCTGCAGGATCTGTGCGCGCGACAGGTTCGCCGTCTCGGCGGCGAAGTCGGCGTCCATGATCCGGCCACGCGCGGCCGACTGGTTCTCGACGGTCGTCGACAGGTTCTGGATCGCGAAGCCGAAGCGGCTCATGGCCGCGCCGTAGGTCGCCCGGTTGGTCGTGATGACATCGAGCTTGGCGTCGATCGCCGCCAGCGCCGTCGAGGCATTCCCCGCCGTCGTGATGTCGCCGACGACGGTGGTCACCGCGGCGGTCGTGACGGTCAGGGTGTCGCCGTTGTTGGCGCCGACCTGGAAGGTCTGCGCGCCGGCGCCGGCGCCGACGATCGCCGCGCCGTTGAACTTGGTCTGGGTGGCGATCCGCGTGATTTCTGCCGACAGCTGCTGGTACTCGGTGTCGAGGTTGCCGCGGTCGGAGGTGCCGTTCGAGCCGTTCTGGGCCTGGACCGCCAGCTCGCGCATGCGCTGCAGGGCGTCGGTCACCGTCGCCAGCGCGCCTTCGGCGGTCTGCGCGAGCGAGATGCCGTCGTTGGCGTTGCGGATCGCGACGTTGGTGCCGCGGATCTGGGCGTTCATCCGGTCGGCGATCGCCAGGCCGGCGGCGTCGTCCCTCGACGAGTTGACGCGCAGGCCCGACGAGAGCCGCTCCATCGACGTCGTCAGCGACGTTTGCGAGGTGTTGAGGTGTCGTTGCGCGTTCAGCGAAACGATGTTGGAGTTGATGGTTTGGGGCATGAGGACTCCTGGTTCGGCCTGTACGGCATTCTTGAGCCCTCGTTTCGTCCGCGGTCGCTCGAAGTGACGCGCTCCGACCCGTCAATTCACCGCCGCAAGAAAAAAGCCGCCCCGGAGGGCGGCTTCGAGCGGCGGCGCTTTCGCGCCGTCGTTCAGCGCAGCAGCGTCAGGACGGTCTGCGGCAGCTGGTTGGCTTGCGCCACCATCGCGCTGCCGGCCTGCTGCAGGATCTGCGCCCGCGACAGGTTCGACGTTTCCGCCGCGAAGTCGGCGTCCATGATCCGGCCGCGCGCGGCCGACTGGTTCTCGCCGGTGATCGACAGGTTCGAGATCGCCAGGCCGAAGCGGCTGATCGCGGCGCCGTAGGTGGCCCGGTTGGTCGAGATCACGTCGAGCTTGGCGTCCACGGCGGCGACGGCCGTCGACGCGTTGCCCGAGGTGGTCAAGTCGCCGGCGACGGTCGCGACTGCGGCCGTCGTGATCGTCAGCGTGTCGCCGTTGTTGGCGCCGACCTGGAAAACCTGCGCGCCGGCGCCGCCGCCGATGATGGCGATGCCGTTGAACTTGGTTTGCGCGGCGAGGCGGGTGATTTCCTGGGAGAGCTGCTGATACTCGGTGTCCAGGTTGGCGCGGTCGCTCGTGCCGTTCGAGCCGTTCTGCGCCTGAACCGCCAGTTCCCGCATGCGTTGCAGGGCGTCGGTCACCGTCGCGAGTGCGCCTTCAGCGGTCTGCGCGAGCGAGATGCCGTCGTTGGCGTTGCGGATGGCGACGTTGGTGCCCTTGATCTGGGCATTCATCCGGGTGGCGATCGCCAGGCCGGCCGCGTCGTCGGCGGCCGAGTTGACGCGCAGTCCCGAGGACAGGCGCTGCATCGAGGTCGCAAGCGACATCTGCGAAGTGCTGAGGTTGCGTTGCGCGTTGAGCGAAACGACGTTGGTGTTGATCGTCATCGGCATGAAAGGAACTCCTAAGGTTGATTGATCCCGGCCTAGCCGGCGTTACACGCGGTTGCAGTGCAAGCGAACCCGCACCGCCTCCGTTTGCATGCCGGTGTTCGAGACGGTTGTCGCGCTCACCGGCACCGCCCGCGCTAGTCAACCCTGGTGTCGGCAGCGGGTGCTGCCCAACCCTTCAGGCCGGCTAACCGGACCACGAACCCGAACTCCAGGTACGTTGGGGGGGTTATCGAGCAGGGTCCTCTGAACTTGAGGCGAAAGCTCGCGTGGTGTGCAAAAACCCCGCGATCGCCGCGTCGTGATCGGCCGAGAAGACGCACGCTGTCCGTGCTTTTCGATACATCGAGGATGCCTTCAAGTGGTTTCATCGTTATCGACAGCCTCTTGCTTCCATGAATGCCATCGCGCTGGTGATGATCGTCCGCGACGAGGAGCGCAGCCTCGAGCGCTGCCTGCTGAGCGCGTGCCCGTGGGTCGACGAGATGGTGGTGCTCGACACCGGATCGCGCGACGCGACTCGGGACATCGCCCGCC
>JBDTPG010000228.1:0-4695 GCA_039932815.1 Caldimonas sp.
TGCCGTGCTGCGCCATCACGCCGCGCAGCTCGCGCACTTCCTTGACGCCGACCTTCCAGCGCATCCACTGCTTGCACTGGACGATGCTCACCGGCGCGTCGCCGGCAGCATGGTTCATGGAGTAGAGCCAGACGTCGACGCCGCCGTCGGCGCCGTGCGCCTGCGACCGCGTCTCGAATCCGGCCTGCGCGAAGAGCGCCTCGACGACGGCCTCGAAGCGCCGCCATTCGATCAGCTCGAAGACCTCGCGTGACCAGCGCTCGGGCGGCCTCGGCGGCGCCGCGCGGTGCGGCTCGTTGGCGGCGACGGCCGACTCGGCAGGCGCGGGAATCGGCGCGATCCGGCCGGCGCGCGTCAGGCGGGCAGCGATTGCGCGCGGCAGGCGCTCTCGGTCGGCGGCAGCGCCGGGTGCCCGCGCGAGCGGGCCGTTGCGCCAAGGCATGGCGTGTCTCCAGTCGAAGGGAGCCGCATCGTAGAAAGGGGCATCGCGTCGTGCGCGCCGTGGCGCGCGCGCCACGTGAAGATCCACACGGCGCGCCGCTGTTCAGTTGGATACAAGCCGCTCAGTCGGCGCCGCCGTCGCGCTCGCGCCGCCATGCCGCCGGCGGCCTGCCGACGAGACGCTTGAAGGCGCGTGCGAACGCGGCCTCCGAGTCGTAGCCGACGTCGAGCGCGATGGCGGCGACGGTCGAGCGCGTCTCGAGCAGCATGCGCGCGGCGGTCTGCATGCGCCACTGCGTCAGGTACTGCATCGGCGCCATTCCCACCAGATGCACGAAACGCTCGTGCAGGGCAGAGCGAGAAAGGCCGACGCGGTGGCCGAGATCGTCGATCGTCCAGTCATGCGCCGGCTTCTCGTGAACGAGGGCGAGCGCCTTGCCGACGAAGCGATCGCGCAGGCCGGCAAGCCAGCCCGCGCTCTCTTCGGGCATGGCGTCGGCGTAGCGGCGCACGGCGTCGACGAACATCATCTCGCTCATGCGCGCGAGCATCGCCTCGCTGCCCGGACGCTGCGCGCGCGATTCGATGACGGCCTGGCGCGTGAACTGGCCGATCCACTCGTCTTCGCCGCCTGCGCGCAAGTGAAGCATGCGCGGCAGCGCGGCGATCAGCGGATTGAACGGCTGCACGTCGCAGCCGAGAAAGCCGCAGACGATGGTCGCGTCGGCGCCTTCGTCGGCGGCCGCGCTCGACACGTCGAGGCCGTCGTAGGTGATCTGGACCGGCAAGCGTGCTCCCGCGACCTCGGCGTACCAGGCGAGCTCGACCTGGCCGCGCATGCCCGGCGCGCTCGAGACGACGTGCGCATCGCCGTGCGGAAACATGACGACGTCGCCGGCCAAGAGCTGCACCGAGGGGCCGCCCGCGATCGCGGCCCAGCATGTACCCGCGGCGACGACGTGGTACTCCATCACGTGCTCGACGCCGCGCAGCAGGAGCGGCGCGATCTCCTTCGCGGGCGGCGCCTCGGCGACCCAGCCGCCGCTGCCGCTGACCGAGAAGAAGACGCCGCCGCGCAGGCGCACGTTGCGCAAGACGTTGGAAAGCGTGTCGTGATCCATCGAGGGCCTGTTGACGCTATGGGAGGGATCCGGTGTTTCGGTCAAGCCCGCAGGATGCTCGGACAAGGGCGCGAGCCCCGCCGCCGCAAGAGCGGACGGAAAAGCAAGCCGCGACGACGCAGGGTGGAGCGAACAGGGAAGCCGCGCCGAAGAATGACTTCACCCGCAGACGACGCGTCGGCGGGAGTCTTCCTCATTCACATCGCGGGGCATGCCATGAACTCAACGACCTACTTTACGCTCGACCGCGACGTCGCGCAGCTTCGCGGCACCGACGTCGACGCGCTCGCCGCGCAGATCAGCGGCGGGTTGCTGCGCGCCGGCGACGCCGGCTACGAGGACGCGCGCAAGGTCTGGAACGGCACCGTCGATCGCCGTCCCGCGCTCATCGCCCGCTGCCTGAACGAGAGCGACGTGCAGGCGGCAGTGCGCTTCGCCGCGCAGCACCGCATGCTGCTCAGCGTTCGCGCCGGCGGCCATCACATCGCCGGCAACGCCATCGCCGACGGCGCGCTGACGATCGATCTTTCGGCCATGCGCGCGGTCGACGTGGATGCCGGCCGGCGCACCGCCCGGGTCGGCGCCGGCGCGCTGCTGAAGGACTTCGACGCCGCGGCGCAGGCGCATGGCCTGGCGACGCCGCTCGGGATCAACTCGACGACCGGCGTCGCCGGCCTCACGCTCGGTGGCGGCTTCGGTTGGCTGACGCGACTGCACGGCCTCACGATCGACAACCTCAGGAGCGTTCGCGTCGTCATGGCCGACGGCTCGGTGCGCACGGCGTCGGCGACGGACGAGCCCGACCTGTTCTGGGCGGTGCGCGGCGGCGGCGGCAATTTCGGCGTCGCCACCTCGTTCGAGTTCGCGCTCCATCCGGTCGGCCCCGAGGTCTATGCCGGCTTCGTCGTCTACCCGTTCGCGCAGGCGCGCCAGGTGCTGCGCGCCTGGCGCGACTTCAGCGCCGGCGCGCCCGACGCGCTGAGCGTGTGGACGGTCCTGCGCAAGGCGCCGCCTCTGCCTTTCCTGCCCGAATCCGCGCACGGCACCGAAGTCGTCATCTTCCCGATCGTCTACGCCGGCGACATGGAAGCGGGCAGGCGCGCCGCGGCGCCGATCGAGCGCTTCGGCGACCCGATCGCCGTGGCGCTCGGACCGATGCCGTATGCGGGCTTCCAGGGAGCCTTCGATCCGCTGCTCACGGCCGGCGGCCGCAACTACTGGAAGTCGAACAACTTCAGCCGCTTGAGCGATGCCGCCATCGACGAGATGGTCGCTGCCGCCGCCAGCCTGCCGGGCGGCGAGTGCGAGGTGTTCGTCGCCCAGCTCGGCGGCGCGATGGGGCGCGTCGCGGCCGACGCGACGGCGTTCGTCGGCCGCGACGCCGCCTTCATCATGAACGTGCACGGCCGCTGGTCCGATCCGGCCGACGACGCGCGCGTTCGCGACTGGGCGCGCGGCGTCTTTCGCCGGATCGCGCCGCATGCGACCGCGAGCGGCTACGTCAACTTCCTGACCGAGGACGAAGGCGAGCGCGTCGGCGCCAGCTACGGCACCAACCACGCGCGTCTGCAGGCGCTCAAGCGTCGCTTCGATCCGGGCAACCTGTTCCGGATGAACCTCAACATCGCGCCGGCGCCGCCCGCGTCGATGCAGTCGACGACGTGAGCCGCGTCGACCGTCGCGGCTGCGCCGTCTCCGGCGCCGGGCCGGCCGCGCTCGAAGCGTTCGAGCGCGCGCTCCATGCCTACCAGAGCTGGCGCGAGGGCGTCGAGGCACCGCTGGCGCTGGCGCTGGAGGCCGCGCCGGCGTTCGTGATGGCGCACGTGCTGCGGGCGTATCTGCTCGTCTGCAGCCGCGATCCGGTCCGCGTCGCGTCGGCGCGAGCCGTCCTCGACCGCGCTTCGGCCTTGCCGGCCAACGGGCGCGAGCGAATGCACCTCGCGGCGATCGCGGCGGTGGTCGAGCGCGACGACTTCGAGAGCGCGCGCTCGACCCTCGGCGCGCTGCTGCTACGCGAGCCGCGCGACGTGCTCGCGCTCCAGGCCGCGCATTCGTTCGACTACGTCAGCGGCGACGCCAAGGGCATGCACGAACGCGTCGAGGGCGTCCTGCCGGCGTGGTCGAACGAGGTCCCCGGCCATCACGCCGTGCTGGCCATGCACGCGTTCAGCCTCGAGGAGATCGGCCGCTACGACGAGGCCGAGGCCAGCGCTCGCGCCGCGCTAGCGCTCGACCCGCTCGACGCGCGCGCCCATCACGCCATGCTCCATGTCTTCGAGATGAACGGGCGTGCCGCCGCCGGCGACCGCTGGCTCGACGAGCATGCCGGGGCCTGGGCCACCGGCAGCGTCGTCGCCGTCCATTGCTGGTGGCACCGCGCCCTGTTCCAGCTCGCGCTTGGCCGCCCGGAGCGTGCGCTGGCGCTCTACGACGAGCGCATTCGTGCCGATCGATCGCCGGCGATCGCCGACCTGATCGACGCGTCCGCCTTGCTCTGGCGCATCGATCTCGCCGGCTGCGATGCCGGCGCCCGCTGGGCCGAGCTGGCCGACGCCTGGGCGCCGCACATCGACGATGGTTTCTGCAGCTTCAACGACGTGCACGCGATGCTGGCCTTCGTCGGCGCGCGCGACTGGGCTCGCGCCGACCGGCTCGAGCGCGCTCTCCTGACGGCGCACGCGCGGCTGACGCGCCACGGGAAGACGACCCGCCAGCTCGGTCTCGCCGCGTGCGGCGCATTGGCCGCGCTCGGCCACGGCGACGATTCCCGCGCGATCGAGCTGCTCGCCAGTGTGCCGGCGCAAGCGCGCCGGCTGGGCGGCAGCCACGCGCAGCGCGACGTGCTGAACCTGACGCGGGGGCGCGCGATCGAACGACTCTCGGCACGCGACAGGCAGCTGCATGGCGATCGCCTGAGGGCCGCCTGAGACGGCCTGTAGACTGCGGCGGCTCCTTCGATCGAAGGGGCTCGGTGATGTTGCCGCGCACCACGAGCAGTCATGCCTGGTCCGAAGAGCAAGCAGACGCGCAGGACGCAGAGCGGAGCGGCGACCCCCGCCGAGCCGGCGCCGCCCGCCGACGCCGCGGATCGGAACGCCGGCGGCCTGGCGCGCGAGCTCGCCAGGCGCAATGC
>JBDTPG010000229.1:0-4691 GCA_039932815.1 Caldimonas sp.
TGATCCCGAGCGTCGCCTACACCGACCCGGAGATCGCCTGGGTCGGCATCACCGAGGACGAGGCCAAGGCGCGCGGCGTCAAGGTCAAGAAGGGCCTGTTCCCGTGGACGGCGTCGGGGCGGGCCATCGCCAACGGGCGCGACGAGGGCTTCACCAAGCTGCTCTTCGACGAGGCGACGCACGCCATCGTCGGCGGCGGCATCGTCGGCACGCACGCGGGCGACATGATCGGCGAGATCGCGCTGGCGATCGAGATGGGCGCCGACGCGGTCGACATCGGCAAGACGATCCACCCGCACCCGACGCTCGGCGAATCGATCGGCCTGGCCGCGGAGGCGTTCGAAGGCACCTGCACCGACCTGCCGCCGGCGAGGCGCTAGGCCTTTCGGTCTTTCAGCCGACGTCGGCGAGGTGCAGGCCGAATCGGCCCTCGCGCCGGTCGGCGAAGAAGAACTCGAGCGTCAACTTCGTCGTCCGGAAAGCGATCTCGTCCCACGGCACATCGGCCTCGGCGAAGAGCCGCGCCTCGAGCGACTCCGGGCCGGGGACGAAGTCGGTGTCGAGCATGCGCGCGCGGTAGAACAGGTGGACCTGGCCGACGCGCACGACGTTGATCATCGAATAGAGACCTTCGAGCTCGACGTTTGCGCCGGACTCCTCGACGGTCTCGCGCAGCGCTCCCTGTGCTGTTGTCTCGCCGAGTTCCATGAAGCCGGCGGGAAGCGTCCACAAGCCGTGGCGCGGCTCGATCGCGCGGCGGCACAGCAGCACCTTGTCTTGCCACACCGGCAAGGTGCCGACGACGTTGAGCGGGTTCTCGTAGTGGATCGTCGTGCAGACCGTGCAGGTGGCGCGGTCGCGGTTGTCGTCGGCGGGCGTCTGGTAGCGCACCTGGGCGCCGCAGGCGCGGCAGTGCAGGATGCTGCGGGGCGCGAACATGGCACGAGTGTAGGTTGGTGCATGGCATCATCGTCGCCACCGCGGCCGCGTCGGCCGCAGGGAATTCGAATCGTCGCTGCACACCGGAATCACCCATGAGCCATGTCATCGCAGCCGCCGCCGGCGGCATCGTCCCCGTCGTCGGCGGCGGTACTTTCCCGGTCCACCGCATCTACTGCGTCGGCCGCAACTACGTCGAGCACGCGAAGGAAATGGGCTTCACCGGCCGCGAGCCGCCGTTCTTCTTCATGAAGCCGGCCGATGCGGTGCTGCCGATCGCCGAAGGCGAGACCGGCCGCATGCCGTATCCGACCTTGACGAAAGACCTGCACCACGAGGTCGAGCTGGTCGTCGCCATCGGCACCGGCGGTCGCGAGATCGCCGCCGCCGACGCGATGCGCCACGTCTGGGGTTACGCCGTCGGCCTCGACATGACGCGGCGCGACCTGCAGGGCGAAGCCAAGAAGCAGGGCCGGCCGTGGGACATCGGCAAGAGCTTCGACCATTCGGCGCCGATCGGCCCGATCCGCCGTGCCGCCGACTGCCGCGTCGACGCCGACACGCGCATCGTGCTCGAGGTCAACGGCAGCGTGCGCCAGCAGAGCACGATCGGCAAGCTGATCTGGAACATCGGCGAGATCATCGAACATCTGTCGGCGGCATGGCAGCTGCAGCCGGGCGACCTGATCTTCACCGGGACGCCCGAAGGCGTCGCCGCGGTCGGGCGCGGCGACGTGCTGAAGGCCGAGGTCGCGGGCGTCGGCTCGCTCCAGTTCGCGATGGTCTAGGCTAAAGCGCGAGACCTTGCAGCTCTACAGCTACTTCCGCTCGTCGGCGTCGTACCGCGTCCGCATCGCGCTCGCGCTGAAGAAGCTCGACTACGAGTACCTGCCGGTCCACCTGGTCAGGAACGAGCAGCTGGCGCCCGCGTTTCGCGAGGTCGCGCCGTCTCAGCTGGTGCCGGCGCTGGTCGTCGACGACGCCGCGTCGGGCGCGCCGGCGACGATCACGCAGTCGCTCGCGATCATCGAATACCTCGACGAGACCGTGCCCGAGCCGCCGCTGCTGCCGCGCGACGCCCTCGGCCGCGCGCGCGTGCGCACGATCGCGCTCGACATCGCCTGCGAGATCCACCCGCTCGACAACCTGCGCGTGCTGCGCTATCTGCAGAGCGAGCTGAAGGTCGGCGACGACGACAAGAACCGCTGGTACCGCCATTGGGTCGAGACCGGGCTCGAGGTCGTCGAGCGCCAGCTCGCCGGCCATCCGGCCACCGGCCGCTTCTGCCACGGCGACACGCCGGGGCTCGCCGACTGCGTCCTCGTGCCGCAGATCTTCAACGCCAGGCGAATGGATTGCCGCGTCGACCACGTGCCGACGGTGATGCGCGTCTTCGACGCCTGCATGGCCGAGCCGGCGTTCGCGACCACGCAGCCCTCGGCCTGTCCCGACGCCGCGTGATTGCGGGCTGGCTCGCGCCCGACCTGCGCGTCGACGGCGTCGGTGCGTTGATGACGACGCGCGCCGGCGGTGTCAGCACCGGGCGTTATTCGGCGATGAACGTCGGCGTCGCGGTCGGCGACGAGGCGGGTCGCGTCGCCGCGAATCGGGCGTTGCTCGCCCAGGAGATGGGCGCAGCGCCGGTCTACCTCCGCCAGGTGCACGGCGCGCGCGTCGTCCGCGTCGGCCGGGTCGACGCCGCGCCGGGCGCCCCGATTCACGAAGCCGACGCCGCGGTCACCACCGAGGCGGGCGTGGCCTGCGTCGTCCAGGCCGCCGATTGCCTGCCGGTGCTGCTGGCGGCCCCGGGTGGGCGGGCCGTCGCCGCCGCGCACGCCGGTTGGCGGGGCCTCGGCGGTGGCGTCGTCGAGGCCACCGTCAGGGCGCTCTGCGACGCGGCGACATGCGCTCCGCGGGAAGTCGTCGCCTGGCTCGGCGCCTGCATCGGGCCGGACGCGTTCGAGGTCGGCGCCGACGTGGTGATCGCGTTCGGCGCCGCGCCGGACCGCACCGGTGGCAGCGGCGGCGCCGGCCGCTTCAAGCCGAAAGGCGACGCCAAGTGGCTTGCCGACCTCGCCGGGCTCGCCCGCGATCGCCTGTCCGCGGCGGGCGTGGCACAGGTCGGCGGCGGCGCCTGGTGCACCGTTGCCGACGCCTCACGGTTCTTCTCTTACCGGCGTGACGGCGTCACCGGCCGCATGGCCGCCGCCGTCTGGATCACGCCGCGCTGACGCCTCGGCCCGGCGCCGGGCCGCGCGACGCGCCGGAGTGCCGAACAGGTAGAGAGCGATCGAGCCCGGTACCAGCCCGTAGAGAAGGAAAGTGATGGCCGCGCCGAGCCAGCTGCCGCCGATCGCCAACCCCTCGGCGAGCGCCATCAAGGCGACCACGTAGAGCCAGGCGATGGCGACGATGTGCACGGGAGGTCTTTCGGGCGTAGCGGCGTGGCCGCCGCGATAATGCGCCATGGCAAAAAGAAACGGAGCGCAGCGGGCTAAGCCGACACCGCTGCAGGCAAGCGCGGATGCGCTCGGCGCGTCCCGGCCGGTCGTGGCCACGCCGGGCGATCAACTGGCCGAGGTCTGGAAGTCGCTCGCCGTCGTCGGCCTGCCGGCCGAAGCGCTGGCCGCGGCGCAGGCCGACTACGTCAGCGAAGCGACGGCGATCTGGAACCGGCTGCTGATGCCCTCCGGCGAGCCGCTGGTGATCAGCGACCGGCGTTTCGCGAGCGCCGACTGGGCCGGCAATCCTTCGGCCGCGTTCCTCGCCGAGATGTACCTGCTCAACTCGCGCGCGCTGCTGCGCTTGGCCAAGAGCGTCGAGGGCGACGCCAAGACGCAGGCGAAGATCCGTTTCGCGGTGCTGCAGTGGATCGACGCGGCAGCGCCCAGCAATTTCCTGGCGCTCAATCCGGAAGCGCAGAAGAAGGCGATCGACAGCAACGGCGAGAGCCTGCTGCACGGCCTGACCCAGCTCTGGAACGACGCCCGGCAAGGTCACCTGTCGCAGACCGACGAGAGCGCCTTCGAGGTCGGCCGCAACGTCGCGACGACGAGCGGCTCGGTGATCTTCGAGAACGACTACTTCCAGCTGCTCGAGTACGCGCCGCTGACGGCGAAGGTGCACGAGAGGCCGATGCTGTTCGTGCCGCCGTGCATCAACAAGTTCTACATCCTCGACCTGCAGCCCGAGAATTCGCTGATCCGCCATACCGTCGCCGAAGGGCATCGCGTCTTCGTGATCAGCTGGAAGAACGCCGGCGAGGAGATCGCGCAGCGCACCTGGGACGACTACATCGACGGAGCCGTCCTGCGTTCGATCGCCATCGTCCAGGAGATCACGGGCCAGGAGCAGATCAACACGCTCGGTTTCTGCATCGGCGGCACGATCCTGGCGACCGCGCTCGCCGTTCTCGCCGCCCGCGGCGAGAAGCCGGCGGCGAGCCTGACGCTGCTGACCACCTTTCTCGACTTCAGCGAGACCGGCATCCTCGACATCTTCATCGACGAAGGGTCGGTGCGCATGCGCGAGATGACGATCGGCGCGCAGAGCGCGGGCGGCGGCAGCCTGCTGAAGGGCCAGGAGCTGGCGACGACCTTCAGCTTCCTCCGGCCGAACGACCTGGTCTGGAACTACGTCGTCGCCAACTACCTGAAAGGCGAGACGCCGCCCCCGTTCGACCTGCTCTACTGGAACGGCGACGGCACCAACCTGCCGGGGCCGATGTACTGCTGGTACCTGCGCAACACCTA
>JBDTPG010000230.1:0-4686 GCA_039932815.1 Caldimonas sp.
CTAGATGTGCAGCCAGGCGAGGACGCCGACGGCGATGCCGATGGCGCTCAGCGCGTAGACCCCGACCTGCAGCCCTCGGCTCCTGGTGAGGAGGGCGATCGCCGCCATCGCGATCGAGATCTGCAGCGCCGTCGTCGCCTGCGCCCAGCGATGATGCTGGTGGATCTCCTCGTCGCTGCGCTTGCTCCAGTCGTCGGATTCGCGCTCGAATTTCTCGGCATCCTTCTTGATCCCTTCCTTTTCCTGCTTGTAGCGCTTGATCTCGTCGCCGTAGAAGGCCTTGCGAGACTCGGGCGCCAGCTCGACGGCCAGCTCGGCGAGGTTCTGCTTGCCGCTCTTGGCCTGGTAGTAGTTCCACTGGTTCGACGCTTCGGTCTTCTTGATCGCCGCTTCGTTCTTGTAGAGCCCGGCATTGGCCTGCTTCAGCCCTCCCATGTAGGCGAACAGGGCGCCGATGGTGGCGATGATCGCCGTCGCCACCGCAAGGCGCCCGGCCAGGCCGTGCGGCTCGGCGTGGGCCTGGTGCTCGAGCTCGTGGTCGTGGGGGCCGTGGACGTGAAAGCCGTGGTCCGACATGTCAATCTCCCTGGGGCAGTTTCTTGTAGGTGACGAAGGCGTAGCGCAGCCCTTCTGCCGTCTCGCGCGGCTCGCGCGCGACCTGCGCGAAGCCGCGCCTGTCCCACGCCGGAAAGAAGACGTCGGCCGGGAACTCGGCGTCGATCTCGGTCAGCTGCAACTCGTCGGCGATCGGCAGCGCGAGCGAATAGATCTCGGCGCCGCCGAGAACGTGGACGAGCGGTGCCGGCGCGGCCAGCGCGAGGGCGGCGTCGAGGGTCGTCACCACGTCGGCACCCTCGGCGCGAAACGCCGGGTCGCGCGTGACGACGATGTTGCGCCTGCCCGGAAGCGGCCGGCCGATCGACTGCCAGGTCTTCCTTCCCATGACGATCGGCGTGCCGAGGGTGATCTGCTTCAAGCGGCGCAGGTCGTCGGGCAGGCGCACGAGCAGGCCGCCGCGATGGCCGATGCCGCCGTCCCTGGCGACGGCGGCGACGAGGCTGACGGCAGGGCGCGGCATGGCGGCGATTGTCGCCGCCGCGCGCCGCGATAATCGGTGACCGTCACCGCTCCGCGCCGCCTCGATGCCACCTTCCGCCGCCGACCCCGAAGCGCTTGCCGCCTGGCGCGCCGCCGCAGCGCGTTCGGCGCCCGGCGGCGACGTCGATGCGCTCGGCTGGCGCACTCCCGACGGTATCGTCGTCAGGCCGCTCTACACGGCCGCCGACCTGAAAGGGCTGCCCGCCACCGACACGCTGCCGGGTTTCCCGCCCTACGTGCGCGGCCCGCAGGCGACGATGTACACGGTGCGGCCGTGGACGATCCGCCAGTACGCGGGCTTTTCCACCGCCGAGGCGTCCAACGATTTCTACCGCAAGGCGCTCGCCGGCGGCGGCCAGGGCATCAGCGTCGCTTTCGACCTCGCCACCCACCGCGGCTACGACAGCGACCATCCGCGCGTCGTCGGCGACGTCGGCAAGGCGGGCGTGGCGATCGATTCGGTCGAGGACATGAAGATCCTGTTCGACGCCATCCCGCTCGACAAGGTCAGCGTGTCGATGACGATGAACGGCGCGGTGCTGCCGGTGCTCGCCGGCTACATCGTCGCTGCCGAGGAGCAGGGCGTCGCCCCCGACCGGCTTTCAGGAACGATCCAGAACGACATCCTGAAAGAGTTCATGGTGAGGAACACCTACATCTACCCGCCGGCGCCGAGCATGCGCATCGTCGGCGACATCATCGAGTACACGGCGTCGCACATGCCGAAGTTCAACTCGATCTCGATCTCGGGCTATCACATCCAGGAAGCGGGAGCGAACCAGACGCTCGAGCTCGCGCTGACGCTCGCCGACGGCCGCGAGTACGTCCGCACCGCCATCGCCAAGGGACTCGACGTCGACGCCTTCGCCGGCCGGCTCAGCTTCTTCTGGGCGATCGGCATGAACTTCTACCTGGAGATCGCCAAGATGCGCGCGGCACGGGGCCTCTGGCATCGCATCATGCAAGAGTTCGCGCCGAAGGAGGCGAAGAGCTCGATGCTGCGCACCCATTGCCAGACCTCGGGCTGGACGCTGACGGCGCAGGACCCGTACAACAACGTCGTGCGCACCACCATCGAGGCGATGGCCGCGGTCTTCGGTGGCACGCAGAGCCTGCACACCAATGCGCTCGACGAGGCGATCGCGCTGCCGAGCGAGTTCAGCGCGCGGATCGCCAGGAACACCCAGCTCGTGATCCAGGAAGAGACGCACATCACGTCGATCGTCGACCCCTGGGCCGGCAGCTATGCGATGGAATCGCTGACCCAGGAGATGGCCGATGCCGCCTGGAAGATCATCGAAGAGATCGAGGCGATGGGCGGCATGACGAAGGCGGTCCAGAGCGGCTGGGCCAAGCTGAAGATCGAGGCGAGCGCGGCCGAGAAACAGGCGCGCATCGATTCCGGCGCGGACGTCATCGTCGGCGTCAACAAATATCGGCTCGACGCGGAAGCGCTGATCGACACGCTCGACATCGACAACCACGCCGTGCGCGACAACCAGGTCGCCCGGCTGAAGGCGCTGCGCGCGAAGCGCGACGGCGCCACCGTGAGCCAGGCGCTCGCTGCGCTGACGGCGTGCGCGGAGAGCGGCAAGGGCAACCTGCTCGATCTCTCGATCAAGGCGGTGCGGGCGCGCGCCACCGTCGGCGAGGTGAGCGACGCCCTCGAGGCCGCCTGGGGACGCCACCGTGCCGACACGCAGAAGGTCTCCGGCGTCTACGCCGCCGCCTACGACAGCGCCGAAGGCTGGGATCTCCTCAAGCGCGAGATCGCCGCCTTCGCCGACGCCGAAGGGCGCCGGCCGCGCGTGATGATCGCCAAGCTCGGTCAGGACGGCCACGACCGCGGTGCGAAGGTCGTCGCCAGCGCCTTCGCCGACCTCGGCTTCGACGTCGACATCGGCCCGCTGTTCCAGACCGCCGAGGAGTGCGCGCGCCAGGCGATCGAGAACGACGTCCACGCGGTCGGCATCTCGACCCTCGCCGCCGGCCACAAGACGCTGGTGCCTGCGGTGATCGAGGCGTTGAAGGCGCAGGGCGCCGGCGACATCGTCGTCTTCGTCGGCGGCGTCATCCCGCGCGGCGACTACGCGTTCCTGTACGACGCCGGCGTCAAGGGGATCTACGGCCCCGGAACGCCGATCCCGGCGAGCGCCAAGGACGTGCTCGAGCAGATCAAGCGCTCGCTCGCGCCGGCCTGACGCGCTGCCGAGTCACGATGCTGACCCGCGCCGACCAGGACCTCCTCGACGGCGTTCTCGCCGCGCCGGGCGAGGGCCAGCGTCGGGCGATCGCCAAGGCGATCACGCTGCTCGAGTCGCGCCGGGCCGATCATCGTGCCCGCGCCGACGAGCTCCTCACGGCGCTGCCGGCGCCGGCCCGGGCTTCGTTTCGACTCGGCGTCTCCGGAGTTCCCGGCGTCGGCAAGTCGACCTTCATCGAGACGCTCGGCCTGCTCCTGACCGGCCAAGGCCTGCGCGTCGCCGTGCTCGCCGTCGACCCGAGCTCGAGCATCTCGGGCGGATCGATCCTCGGCGACAAGACGCGCATGGAGAGACTGTCGGTCGAGCCCGCCGCGTTCGTGCGGCCGAGCCCGAGCGGCGGAACGCTCGGCGGCGTCGCGACCGCCACGCGCGAGGCGATCCGGGTCGTCGAGGCCGCCGGCTACGACGTCGTCGTCGTCGAGACGGTGGGCGTCGGGCAGAGCGAGGCCGCGGTCGCCGGCATGACCGACATGTTCGTGCTCCTTCAATTGCCCAACGCGGGCGACGACCTGCAGGCGATCAAGAAAGGCGTGATCGAGCTCGCCGACCTCGTCGTCGTCAACAAGGCCGACATCGACGCCGCGGCGACGACGCGCGCGGTCGCCCAGATCGCCTCGGCGCTGCAGCTCGTCGCGCGCCGAGGCGAAGGCCCGACGGCGCCGCGCGTACTCTCGACCTGCGCGCTCGCCGCCGATCAGGTCGCCGAGGTCTGGCGCGCGATCGCGACGTTCCGTGCCGCGCAGGAGCAGGGCGGCGCGTTCCACGAGCGGCGCCGCGGGCAGTCGCTCGCCTGGCTCTGGGAGCGCGTCGACGCCGGCTTGCGCGACGCATTCCGGTCGCATCCGCAGGTGCGTGCGCAACTCGACGACACGCTCGCCGCGGTCGACTCCGGCAAGCTGCCGGTCTCGGTCGCGGCGCGTCGCCTGCTCGCCGCATTCGGCGCCCACGCCGCGGCAGCGCCGCTCGCGACCTGAACCCCGACGAAGGACGCCATGCACGACATCATCCAGCAGCTCGAAGCCAAGCGCGCGCGCGCCCGTCTCGGCGGCGGCCAGAAGCGGATCGACGCCCAGCACGCCAAAGGCAAGCTCACCGCGCGCGAGCGCCTCGACCTGCTCCTCGACGATGGCAGCTTCGAGGAATGGGACATGTTCGTCGAGCACCGCAGCAACGACTTCGGCATGGAGAAGAACCGCCCGCCCGGCGACGGCGTCGTCACCGGCTACGGGATGATCAACGGGCGGCTCGTCTTCGTCTTCAGCCAGGACTTCACCGTCTTCGGCGGCGCGCTCTCGGAAGCGCACGCCGAGAAGATCTGCAAGGT
>JBDTPG010000231.1:0-4620 GCA_039932815.1 Caldimonas sp.
GAGCGATTCGATCGAGGCGGTCGCCAACGAGGAGCTGCTCGTCGCCAACCGCGAGTTGCTGAAGGAGGACGAGCTGGTCATCGTCCAGGGCCGCGTCCAGCCCGACCGCTTCACCGGTGGCGTGCGCTTCAACGTGCAAAGCGTCTGGGATCTCGCCGGCGCGCGCTGCCGCTTCGGCAAGTACCTGCGCGTCGAGGTCAACGGCAGCGTGCCGCCGGTGGCCGAGGTGCTGCGCGACTTCCCGTCGCGCCGCTCGCAGACCGAGCACGGCGAGATCCAGGAAGGCCTGCGCGTTCGCCTGCAGCTGCAGCGCCGCGAGGCGGTCGGCGAGCTCGACCTCGGCGATGCCGTGCGTTTCTACCCGAGCGACGGCGCCCTGGAGCGCTGGCAGACCAGCACGCACGCGCCGATCGCGATCGTCTACGAGTGACCGGCGGCACGCCTGGGGCGTGCGAAATTTAACGGTTCACGATCGTCGCGCCGAGGGTCGGGAGGCGCCGCGAAATCGCTTCCTCCGCTCGTCGTCCGCCCCCGACCTTCCGTCGGCACTCCCTCAGGTGCGGGGGACGCAGGCCGAGAAAGAGTCGTGCGACGCGAAAACCACATTCGACGCGGCTCTGCCCGCTTTGCCCTTGCCCGGTTTCCGGCAGGAAGGGCTGTCGGCTTCAGCCTGATCGAGATGCTCACGACGATGAGCATCATCGCCATCCTTCTCGCCGTCGCTTCGCCGGGCCTGGCGTCGCTGACCTCGGCGAACTCGCTGAGCTCGGCGCAGGGCGAGCTGGCGGCCGCGATGATGCTCGCGCGCGGCGAGGCCCTGAAGCGCGGCGTCACGGTCGGGCTGCTCGCGACGAGCCCGCTGCGCGGCGCCGAGTTCAACGGTGGCTGGAGCGTCTTCGTCGATGCCAACGGCAACGGCGCCCTCGACGTCGGCGAGGCGATCATCCGCGTCCAGCCGGCGTTTCGCGGCGACATGCTGGTCACGACGACCGGCGGAGAAACGCTGGTCGCCTTCAACGGTCGCGGCTTCCTGACGCCTTCGGCGATGGTGACCTTCGCCGTCTGCTCGACGCTGGCGACGAAGAGCTACCGCGTCCGGGTCGAGCCGGTCGGCTTGTCCGACGTGGTCGAGAGCACGGGCTGCCCATGAAGACGGGCCTGTCCTCGCAGCGCAGCCAGGGCGGCTATGTCCTGCTCGAGGCGCTGATCGCCGTCGTCATTGCCGCGGTCGGCTTCATCGGCGCGGCGCGCATGCAGACGCTCGGCCTGGCGATGAACAACAGCACCCAGGTGCGCCAGAAGGCGACCCTGCTCGGCTACCAGATGGCCGATCGCATCCGCGCCAACCAGGCAGGCGTCAGCGCCCATGCCTACGACCTCCCCAGTGCCGGAGCGACGGCCTGCCTGGTCGCCGCCAGCGGCTGCACGCCGGTCCAGCTGGCCGCCGCCGACATAGGCGAGTGGCAGGGCGAGATCGCGACGCAGCTGCCCGGTGGCAACGGCGTCGTCTGTCTCGACAGCACCCCGGACGACGGCGACGCGATCGCGCCGTTGTGCGACGGCATCGGCAACGTCATCGCCGTCAAGCTGTGGTGGGCCGACAAGGTCGGCACGCCGCGCTTCGTCGTCAGCGTGCGGCCATGAATCGCGCCTTCGCCTTCCCGCCCGCCCGCACCGGGGCTCGCGGCATGACGCTGGTCGAGCTGATGGTCGGCATGGCAGTGGGTCTCTTCGTCGTCCTGGTGGCCATCACGATCTTCATCAGCACGCGAACCTTGCATTCGGTCGGCTCGGCGTCGACGCGGATGAGCGAGAACGCGCGCCTCGCGATGGACGTCCTGCAGACCGACATCCGGAACGCGTCCTTTGTCGGCTGCCGCCCGCTGCTCAACGATTCGCCGATCATCGTCCTCCTCGCCGGCGACGGCGGGTTCCTCTCGACCGGCGCTGGCATGAACGGCTACCGGGGCACCGGCGCAGGCTTCGCGCCGGCGCTCACCGGGCCGCTGGCCGCGCTTCCCGCCGCGTCGGCACCGATCGCGACCAGCGACGTGATCTCGGTCCGCGTGCCCGTCGACATGCCGGGTCTCGGCATCGTCGCCGCCATGCCGAGCACGGTCGCGGCGCCGCAGGTCGCGGCGAGCTCCCCCGCGAACACGCTGGCGACGGGCGACATCGTCCTGATCGCCAGCTGCAAGGCCTCGACGATGTTCCAGATCACCGAGGCCAACCCGGCCGCGACCGGCGTGCTCACCCACGGCCTCGGCGGCGCGTTCACGCCCGGCAACGCGACCGACGACCTGCAGCAGCGGTTTCGCACCGACGCGACCGTCTACAAGATGGAGACGCGCCACTACTTCGTCGCACCGAGCGCGAACCGGCCGGGCACCAATTCGCTCTATCGCCTGGTCGTTCCCGGCACGGCCGGCGCGGTCGAGATGGCATCGGGCGTGGATCGCCTGCTCGTGACCTACGGCATCGACGGTGCCGCCGCGGCGGGCCAGCAGAACGTCGACCACTACGCCGGCGCCGACGGCGTGACGGACTGGAACAAGGTCGTCTCGGTGCGGCTGCAGATGCTGATCGCGACCGCCAAGGACGGCGTCGCGCGCAGCACCCAGAGCGTCGACTTCGCGGGCAGCTCGGTCGCCTTCGCCGACCGCCGCCTGCGCAGTGCGCTGACCGAGGTCGTGACCGTGCGGAACGGGGCGCCATGAAGAACGCCGCCCGCTCGATCGCCGGCGCGCGCCAGCGCGGCATCTCGCTCGTCACCACGCTCGTCCTCATGCTGGCGACGCTGGGGCTCGGCGTCGCCGTGATGGGCGTCAATGCGATGGAAGAACGCATGATCGCCAACACCAAGGATCGCGATCTGGCGTTGCAGGCCGCGGAGGCGGCGCTGCGCGACGCCGAGCAGGACGTCGCGACCAACATCAGCCCGGCGACGGGCTTCAGCGACACCTGCACGAGCGGCCTCTGCACGCCGCCGTCGCAGCGGGACGGGCTCGGTCCGCTCGCCTCGCTGCCGGTCGAAGACGCCCGACTGGGCTTCGACTGGAGCGTCGACGCCAAGGTGCGCCGCTACGGACAGTTCACCGGCGGCACGCAGTTCCCGAGCGTCGCCGAGCAACCTCGCTACGTGATCGAGAAGTTCAGCTTCCTCGGCACGCCGGCGGGCGAAAGCGTCGTTCTCGGCGCCGAGCCGACCGCGCCGGGCGTCGGCTACCGGATCACGGCGCGGGCCGTCGGCGCACGACCGGAAACGGTCGTCGTCCTCCAGTCGATCTATGCGACGCGCTAACGAGGTCATCATGAAACCCGACTCCGCCACCCCCCGCCGCCTGGCCGCGCTGCTGCTCTCGGCGCCGCTCGCTGCGCTGGCCGCCCCGCCGTTCGCGCTCTCGACCTATCCGCTTTTCCTCGCTCCGGCCGTCAAGCCGAACGTGATGGTGATCCTCGACAACTCCGAGTCGATGGACGCGACGATGTCCGGCAAGGTCATCAACGGCGACGATGTGAACACGCGCGGCAACATCGCCCGCGGCATCCTGCGCGGCCTGCTGACCTCGTACCGCGATTCCTTCAACTTCGGAATCACCAGCTTTCGCACCCGCTCGGTCTCGCTCTACAACACGCACGCGTACTACCTCGGCGATGCGACGACGATGGTCTACACCAATGACTGTGTCGCCGGCATCTCGTTGTCGAACGCAGGTCGGCGATGCATCGCCAACCCGCAGACCGGAAACGGCTTCCTCTACATCACCTACCAGCGCAGCGGCGACGATGCCGACATCAACGACGTCCTCTACTCGGGCGCCACCGACAACCAGCTCTACGGCATCGGCACGTCCGGCACGAGCTACAACGTCTACAGGTCGCACGACAACTCCGTGGGGTGGGCCGCAGGCAACTTCAGCGGCGGCTACGGCACGTGGAACTTCACCCCGACCGACGCCGGCTTCCTGCCGACGGTCGCGGCGACGCCACGCCAGCTCTGGATCAAGCGCGGCTGGGGCTATGGCGACGACATCACCGGCGCCGGCCACATCAACGAGGCAGTCCGTGCCGACTCCTCGGCCCACTTCACGACGATGATGACGCTGCTCGGCAGCGAGACCAATCGCGCCACCGGCGAGATCAAGAACAACGCCTTCTACACGCCGATCGCCGGGACCCTGAGCACCGTCAAGGATTACTTCCGCGGCGGATCGACGCCGATCTCGCAGACCTGCCAGAAGAACTTCGTGATGCTCGCGACCGACGGCAACCCGACCGGTCGCACCAACGGCAACCAGTACAACCCCTCGGAGTGGCAGAACACGCTGGCCGGCGGCGTGTGGACGTACGGCCAGGCACAGCGCGACGTCTTCGACCAGCTGACGGCGCTGCGCGCGATCACCGTCGGCGGCCGCAACTACGACGTCCAAACCTACGTCGTCGGCATGGGCGACTCGCTCGCCAACCCGAGCTCGATCGCGGCGCTCAACCGGATGGCCGACCTCGGCGGCGGCTACCCGACCGCGTTCGTCGGCAGCAGCACCGAATCGCTGCAGCGCGCCTTTCAGGACATCGTCGGCGACATCCAGGCCAAGACCAGCGCGGCGTCGTCGGTGGCGC
>JBDTPG010000232.1:0-4613 GCA_039932815.1 Caldimonas sp.
TCTTGCCGAGACTCACTCCGAGCGCGACCGCGAGCTGGCGCTGCGAGTACTCGGGATGCTCCTCGAGCAGCCGCAGCAGCGCGACGGCGGCATCTTCGTCGGAGGCGGAGGCTTCGGGGTGCAAGAGGGGCCTGTGTTCAATGGCTGAACGCGGCAGTGTACCCGCTGTCCGTACCCCCGCGGAGGGGTCGCGGCGCGGCAATTGTTGGCACCTGCCGGCGGTCTGGACCCCGCTATCGGCCTGGCCGCATCGCGTCGAGCCCCGGCGCGCTCCTGTCCTTGGCCGACAAGGCATACGGCGTACCGATGTCGGGCCAGGCGATCGCCAGCGCCGGGTCGTCCCAGCGGATGCCGACCTCGGCCGCGGGCGTGTAGTAGTCGGTCGTCTTGTACTGGACGTCGGCGCTCTCGCTCATGACGAGGAAGCCGTGCGCGAGGCCGGGCGGGATCCAGATCTGGCGATGCTCGACGTCGTCGAGCTCGAGGCCGACCCACTGCCGGTAGGTCGGGCTGTCGGCACGGACGTCGACGGCGACGTCGAAGATGCGGCCCTTCGTCACTCGCACGAGCTTGCCCTGGGCATGCGGCTCGACCTGCAGGTGCAGGCCGCGCAGGACGCCTTGCGCCGAGCGCGAGTGGTTGTCCTGGACGAAGTTCACCGAGGCGCCGACGGCGGCGTCGAACTCGCGCTGGTTGAAGCTCTCGAGGAAGAATCCGCGCGCGTCGGCGAACACCTTGGGCTGGACGATCAGCACCCCGGCCAGCGCGGTCGTCGTGACCTCCATCAGAACACCTGGCTGTCGGCGATCTGGAGCAGGTACTTGCCGTAGCCGCTCTTGACCATCGGCTGCGCCATCGCGCAGAGCGCGTCGCGGCTGATCCAGCCGGCCCGATAAGCGACTTCCTCGGGGCACGCGACCTTCAATCCCTGTCGCTTCTCGAGCGTGGCGATGAACTGGCCGGCTTCGAGCAGGCTGTCGTGGGTGCCGGTGTCGAGCCAGGCGTAGCCGCGGCCGAGCACCTCGACGTTGAGGTCGCCGCGCGCCAGGTAGCGCGCGTTGACGTCGGTGATCTCGAGCTCGCCGCGCGGCGAAGGACGGATCGAGGCGGCGATGTCGCAGACGTCGGCGTCGTAGAAGTAGAGGCCGGTGACCGCGTAGCTGCTCTTCGGGGACTTCGGCTTTTCCTCGATGCTCTGCGCCCGGCGCTGCTCGTCGAAGGCGACGACGCCGTAGCGCTCGGGATCGTTGACGTGATAAGCGAACACCGACGCGCCCGATGGCCGTGCCGCCGCCGATTCGAGCATCCGCTGCAGGTCGTGGCCGTAGAAGATGTTGTCGCCGAGGACGAGCGCGCTGGTGCCGCCGCCGACGAAGCTGCGACCGAGGATGAAGGCCTGGGCGAGGCCGTCCGGGCTCGGCTGCACGCAGTAGCTGATCGCGATCCCCCACTGCGAACCGTCGCCGAGCAGCGCCTCGAAGCGCGGCACGTCCTGAGGCGTGCTGATCAGGAGGATGTCGCGGATGCCCGCCAGCATCAGCGTGCTGAGCGGGTAGTACACCATCGGCTTGTCGTACACCGGCAGGAGCTGCTTGCTGAGTGCGAGCGTCGCCGGATGCAGGCGCGTTCCGGAGCCGCCGGCGAGGATGATGCCCTTGCGGGCCGGTGTCGTGCTCATGCGCGGTTCTGCAGGGTGCCGGGGGTGTCGATCAGCTCGCGGACGACGCGTTCGACGCCGGCTTGCCACGGCGGCAGCGCCAGGCCGAAGGTCGTGCGCAGCCGCGTCGTGTCGAGGCGGGAATTGAGCGGCCGTCGCGCCGCCTGAGGATAAGCGTTGCTCGGCACCGGCTCGATCGCGGCGTCGGCGACACGGATCGCGGCGCCGTGGCGGCGTGCGGCGGCGATGACCAGGCGCGCGTACTCGAACCAGCTCGTTTCGCCCGCGGCGGCGGCGTGGTACGTGCCCGCCACCGAGTCATCGACGAGCGCTCGCCGACAGGCGTGGGCGGTGATGTCGGCGAGCAGCTCGGCGCCGGTGGGTGCACCGATCTGGTCGTCGACGACGCGCAGCGCATCGCGCTCGCGCGCCAGCCGCAGCATCGTCTTCGCGAAATTGGCGCCGCGTGCCGAGTAGACCCAGCTGGTGCGAAAGAGGAGGTGGCGGCAACCGCTCGCGAGGACGAGCTCCTCGCCTGCGAGCTTGCTGCGCCCGTAGACACCGAGCGGTACCGGCCGGTCCTGCTCGGTCCACGCCCGAGTTCCGCTGCCGTCGAAGACGTAGTCGCTGCTGTAGTGGACGAGCCACGCACCGGCCGCCCGGGCCGCGCGCGCCAGCACGCCGACGGCCGCGGCATTGACGAGCAGCGCCGCCTCGGGCTCGCTCTCGGCCCGGTCGACCGCGGTGTAGGCGGCGGCGTTGACGATCAGCTGCGGCGCGACCGCGCGCACCGACGCCGCGAGCGCATCGAGATCACGCAGGTCGCCGGCGAACGGCTCGCGATCCGACGAGCCGAGGGCGACGACGTCGCCGAGCGGCGCCAGCGATCGCTGCAGCTCCCAGCCGAGCTGGCCGTCCTTGCCGAGCAGCAGGATCTTCAAGCCGGCGCGGCCCCGTACTGCGCGGAAACCCAGTCGCGATAGGCGCCGTTCTGGACGCGCTCGACCCATTGGGCGTTGTCGAGGTACCAGCGCACCGTCTTGCGCAGCCCCGACTCGAAGGTCTCCGCCGGGCGCCAGCCGAGTTCGCGCTCGATCTTGCCCGCGTCGATCGCGTAGCGGCGGTCGTGGCCGGGCCGATCGGTCACGTGCGTGACCAGGCGCGCGTAGGGCCCGTCGGGATGCGCCTTCAGCTCGTCGAGCAGGCCGCACACCGCGTGGACGATCTCGAGGTTCGGCTTCTCGTTCCAGCCGCCGACGTTGTAGGTCTCGCCGACACGGCCGCGCTCGAGCACCTCACGGATCGCCGAACAGTGGTCCTTGACGTAGAGCCAGTCGCGCACCTGCTGGCCGTCGCCGTAGACCGGCAGCGGCTTGCCGGCGAGGGCGTTGACGATCATCAGCGGGATCAGCTTTTCCGGGAAATGGAACGGCCCGTAGTTGTTGCTGCAGTTGGTCGTCAGCACCGGCAGCCCGTAGGTGTGGTGCCAGGCGCGGACGAGATGGTCGCTCGCCGCCTTGCTGGCGGAATACGGACTGTTGGGCTCGTAGGTGTCCGATTCGCGGAACGCCGGATCGTCGCGGCCGAGCGAGCCGTAGACCTCGTCGGTGGAGACATGGAGGAAACGGAACGCCGCCTTGTCGGCCGCGGCGAGCGGCGCCCAGAATGCCCGCGCGGCTTCCAGCAGCGTGAAGGTGCCCTGGACGTTCGTGCGGATGAACTCCGCCGGCCCGAGGATGCTGCGATCGACGTGGCTCTCGGCCGCGAAGTGGACGACCGCACGCGGCCGATGCTCGGCGAAGAGGCGATCGAGCAGGGGTCGGTCGCAGATGTCGCCGCGAACGAAGACATGGCGCCGGTCGCCGGCGAGCGAGGCCAGGTTCTCGGTGTTGCCCGCGTAGGTCAGGGCATCGAGATTGACGACCGGCTCGTCGCCCTGCGCCAGCCAGTCGAGGACGAAATTCGAGCCGATGAAGCCGGCGCCGCCGGTGACGAGGATCATGTTCGCGGTCGTGGAATTGGAAGTGCAGGAAGTGCAGACGTGTTCAAAGGCTGAACGGCGGAGTGTATCTGCGCCTTTTCGCACGGCGGCCCGCCAAGGCCCCGCCCGGCGCTCGCGGGGCCGGGGCGCGATAATTGCGTCATGAATGAACTGAACAGCGCGCCGGCCGCGCTTTCGGGCGAGCCGGTCTCGCCCTCTCCGGCCGAACCCCTTGCCGGCGCCGACGCCGACGCCCCCTCCCTCAAGTTCTCCGCGGTCGGCCTGTCGCCGATCCTGCAGCGCGCCGTCGCCGACCAGGGCTACACGACGATGACGCCGATCCAGGCCAAGGCGATCCCGATCGTCCTGGCCGGGCGCGACGTCATGGGCGCGGCGCAGACCGGCACCGGCAAGACGGCGGCGTTCTCGCTGCCGCTCCTGCACAAGATGCTGCCGCACGAGAACGCCAGCATGTCGCCGGCGCGCCATCCGGTGCGCGCGCTCGTGATCACGCCGACGCGCGAGCTCGCCGACCAGGTCGCCGACAACATCACGGGGTACGCGGCGCATTCGAAGCTGCGCGTCGCGGTCGTCTTCGGCGGCATCGACATGAAGCCGCAGACGCTCCAGCTGAAGCAGGGCGTCGAGGTGCTGGTCGCGACGCCGGGGCGCTTGCTCGACCACATCGAGGCGAAGAACTGCGTCCTGAACCAGGTCGAGTACGTCGTCCTCGACGAGGCTGACCGCATGCTCGACATCGGCTTCCTGCCCGACCTGCAGCGCATCCTTTCCTATCTGCCCAAGCAGCGCCAGACACTGCTCTTCTCCGCAACGTTCTCGCCCGAGATCCGCCGCCTCGCCGAGAGCTACCTGCAGGATCCCATCCTGGTCGAGGTGGCACGGCCGAACGCGACGGCGAGCAACGTCGAGCAGCACTTCTACAGCGTCGCGACCGACGACAAGCGGCGCGCGGTC
>JBDTPG010000233.1:0-4601 GCA_039932815.1 Caldimonas sp.
CGATGCCCTGCCCGGCGATGTCGGGCGCCGAGCCGTGCACCGGCTCGAACAGCGAGGGATGCTGGCGCGACGGGTTGATGTTGGCCGAGGGGGCGATGCCGATCGTTCCGGTGCACGCCGGGCCGAGGTCGCTCAGGATGTCGCCGAACAGGTTGCTGGCGACGACGACGTCGAAGATCTGCGGCCGCTGTACGAAATGAGCCGTCAGGATGTCGATGTGATAGCGGTCGACGCGAACGTCGGGGAAGCGCTTGGCCATCGCCTCGACGCGCTCGTCCCAGTACGGCATCGTGATCGCGATCCCGTTCGACTTGGTCGCCGAGGTGAGATGTTTCTTCGGCCGAGACTGCGCCAGCTCGAACGCGAACTTCAGGACCCGGTCGATGCCGAACTTCGACATCACCGTCTCCTGCACGACGACCTCGCGATCCGTGCCTTCGAACATCCGCCCGCCGATGCTCGAGTACTCGCCCTCGGTGTTCTCGCGCACGATCATCATGTCGATGTCGCCCGGCGCCAGCCCGGCGAGCGGCGAGCGGACGCCGGGCATCAATCGCGCCGGCCGCAGGTTGACGTAGAGGTCGAAGTCGCGCCGGAACTTGATCAGCGAGCCCCAGAGCGAAACGTGGTCGGGAATCTTGGCCGGCCAGCCGACGGCGCCGAAGAAGATCGCGTCGTGGCCGCCGATCCGCTCTTTCCAGTCGTCCGGCATCATGCTGCCGTGGCGTTCGTAGTAGCTCCACGAGGCGAAGTCGAAGTGGTCGATCGCCAAGGCGATGTCGAACCGGCTCGCCGCCGCCTCCAGGACGCGCAGCCCTTCGGGCACGGTCTCGGTGCCGATGCCGTCGCCGGCGATGGCCGCGATGCGGTGGATCTTCTTCATGTCGGTTTCTCCTTCTCTTTGGCGACGGGCCGGACGACCAGGGCCACGCCGAACACGGTCAATGCCACGCCGGCCATCATCAGCAGCGTCAGCGATTCGCCGAACAAGGCCCAGGCCATCAGCGCCGTGCAAGGCGGTACGAGGTAGAGCAGGCTGGTCACCGAAGTCGCCTCGCCGCGCTGAATCAGAAGGTACAGCAAGGAGCTTCCCCCGAGCGTGAGGACGCCGACCGACCAGGCCATCGCCAGGACGAGGTTCAGGTGCCAGTCCATCGGTTCGCTCTCGAGCAGGGCGAGCGGCAGGCAGACGACGAACGCCGCCGCCATCTGCACCGCGCTCGCGGTACGCACGTCGCAAGGCGACAGAAAGCGCTTCTGGTAGAGCGTGCCGATCGTGATCCCGAGCAGGGCGACGATGGCCATCGCCAGGTTCGCCGCCGTCACCTCGCCGCCGAGCTTCCTCCAGACGACCAGGCCGATGCCGGCGAAACCGAGGACGAGGCCGAGCCATTGCCGCGCCACGACTGCCGACGCACCGCGCGCCTCGGCGCTGCGCGTCAGCCAGAGGGCGGTCAGGACGGGCTGGAGGCCGACCAGGAGGGCGGCCGTGCCGGCACCCAACCCAGCCTTGACCGACGCCCACACGCCGCCGAGATAGGCCGCCTGCATCAACACGCCGGTGACGACGAGGTGGAACCACTGCCATCGCCCCTTCGGCCATTGCGCGCCCGCGATCACGATCCAGATCAGGAAGCACCCCGCGGACAGGGCGAAACGCAGCGTCAGGAAGCCGAACGGGGGCGCGTGCGGCATCGCCAGCCTGGCGACGACGAACCCGGTCGACCAGATGAGGACGAAGATCCACGGCATCGCCCGGACGACACCGGCACGTTCAACGGACACGGGCGCGAATTTCCGGGAGAGCTTTCTGGAGGTAATAGACCATCGACCAGATCGTCAGCACCGCCGAGACGATGATGAGGACGGTGCCCCAGAGCTGCGTGTCGATGAGGCCGAAGAGCGTGCCGTGGTAGAGCAGGAACGGGATCGCGATCATCTGCACGACCGTCTTCACCTTGCCGAGCATGTGGACCGCGACGCTGCGCGAGGCGCCGATCTGCGCCATCCATTCGCGCAGCGCCGAGATCGCGATCTCGCGGCCGATGATGACCAGGGCGATGAAGGCATGCAGCCGGCCGAGGTGGACGAGCACCAGCAGCGCCGCCGTGACCAGGAACTTGTCGGCGACCGGATCGAGGAAGGCGCCGAACGACGACGTCATGTCGAGCTTCCGGGCGAGCCAGCCGTCGGCCCAGTCGGTGAGCGCGAAGAGGATGAACAAGGCGGTGCCGACGACGTTCTGCGTCGCGGGCGCCAGATCCATGTAGTAGACGCCGACGACGAGCGGGATCGCGACGATCCGCGCCCATGTGAAGAGCGTCGGCAGGTTGAAGAACATCGCGGGATTGTGCCGAAGCGGGCCGCGTCCTCCACCCCATCGGACCCGGGGGCCGGCCGATTCAGCGATCGAGCGTGCGCGGCTTGAACTTGCGGTCGTCGTCGAAGAGGAAGGTTTCGACGAACTTCCAGGGCCGCGGCAAGCGCGAGACGTCGCCGTACGGCGCGGCGCGCCGGACCGCGTCGACGGCGATCTTCAGCGTGTCCTTGGCCTCGCGCGGTTCGCGCAGGATCTCGATGCGGCGCACGCTGCCATCGCCGTTGAGCTCGACCTCGAGGACCGGGATCGCCAGCAGCCGGTCGGGGACCCGGCCGAGGTAGGTGATGTCGGGATTGGCCGCGACCAGCCGCTCGGCGGCCTGCTGGCGCACCTCGGCCCAGTTTCGCCCCGCCTTCGGCGCCACCAGCGAGCGCCGCGCCTCGACGGATGGCGCGGCCGCACCGGGAGGCGTCGTCGGCACCGCGGCCGGCGTCGCTGGAGCGTCCTGCGACCCGCCCGCTTCGCCGGGGCCGCGATCGGACGCCGGTCCCGAGCACGCGGCGATGCAGACGGCGAGCCCGGCGAGCGCCCAGCGGGCGATGCGTGCCGCGCGCCGTTCGCCGTCAATTTCAATGGAGTGCACGGTAGATCTCCTCCGCGAGTTCACGCGATATGCCTTCGACCGTCGACAGGTCTTCGACGCTGGCCCCGCCGACGCCGCGCGCGCCGCCGAAGCGCTGCAGCAGCCGGGCCCGCTTCTTCGGCCCGACGCCGGGGATTTCCTCAAGCGAGCTGGCGCCGGTGCGGACGCTGGCGCGGCGCGCCCGCATGCCGGTGATCGCAAAGCGGTGCGCCTCGTCGCGGATCTGCGCGATCAGCATCAGCGCCGCGGATTCTCGCCCGAGCGCGATCTTGGGCCGGCCGTCGGCGAAGACGAGCTCTTCGAGGCCGACCTTCCTCGCCTCGCCCTTCTCGACGCCGACGATGCGCCCGAGCTCGATGCCGAGCTCCTCGAACACTTCGCGCGCGACCGAGACCTGGCCGCGGCCGCCGTCGACGAGAACGAGGTCCGGGAGCCGGCCGTTGCCCTGCGCCGCCGCCTCGACCAGCTTGGCGTAGCGCCGCACCAGCACCTGCCGCATGGCAGCGTAGTCGTCGCCCGGCGTGATGCCGGCGATGTTGTAGCGACGGTACTGCGAGCTCTGCATCTTGTGCGCCTCGAAGACGACGCACGACGCCTGCGTCGCCTCGCCGGCGGTGTGGCTGACGTCGAAGCACTCGATCCGGAAAGCGTGCAGGTCCTCGACGGCGAGATCGAGCGCATCGACGAGCGCGCGCGTGCGCGCCTGCTGCGAGCCTTCCTCGGCGAGCAGCTGGGCCAGGCGGATCGCCGCGCCGTTGATGCACATGTCGAGCCAGGCGCGACGCGGCTCGCGCGGCTGGTGCTGGACGGCCGCACGCACGCCGCTGCGCACCGCCAGCGTCTCGATCAGCGTCTTGTCGACCGCGTGGCTGACGACCAGCAGCGGCGGCATGCCGCCTTCGAGGTAGTGCTGGGCGATGAATGCCTCGAGGACGCGCACCTCGGGCGTCTTCGCGGCTTCCGCGCGGGCACCCTCGCCTTCGTCCTCGGCGGCGCCTTCCGCGGCGACGTCGATCGCGTTGTCGACGTGCTTGGGGAAGTACGGCCGGTCGCCGAGATGGCGGCCGCCGCGCACCATCGCCAGGTTGACGCAGGCACGCCCGCCGTCGACCTTCACGGCGAGGATGTCCGTGTCGACGGCGCGCCCGCCGGTGTTGTCCTCGACCGCCTGCTGGTGCAGCACGCGCGAGAGCGAGCCGATCTGGTTCCTGACCTCGGCCGCCTGCTCGAACTGCAGCGCCTCGGCGCGCGCCATCATCTGCGCCTGCAGCGAATCCATCAGCTCCTGCTGCTCGCCCTGCAGGAAGCGCTCGGCGTTGGCGACGTCGCGCGCGTAGTCCTCGGGCGAGACGTAGTCGACGCACGGCCCGGAGCAGCGCTTGATCTGGTACAGCAGGCACGGCCGGGTGCGGTTCGCGAACACCGTGTCCTCGCAGGTGCGCAGGTGGAACACCTTCTGGATCAGCTGGATCGAGTCCTTCACCGCCCACGCGGTCGGGAACGGGCCGAAGTAGCGGTGCTTCTGGTCGACCGCACCGCGGTAGTAGGCGACGCGCGGGAAGCGGTGCGCTTCGATCTTCAGGTACGGATAGCTCTTGTCGTCGACGAAGCGGATGTTGAAGCGCGGCGCGAGCGCCT
>JBDTPG010000234.1:0-4562 GCA_039932815.1 Caldimonas sp.
GCGACAAGGGTCGCCGCGGCACCGTGTTGTCGCGCGTCGACGAAGACCGGCTGGTCGTCGAGGGCGTCAACGTCGTCAAGAAGCACGTCAAGCCGAACCCGATGAAGGGCGTCACCGGCGGCGTGGTCGACAAGACGCTTGCGATCCATCAGTCGAACGTCGCGATCTTCAACGCGGCGACCGGCAAGGCCGATCGCGTCGGTATCAAGCTCTTCAGCGACGACGAGAAGAAGTCGCGCAAGACGGTCGAGCGCGGCACCCGCGTGTTCCGCTCGAGCGGCGAAGAGATCAAGGTTTAAAGAGGCTCTCATGGCTCGTCTGCAAGAGTTCTATCGCGACAAGGTCATCCCCGACCTGGTCAAGAAGTTCGGCTACACCTCGGCGATGCAGGCACCGCGCATCACCAAGATCACCCTCAACATGGGCGTCTCGGAAGCGGTGTCCGACAAGAAGGTGATGGACCACGCGGTCAGCGATCTCTCGAAGATCGCCGGCCAGAAGCCGGTCGTCACCAAGTCCAAGAAGGCCATCGCCGGCTTCAAGATCCGCGACGGCGTGCCGATCGGCTGCATGGTGACGCTGCGCGGCGTTCGCATGTACGAGTTTCTCGACCGCTTCGTGACGATCGCGCTGCCGCGCGTGCGCGACTTCCGCGGCATCTCGTCGCGGGCGTTCGACGGCCGAGGCAACTACAACGTCGGCGTCAAGGAACAGATCATTTTCCCCGAGCTCGAGTACGACAAGATCGACGTTCTGCGCGGCTTGAACATCTCGATCACGACGACCGCCAAGACCGACGAGGAGTGCCGTGCGCTCCTCACCTCGTTCAAGTTTCCGTTCAAGACCTGAAGGGCACCAGACCGTGGCCAAACTTTCCCTGATCGAGCGCGAGAAGAAGCGCGCGCACCTGGTCGCCAAGTACGCCAAGAAGTACGCCGAGCTGAAGGCCGCCGCCAACGACGCCAAGAAGTCGAACGAAGAGCGCTACGCCTCGCGCCTCGAGCTGCAGAAGCTGCCGAGGAACGCCTACCCGACCCGTCAGCGCAATCGCTGCGGCATCACCGGCCGCCCGCGCGGCACGTTCCGCAAGTTCGGCCTGGCCCGCAACAAGATCCGTGAACTCGCCTTCAAGGGCGACATCCCCGGAATCATCAAGGCCAGCTGGTAGGAGTCCGATTCATGAGCATGAGTGATCCGATCGCCGATATGCTGACCCGCATCCGCAATGCGCAGATGGTGGAAAAGCCGAGCGTCGCGATGCCGTCGTCCAAACTGAAGGCGGCCATTGCCAAGGTCCTGAAGGACGAAGGCTACATCGAGGATTTCGCGATCCGCGGCGAGGGCGCCAAGCCCGAGCTGGAGATCGCGCTGAAGTACTACGCCGGCCATCCGGTGATCGAGAAGATCGAGCGCGTCAGCCGCCCGGGCCTGCGGGTCTACAAGGGCCGGCACGACATTCCGAGCGTCATGAACGGCCTCGGCGTCGCGATCGTCACCACGCCGAAGGGCGTGATGACCGATCGCAAGGCACGCCAGGCGGGCATCGGCGGCGAAGTGCTGGTCTACGTCTCCTGATCGAGTTAGCGAAGAGGCTCACATGTCACGCGTAGGAAAAATGCCGATCGCCATTCCCAAGGGAGTGGACGTGACGGCGGGAGACGAGACGATCAGCGTCAAGGGTTCGCTCGGCACGCTGGTGCGTCCGGTGAATCCGCTCGTCGCGGTCAAGAACGAGGACGGCAAGCTGATGTTCACGCCGGCCAACGACTCGCCCGAAGCCGACGCGATGTCGGGGACGATGCGTGCGCTGGTCAACAACATGGTCGGCGGCGTCACCAAGGGCTTCGAGAAGAAGCTCAACCTGGTCGGCGTCGGCTATCGCGCCACCGCGCAGGGCACCAAGCTCAACCTGCAGATCGGCTTCTCGCATCCGGTGGCCAAGGAAATGCCTGCCGGCGTGAAGGTCGTCTGCCCGACCCAGACCGAAATCGTGATCTCGGGCTTCGACCGGCAGGCCGTCGGCCAGGTCGCCGCCGAAGTTCGCGCGCTGCGCCCGCCCGAGCCCTACAAGGGCAAGGGCATCCGCTACAGCGACGAGAAGGTGACGATCAAGGAAACGAAGAAGAAGTAAGGGGACACGAGATGCTCACCAAGAAGGACCAACGCGTTCGCCGCTCCAAGCAGACGCGCACCCGCATCGCGCTGCAGCGCGTCGCACGCCTGACCGTGCACCGCACCAACCTGCACATCTACGCGGCCGTCATCTCGGATGACGGCGCGCGCGTCCTCGCCAGCGCTTCGACCGCCGAAGCCGACGTCAGGAAAGATCTGGCCGGCGATGGCAAGGCCGCGGGCAAGGGCGCCAACGTCGCCGCCGCTGCGGTGATCGGCAAGCGCATCGCCGAGAAGGCCAAGGCGGCCGGAATTGAAAGAGTCGCGTTCGACCGTGCCGGTTTTGCGTACCACGGCCGCGTCAAGGCGCTCGCCGAGGCGGCTCGCGAAGCCGGCCTCCAGTTCTGATCGCGGCAGCTAGAAGGAATCCCAGATGGCAAAGTTTCACCCCCGCGCCCAGACCGAAGGCAATGACGACGGCCTGAAGGAAAAGATGATCGCGGTCAACCGCGTCACCAAGGTCGTCAAGGGCGGCCGCACGCTCAGCTTCGCCGCGCTCACCGTCGTCGGCGACGGCGACGGCCGCGTCGGCATGGGCAAGGGCAAGGCCAAGGAAGTGCCGGTCTCCGTGACCAAGGCGATGGAGTCGGCGCGCCGCAACATGATCAAGGTGCAGCTCAAGAACGGCACGATCCACCACAAGGTGGTCGGCGAGCACGGCGCGTCGCGCGTCCTGATGGCGCCGGCCAAGCCCGGCGACGGCATCATCGCCGGCGGCCCGATGCGCGCCGTCTTCGAGGTGATGGGCGTGACCGACATCGTCTGCAAGAGCCTCGGCTCGTCGAACCCCTACAACATCGTCCGCGCCACGCTCGACGGCCTGAAGCGCTGCAGCACGCCGGCCGAGATCGCCGCCAAGCGCGGCCTGACGGTCGAAGAGATCGTCGGCTGAGAGGAAGAGCGAACATGACCGACCGATCCGCCGCCAAGAAGACCGTCAAGATCAAGCTCGTCAAGAGCGTCGCCGGCACGCGCGAGTCGCACCGCGCGACCGTGCGCGGCCTGGGTTTGCGCAAGACCAACAGCGAGTCGACGCTCGAGGACACGCCGGCCGTGCGCGGGATGATCGAGAAGGTCTCGTACCTGGTGAAGGTGCTCTGAGGCACGCGAGGACAAGAACATGGAACTGAACAGCATCAAGCCGGCCGAGGGCGCCAAGAAACCGCGCCGCCGCGTCGGCCGCGGCATCGGCTCGGGCCTGGGCAAGACCGCCGGGCGCGGTCACAAGGGCCAGAAGTCGCGTTCGGGCGGCTACCACAAGGTCGGCTTCGAAGGCGGCCAGATGCCGCTGCAGCGTCGCTTGCCGAAGCGCGGCTTCAAGTCGACGACGCAAAAGTACAACGCCGAAGTGTCCCTGGGCGACCTGCAGCGCCTCGGCGCAGCCGAGGTCGACATGCTGACGCTGAAGCAGGCCAAGCTGATCGGCGAGATGACCAAGAACGTCAAGATCATCAAGAGCGGCGAGCTGACGATCAAGATCGCGATCAGCGGCGGCATCCTGGCGACTGCCGGCGCCAGGGCGGCGATCGAAGCCGCCGGCGGCTCGGTCGCCTGATAGAGAGAAGTCAGAACCACCGTGGCAACCAACGCGAATCAACTGGCCAAGAGCGGCAAGTTCGGCGACCTGCGCCGGCGCCTGTTCTTCCTGGTGGGCGCGCTCGTCGTCTACCGGCTGGGTGCGCACATCCCCGTGCCGGGGATCGATCCGAACGCCCTGCAGCAGCTGTTCCAGGGCCAGCAGGGCGGCATCCTGAGCCTGTTCAACATGTTCTCGGGCGGGGCGCTGTCGCGCTTCACCGTGTTCGCGCTGGGGATCATGCCGTACATCTCGGCGTCGATCATCATGCAGCTGATGACCTACGTCGTCCCGACCCTCGAGACGCTGAAGAAGGAAGGCGAGTCGGGGCGCAGGAAGATCACGCAGTACACCCGCTACGGCACGCTCGGCCTGGCCCTCTTCCAGTCGCTAGGCATCGCCCTGGCGCTCGAGGGCTCGCCCGGCCTGGTCATCGCGCCGGGCTTCGGCTTTCGCCTCACCGCGGTCGTGAGCCTGGTTGCCGGAACGATGTTCCTGATGTGGCTCGGCGAGCAGATCACCGAGCGCGGCCTGGGCAACGGCATCTCGATCCTGATCTTCGCCGGCATCGCCGCCGGCTTGCCGAACGCGCTCGGCCAGTTCGGCAGCCTCGTCAACCAGGGCTCGATGTCGATCGTCGCGGCGATCTTCATCACGCTGCTCGTCTTCGCCGTCACCTTCGCGGTGGTGTTCGTCGAGCGCGGACAGCGCAAGATCCTCGTCAACTACGCCAAGCGCCAGGTCGGCAACAAGGTCTACGGCGGCCAGTCGTCGCACCTGCCGCTGAAGCTGAACATGTCGGGCGTGATCCCGC
>JBDTPG010000235.1:0-4550 GCA_039932815.1 Caldimonas sp.
CGGCGCGAATGGCCAGCGCGGCATCGAAGGTCTCGACGGCCGAAGCACGAAAGCGGCGCTGCTCATCGCGCAAGCTGTCGGCGGCGAAGCCGGCTCGCTCGTAGAGCACCGGCAGGATCGTCAGGCCGATCCCGGCGTCGGCGGCCGCGTCGGCGAGCGCCCACGACATCGCGAGGGGATCGGCGAACTCGGCACCGTCGCGGTCGCGGCGCAGATAGTGGAACTCGCAGACGTGGGTGTAGCCGCCGCGCAGCAGCTCGACGTAGAGCTGCGCCGCGACCGCGCGCAGCTGCTCGGGACCGATCCGCAAGGCGACGGCATACATGCGCTCGCGCCACGACCAGAAGTCGTCGCTCGCCGCGTCGCGCCGCTCGGTGGTGCCTGCGAAGGCGCGCTGGAAGGCGTGGCTGTGCGCGTCGACGACGCCGGGCAGCAACGGTCCGGCGACGACGTGCGCGCCGTCCGGCGCAGCGGCGACGTCGGCCGTGATCTCGGCCCAGCGGCCGTCGGCGCCGGCGCGCAGGAGGACGTGCTTGCGCCAGCCGTCGGGCAGCCAGGCGAGCGGCGCCCAGAGCAGTGCGGGCGTCGTCTCAGGCGGCATCGGGGCGCCAGTCGAGCGTCGTCTGCAGCAGGTCACGGAGGACGGGCTGCAGGCGCGCGATCCGTTCGCGATCGACCGGCGCGACCGGCAGCGCCGCGCGCGTCTCGTCCATGTACGTCGCGAGCCCCATCTCGAGCTGGACGGCGTGCACGCGACTTTGCGGCCGGCCATAGTGGCGCGTGATGTAGCCGCCCTTGAAGCGGCCGTCGGTGACGTGGCTGAAGCTCGATTGCGCCGCCAGCACCGCGCTCAGCGCATCGCGCAGCGCCGGCGCGCAGCTGGCGCCGCCGGCGGTGCCGAGGTTGAGGTCCGGCAAGCGCCCTTCGAACAGCCACGGCACTTCGGCCTGGATGCTGTGCCCGTCCCAGAGGATGGCGTGGCCGTGCGCGGCGACGAGGCGATCGAGCTCGCGGGCGATCGCATCGTGGTACGGGCGCCAGTACGTGTCGCGCCGGCGCTCGATCTCGCGTTCGTCGGGGACGCGGCCGTCGCGATAGAGCGGATCGCCGCTGAAGAAGCGCGTCGGCACGAGCTCGGTGTTGTTCGCGCCGGGGTAGATCGGCGCGTTCTCGGGCGGCCGGTTCAGGTCGATCACGTAGCGGGAGAAACGCGGCACGAGCACGCTCGCGCCGAGCGCGAACGCGAAGTCGTAGACCTCGGCGAGATGCCAGTCGGTGTCCTCGAGCGCGAGCGCGCGCGGAACGAGGCCGGGCGCGAGATCGTCGGGAATCGCGGTGCCGACGTGCGGCAGGCTCACCAGGAGCGGCACCGTGCCGCGATCCAGACTGAACACCTGCTCGCTCATGCCGACCGCTCGACGCCGGCGACGACGACCCGCGCGCACGGATTGCGCCCGAACCAGTACGCGAGCTCGTTCGGGTGCGCGAGGTCCCAGGCGACGAAATCGGCGCGCCGGCCGGCGGCGAGCGTGCCGCGGTCGGCGAGGCCGAGCGCGCGCGCGGCGACGACGGTCATGCCGCGCAACGCCTCCTCCGGCGTGAGCCGGAACAGCGTGCACGCCATGTTCAGCATCAGCAGCGGCGAGAGCGTCGGCGACGAGCCGGGGTTGTGGTCGGTCGCGATCGCGATCGGCACGCCGGCGGCACGCAACCCGGCGACCGGTGGCAAACGCGTCTCGCGCAAAAAGTAGTACGCGCCCGGCAGGAGCACGGCGACCGTGCCGGCCGCAGCCATCGCGGCGACGCCGTCGGCACCCGCGTACTCGAGGTGATCGCACGACAGCGCGCCGTATTCCGCGGCGAGCACCGCGCCGTGCTGGTCGCTCAGTTGCTCCGCGTGCAGCTTGACCGGCAGGCCGAGTTCTCGCGCCGCGTCGAAGACGCGCCGGGTCTGCTCCGCCGTGAAGCCGATGCGGTCGCAGAAGCTGTCGACGGCGTCGACCAGGCCTTCCTCGTGCAGCGCCGGCAACCAGGCGCAGACCGCGTCGATGTAGTCGTCGGCGCGACCCGCGTATTCGGGCGGCAGGGCGTGCGCGGACAGGCACGTCGTGCGCACGTCCAGCGGCAGCTCGCGGCCGAGGCGGCGCGCGACGCGCAGGCAGCGCGCCTCGTGCTCCGCGCTCAACCCGTAGCCCGACTTGATCTCGACCGTCGTCACGCCTTCGTTCATCAGCGCGCGGGCGCGTTCGCGGGCGAGGTCGAACAGCGTCTCGTCGCTCGCCGCGCGCGTCGCCGCGACGGTCGAGCGGATGCCGCCGCCGGCGCGCGCGATCTCTTCGTAGGTCGCGCCTTCGAGGCGCTGCTCGAACTCGCCGGCGCGCTGGCCGGCGTAGACCAGGTGGGTATGGCAATCGACCAGGCCGGGAGTGACGACCCTGCCGCCGAGATCGATCTCGGCGTCGGCGTGCATCGCCGTCGGCAGGTCGGCCTCGGCGCCGGCCCAGGCGATCGCCCCGCCGTCGACAAGCAGCGCGCCGCGCTCGACGAGACCCCAGCCGCGCGGATCGGCGAGAGTCGCGAGGCGGGCGCCGCGCCAGAGCGTCGTCGTCATGGCGGTTCTGCCACCGCCCCGGCGCTGATCCACCAGCCCTGGCCATCGAAGGCCAGCGATTCCGGCGCCTGCGGCCACCAGCGCAAGGCGTGCGCCGGCATCGGCTCGCGCTCGTCGGGCGCGTGGGCATCGCATTGCCCGGCGGTGGTTGCGTAGAGGCCGCACTCGCGCGCCTCGGGGCGCCACGCGACGGTGCGGCCGACCCGTCGCATCGAACCGGGGGTGCGACTGAGCATGAGGTTGAGGTCGCGTGTCGGGCCGTCGACGAGGCGGCAACGCACCGCCACGTCGCCGGCGAACGCGAGGGCATCGCCGTCGACGTCGAGGCGATGCTCTTCGCTGCCGATCGTGAGCACGACGCCGGCGCCCTCGAGGACGGCGAACCAGCGCTGGACGCCGGGAAAGCGCGAGAACGGCCCGTTGGCGGCGACATCGGCGACGCTGACGCGTACCTGCCAGTCGTCGCCGCGCGGCCGGACGAGGAGGGCGCGCGTGACGCCACCGCCGTTGCGCCACGGCTGGGGGGCGACGTCGGCGGTGCGGACGGTGGTGCTGGCGGGCATGCGGTCTTATACAACCGGGCTCGCGCGGTCGCCGCTTCCGGCCGGGCAAAGGCCTAAAGTCGGGCACCGACCGTCGCCGCCGGAGACCGCCATGCCCGACCTTTCGACCACCGCACCCGTCGTCGGCCCGCACCCGGTGCGCGCGCCGCGCGGCAGCGCCATCACCTGCCGCAACTGGCTGATCGAAGCGGCGTACCGGATGATCCAGAACAACCTCGACCCCGAGGTCGCCGAGAACCCCGACGCGCTCGTCGTCTATGGCGGCATCGGCAAGGCGGCACGCGACTGGCCGAGCTTCGAGGCGATCCTGAACGCGCTGCGCGCGCTCGGCGAGGACGAGACGCTGCTCGTGCAGTCGGGCAAGCCGGTCGGCGTGTTCCGGACGACGGTCGATTCGCCGCGCGTCCTGATCGCCAACTCGAACCTCGTTCCCAAGTGGGCGACGTGGGAGCACTTCCACGAGCTCGACCGCAAGGGCCTGATGATGTACGGCCAGATGACGGCGGGGTCGTGGATCTACATCGGCAGCCAGGGCATCGTGCAAGGAACGTACGAGACCTTCGTCGAGGCAGGGCGTCAGCACTACGGCGGCGAGCTCGCCGGGCGATGGATCCTGACCGCCGGCCTCGGCGGCATGGGCGGCGCGCAGCCGCTCGCCGCGACCTTCGCCGGCGCGGCGTCGCTCAACATCGAGTGCCAGCAGTCGCGCATCGACTTTCGTCTGCGTTCGAAGTACCTTGACGAGCAGGCGAGCGACGTCGACGACGCGCTGGCGCGCATCGAGCGCCACACCAAGGCGAAGCGCGCGGTTTCGGTGGGCCTGCTGGGCAACGCCGCCGAGCTGCTGCCCGAGCTGCTGCGTCGCGTGCAGGCTGGTGGCATTCGCCCCGATCTCGTCACCGACCAGACGTCGGCGCACGACCTCGTCAACGGCTACCTGCCGGCCGGCTGGACGGTCGCGCAGTGGAAGGCGGCGCAGGCCGAGCCGGCGCAGCACGCGCGGCTGCGCGACGCGGCGGCGAAGAGCTGCGCGACGCACGTGCAGGCGATGCTCGATTTCCAGAAGCTCGGCATTCCGGTCGTCGACTACGGCAACAACCTCCGCCAGGTCGCGTTCGACGAAGGCATCGAGGACGCGTTCGCCTTCCCCGGCTTCGTGCCGGCGTACATCCGGCCGCTGTTCTGCCGCGGCAAGGGGCCGTTCCGCTGGGTCGCGCTGTCGGGCGACCCGGAGGACATCCGCAAGACCGACGCCAAGATGAAGGAGCTCTTCCCGCACGACAGCCACCTGCACCGCTGGCTCGACATGGCCGGCGAGCGCATCGCCTTCCAGGGCCTGCCGGCGCGCATCTGCTGGATCGGCCTCGGCGAGCGTC
>JBDTPG010000236.1:0-4515 GCA_039932815.1 Caldimonas sp.
ACATCGCCAAGCGCGACGGCAAGGTCTGGGTCGGCCAGCTCGGCCGCGACATGACCACCGCCACCGGCAAGAAGGCGGCGCGCGCCGTCGCCATCGACCTGCTCGGCACGCTGCACGCCGCGATCGGCGACCTCGACAAGGTCGAGCGCATCGTGCGCATCACGAGCCTGGTCAACAGCGCTGCCGATTTCCTCGAGCATCACCTGGTGACCAACGGCTGCTCCGAGCTGTTGGGCGAAGTCTTCGCCGAGAAGGGCGCGCACGCGCGCAGCGCCTATGGCGTCGCCCAGCTGCCGCTCGGCGCCTGCGTCGAGATCGAGCTGATCGCCCAGGTCGCCGAATGACGCGCTCGCGGCCGGCCCGCGGCGGCGCCGCGACGACGCTGTCGTTCGCGCTGGTCGCCCTCGTCTCGTTCGGCGCCGTCACCCTCGCCCTCATTTCCCAGCATGTGTACGAGATGCAACCGTGCGCGTGGTGCGTGCTGCAGCGGCTGATCTTCGTCGCGATCGGCGTGTTCGCCCTGCTCGGCCTCGTCTGGCGTGGCGCCGCCGGCAGCCGCGTCGCCGGCACCTTCGCCCTCCTCCTCGCCACCGCCGGCATCGCCGCTGCGTTCTGGCACAAGTTCGTCGCCGCGAAGTCGGCGTCGTGCAATCTCACCCTGGCCGACCGCATCGTCGGCGCGACCCGGCTCGATACCTTGCTTCCCGACGTCTTCGAGACGCGCGCGAGCTGCGCCGATGCGGCCGTGAACGTGCTCGGCGTTCCCTACCCGATGTGGGCGGCGCTCGCCTTCGCGCTCTGCGCGATCGTGCTGGTTCGCATCCTGCGCACGAGCGCCTGAGGACATCGGAGCGGGCGACGCCGTGTCCGCCGACGCCGGGGCCGCGCCCGCCGACATCGCCGCGACCGTCGCCGCGCTGTTCCGGCGCGACTCGCGCAAGGTGCTGGCGACGCTGATCCGTCTGCTCGGCGACTTCGATCTCGCCGAAGAAGCGGTGCAGGACGCATTCAAGGCGGCGATCGAGCAATGGCCGCGCGACGGCATTCCCGCCAACCCGGTGCCGTGGCTGGTCTCGGCGGGCCGCTTCAAGGCGATCGACGGCATCCGCCGGCGCAGCCGCTTCGAGGCGATCGATGGCGACGTCGCGACCGCCGTCGAGGCGATCCCCGACGCCGCCGCGCGCTGGGACGAAGGCGAGGAGATCGCCGACGACCCGCTGCGCCTGATCTTCACCTGCTGTCATCCCTCGCTCTCGGCCGACGCCCAGGTCGCGCTGACGCTGCGCGAGATCTCGGGCCTGACGACCGAGGAGATCGCGAGCGCCTTCCTGCTGCCGCCGGCGACGCTCGCGCAACGCATCGTTCGCGCCAAGGCGAAGATCCGCGCCGCGCGAATCCCCTACCAGGTGCCTGCCGCGGCCGACCTCGGCGCGCGGCTGGCGAGCGTGCTGCGCGTCGTCTACCTCGTCTTCAACGAAGGCTATTCGGCGTCGGCCGGGGCAGCGCTGACGCGCGCCGACCTGTCCGCCGAGGCGATCCGCCTCGCCCGCCTGGTCGTCGAGCTGCTGCCCGACCGCGAGGCGATGGGACTTCTTGCGCTGACGCTGCTGCAGGAGTCGCGGCGCGCCGCGCGCACCGGCCCGGACGGGGAGCTGATCGTGCTCGAGGCGCAGGACCGGTCGCTCTGGAACCGGGCGCAGATCGAGGAAGGCCTGGCGTGGGTCGAGCGCGCCCTCGGCGCCGAGGGGCGCGCCGCCCCCGTCGGGCCGTATGCGCTGCAGGCCGCGATCGCCGCCGTGCACGCGAGCGCGGCGAGTGCCGATGCGACCGACTGGGCCGAGATCGTCGGCCTCTACGACGTCCTCGCGCGGCTGCAGCCGACGGCAGTCGTCGCGCTCAATCGCGCCGTCGCCGTCGCCATGCGCGATGGCCCCGCCGCAGGCCTGCCGCTGATCGAGACCGTGCTCGCCGACGGCCAGCTCCAGGACTACCACCTCGCCCATGCCGCGCGCGCCGACATCTGTCGCCGCCTCGGCCGCCACGCCGACGCACGCGCGTCGTACCGCCGCGCGCTCGACCTGGCGCGCCAGGAACCCGAGCGCGCGTTCCTGGCCGCGCGGCTGCGCGAACTGCCGCCGTGATGTCGATCCCGACGCGCGTTGTTCGACCAGTCGAGTGATCCTCTCGCCCAAGGAAGACCGATGAAGTACCTGTGCCTGGTTTATCTCGAAGACGACAAGTGGAACGCCGTGCCCGACAGCGAATGCCTGGCGGCCAGCGCGCGCCTGCATTCCGAAGGCCGCGTCATCGCCGCCGAGCCGCTCCATCCGGTGCACACGGCGACGACGCTGCGTTTTCGCGACGGCGCGCTGACGATGACCGACGGGCCGTTCGCCGAGACCAAGGAGCAGCTCGCCGGCTTCTATCTCATCGATGCCGCCGACCTCGACGAGGCGGTGAGCCTGGCGGCACGAATCCCGCCGGTTCGCGCCGGCAGCATCGAGGTGCGGCCGGTGCGCGAGCTCGACCCCAACGGCTGACGGGCCCGGACGCCCGACGCTTGCCGATGCACCGGGCCGGCTTGCGAGCGCGGCGGGCGCCGCTCAGGCGGCGTCGGCGGCGACGATGCGCGTCGCCTTCGGGATCGCGTCCTGGCGCCGACCCTTGCGCGCGCGCCGGCCGACGTAAGGCTCGATCGCGGCGGCGCGCAGGACCTCCTCGCGCGCCTTGCCGCCGCGGCCGCTGCCTTCGATGCGCAGCGCCGACGCGAACACGGCGACGCTGACGACCGCATCGCTGCCGTCGAGGTCGACGAGCGTCAGGCCGCGGCCGCCGTTGCTCTGCAGCTTGAGCTCGTCGAGGCCGAAGACGAGCAGTCTGCCGGCGAGCGTGAGGCAAGCGACGCGCGACGCGTCGGCATGGACGACCGCCGGCGGCAAGGGCTTCTCCTCGCCCTCGAGGGCGAGGAACGCCTTGCCGCCGCGCTGGCGCGAAAGCAGGTCGGACGCGCGCGCGAGCAGGCCGAAGCCGCCGGTGCCGGCGAGCATCAGCACCGCGGACGGCGTGCCGGCGAAGTAATGCGCCGGCTGCGTGCCGGGCTCGAGATCGATCAGCGAGGTGACGGACAAGCCGTCGCCTCGGCCGCTCGGCAGGCTCGCCACCGGAACCGAGTAGACGCGCCCGGTGCTGCCGAAGACGAGCAGCGCGTCGACGCTGCGGCAGCCGAACGTGCCGTAGAGCGAATCGCCGGCCTTGAACGCGAGCTGGCCGGGCTCGACCTCGTGGCCCTTCAGTGCCCGCACCCAGCCCCTCATGCTGACGACGACGGTGACCGGCTCGTCGACGACGCGCACCTCGGCGACGGCGCGCTTCTGCGCTTCGATCAGCGTGCGGCGCTCGTCGCCGTGCGCTTTCGCGTCGGCCTCGATCTCGCGGATCACGGTGCGCTTCAGCACTGCCGGGCTGGCGAGGATCTCGTTCAGCTTCGCCTCGTCGCCGCGCAGCTCCTTCAGCTCCTGCTCGATCCGGATCGCCTCGAGCCGCGCCAGCTGGCGCAGCCGGATGTCGAGGATGTCGTCGGCCTGGCGCTCGCTCAGCGCGAAGCGCTCGATCAGCGCCGACTTCGGCTCGTCGGCGCCGCGGATGATCGCGATCACCTCGTCGATGCGGAGCAGGACGAGCCGGCGACCCTCGAGGATGTGGATGCGGTCGGCCACCTTCGCGAGGCGATGGCGCGAGCGCCGCTCGACGGTGCGGACGCGGAAGCGCACCCATTCGCCGAGCAGCTGGATCAGGCTCTTCTGCGTCGGCCGGCCGTCGCCGCCGACCATCGTCAGGTTGATCGGCGTCGAGCTCTCGAGGCTGGTGTGGGCGAGCAGCGCGTTGATCAGATCGGCCTGCGGCACGGTGCGCGACTTCGGCTCGAAGACGAGGCGCACGGCGGCTTCCTTGCTCGATTCGTCGCGGACGGCGTCGAGGACCGCGAGCAGGCTCGCCTTCAGCTGCAACTGCTCCGCACCGAGCGTCTTCTTGCCGGCGCGCACCTTGGGGTTGGTGAGCTCCTCGATCTCCTCGAGCACCTTCTGCGCGCTCGCCCCGGGCGGCAGCTCGGTGACGACCAGCTGCCACTGGCCGCGCGCGAGGTCCTCGATCTTCCAGCGCGCGCGCACCTTCAACGAGCCGCGGCCGGTCGCGTAGGCGGCGCGGATGTCTTCGTCGGGGCTGATGATCTGGCCGCCGCCGGGATAGTCCGGGCCGGGCAGCAGCCGGGCCAAGGCGTCGGCGTCGAGCTTGTCGTCCTTCAGGAGCGCGATCGCCGCCGCCGCGACCTCGCGCAGGTTGTGGCTCGGGATCTCGGTCGCGAGGCCGACGGCGATGCCGCTCGCGCCGTTGAGCAGAACGAACGGCAGGCGCGCCGGCAGCAGGCGCGGCTCTTCGGTCGAGCCGTCGTAGTTCGGCACGAACTCGACCGTGCCTTCGTCGATCTCGTCGAGCAGCAGGCGTGCGATCGGCGCG